>DPCK01000021.1:0-165406 GCA_003516285.1 Lutibacter sp. | reverse complement strand
CACCGACCGGAATTCTCGGATTGAGTGATGAAAACGGATCTTGAAAAATGATTTGAACTTCTTTTCTGAAATCTTTCAATTCCTTTTTCGAAAGATTCGTGACATCCTTTTGCTTGTAAAAAATTTGTCCTTTTGTGGCTTTTTCCAGATGCAAAATGGTGCGTCCCAAGGTAGTTTTCCCGCAACCCGATTCGCCAACCAAGCCTAAAGTTTCCCCTTCAAAAAGCTGAAAGGAAACTTCATCAACCGCTTTTACAGGATTTGCCTTTCCGAAGAAAAAGGGCTTCTCAACATTAAAATAAGTCGCTACATTTTTAACCTCAAGCAATGGTTTTGTTGCGTAAATTTTGGAGTGAAAATCGTTGCGCTGTTCTGTTGTGTAAATCTCATCATCAACCGTGTTTTCAATGAAATCTTTTACGGTGGGCAACTTTTTTAGGCGTTCTTTTAAGTTGGGTTTCGAATTTATGAGCGCTTTGGTATAATTGTGAACCGGATTTTTAAAAACCTGGGTTACATTTCCCTGCTNNGCTTTCAACAATTCAATAATTTCCTTTTGTATGGTTACATCCAACGCCGTGGTTGGTTCGTCGGCAATTAAAATTTGTGGTTTGCAGGCAATCGCCATCGCAATCATCACCCGCTGTTTTTGTCCGCCCGAAAGCTGATGCGGATATTGGTTGTACATTGTTTCAGCCCTTGGCAATTTCACCTTATAAAACAATTCAATAACTTGATTTTTAGCTTCTTTTTTCGACAGCTTTTTGTGCTGCAATAAAATTTCCTGCACCTGATAGCCACAAGTTAAACTCGGATTTAAAGAGCTCATCGGCTCTTGGAAAATCATAGAGATTTTATTTCCCCTTATTTTTTGAAAATCTTTTTCTGAAGTCGATTGCAAATTGGCGTTGTTAAATAAAATACTGCCGGTAATGGTGGCGTTTTTTGGGAGCAATCCTAAAATGGCCAATGCTGTCACCGATTTTCCGCTGCCGGATTCACCCACAATTCCCAAAATTTGTTGCGAATTCAATACAAATGAAACCTCATTAACCACCTTATTTTGATCGAATGAAATGGATAAATTTTGAACTTTTAAAATAGGTTCCATAAGTTTAACATTGGCATTTATGAAAATCGACAAACTTGTTTCTTTTGGCACGAATATAGCCAAATTTGAACAGATTTAAGAAGTCACTTTGTTTTTGGTGATCAATTTCGCCAATCCAAATGCAGAAACCAGCGCCCAGCAACCTTCCAAAATCACAAATGGCATATAATTTAAAAGTACGGAAGCCAAACACGCAATGCCTGCACCCATAAAATTTAACAACAAATAGGGCAAACTGTCGGTTTTAATCTTGTCCATTAAATTGAGAAAAAACGCCAATAAAAGTAAGGTTATGCCAATAAATCCGGTCCAGTCAATGTGGTTCATTTTGATAACGCCTTTTAATTAGGAATTCAGCCATTTTTTAAATTCAGCAGCTTTATTTTTACTGATTATAATGGAATTATTAAGTTTCGTCATTATTTTTAATTGATTATTTCCATATTTTAATATTTCATCTATTCCCTTAACAGAGAGAATAAATTGTCTGTTTGCCCTAAAAAAAACAGCATGGTCTAAGCTATTGTAAAGTTCGTCCAAACTTGAATTATGTGTGTATTTTTTTCCATCTAAACAAGTGATTGAAGTTATTGAGTTCTCTGTACTTATAAAGGCAATTTCCTCAACTTTTAATGAAATTAATTTATTTTTTGAGTAGGTCAATATCCTTTTTTTAGTTTTTAAATCATCTTCAATTTCATCATCCTTATTAATTTCGTTATCAATTTTATCACTAATCTTCTTCCTGTAATTTGTTAAATTCAAATTTAATTTTGAAAGTGTTAAAACTTCTCCCATCAGAAGCTGATTTTTTAATTCCAATTCTTTTTCATAATAATTACTCAAAAATCTGACAACGATAACTGAAAGTAAAATTACAGAGATGCCTGACAATAAATAAACCAATAAAAAGGTGACTTTCAACTTTTTAATTTCCTTATCAATTTTATCAATATTGGCGTGGGCCGCAATAATCCAATCTGAATTTTTAACGGGATATAAGTATATTATTTCAGAGCTTCTATTTGTGTTAAATTCTCTTAATCCACCCAATTGTTTCTTATTTTTTAATAATTGATAAAAATCTTCTGAGTCAATACTGTTGTCAAGCGGTCTTACGTATGATTCATTCGGGATAATTTGATTGCCAATTTTTTGTGGATCCGGGTGACAAATTTCAACACCAGACCAATCAAACATACAAATAAAACCCGATTCGGTATTGGTGCCTTCAATACTTTTTTGGATATTATTAATTATAGTGTCTCTTTCTAAACCATTTGCGATTTGATAGGATATTAAATTTGAAAATTCACGGGCCTCTCTTTGGCTTGATTCAATTTGAATTTCCAAAAACTGATTGGTGCTAACTTTAACCAAATAATTCATACTGAAATAACCAATACCGAACACAATTAATGTTATTGTCAGTAAAGTAGGCAAGTATAATTTATCTTTTTTCAAAAAGTATCATTTTTTTAGTTCAATTTTCTCCCTTTCAACCCCTGTTTTTTCCTTTTCACAAAGTTTAAATTGTATAAAAAAGAGAAAACGATTTTATTTGGTATGAAGTTAAATCAATTTTAATTAAAATAATATCATTATGAAAACAAAATTTATATCATTCGCGGTTTTTTTTCTTTTATCAGTTCTCGGTTCCTGCAGTAGTGATGACGATGCAGCACCCGATCCGAACGTAACTTTTAAAGCTGTCTTGAATGGGGCAAGTGAATCAACCCCTAATGCTTCAACAGCTACAGGAACGTCAACGCTTACCTATAACACTACTACAAAAATTTTCACAATCACAGTNNTTGGATGCAAGTCAAGAAGCTGATCTTAATTCAGAACTTTATTATGTAAATATTCATAGCGCCGCGTTTCCGGGAGGAGAAATTAGAGGCCAGCTTATTAAACAGTAAGCTGTTATTCATTTGGTGGTTATTAAACAATTACATTATAAATTTTTGAGAAATGCCTTGTTTCTTAAACCAAAGTTTATATTCAAACTTATTTAGACTTTAATATTGTCAGTAAAAAATTAAGACATTATTTGTCTCATATTTCAAAAAGTGTCATTTTCTTAGTTCAATTTTTTCCCTTTTATTGTGGTTTTTTTTTGATTTTCAAAAGCACAATTTGATATTTATAGGAGTTTAGACTCCAAAATGATTTAGTAAAGAAATAGATGATTTTAATTTTATGGCCTACAGAAGTTGAAAACAAGAAATTTTAAAATATTATTGATTGTATTGGTATTAATTATCATAAGTTTATTTTTTATTATAAATTTATATAACAAACCGTTTATTGACATTAAAAAATCAAATCCCGAATTAGAGGTCACTGCGCAGGAAATATTAGATGATTATTTAGCAGATGAGTATTCAGCAAATGAAAAATATGTTGATAATTTAATTCAGATTAAAGGCGAAATAGCCGAAATTTCTTTTGACAAAGGAGTTAGTATCATAACATTAAAAGACAGAAGTGGTTTTTCAAGTATTATATGCCATATGTTGCCTGAGGCAAATTTAAATGTTTTGAAACTTAAAAAAGGAAGCCAAATTACGATAAAAGGTGTTTGCACTGGTTATTTATTTGATATTATGATGGTTAGATGTATATTAACTAATAGCAATTTTAATGAAAAATAGAATTATAGTAATACTGCTGTTTTTAATGTCTAGCCAACTTTTTTCACAGGAAAGATATTTAACAAAAGAAGGTTACATCTCCTTTTTTTCACATTCTTTGGTTGAAGATATAAAAGCCGACAATTATCAAGTTTTAAGTGTTATTGATAAAAAAACCGGTGAAATAGCCATACAATTATTGATGAAATCTTTTATGTTCGAAAAAGCATTAATGCAAGAGCATTTTAACCAAAGCTATGTAGAATCATATAAATACCCAAAAGCCACCTTTAAAGGATATATACTAAATTTAAAGGAATTGGACGTTCAAAACGGAACTGTTGAAATAAAGGGAATCTTATCATTGCACGGAAAAGAAAAGAAAATAAGTACCATTGCAAACATTCAGATTCTAAAAGACCAAATTAATTTATCTGGCCATTTTATGGTTGAGGTGGCCGATTTTGATATTAAAATACCCATTGTGGTAAGAAATAATATTGCAAAGACAATTAAAATCACTTTTGATTTAAAACACAAACCCTATAAATAAGAAATAGATAATTTTATAAAATGCTAAATTTTAAACGAATGAAAAATTTACTGTTGGTTTTTTTAATCTTTTTAATGTCCGATTCCCTATTTTCCCAGACCTTGGATGCTATTTTGGCAAAAGAATCAGTTGAAAATTCAACTGATGTTTCTGGAACTTTTAATGGGACAAGAATTATGAATGGCCAATCTATTGAAACAAGGCAAAAAGGAGTTTTGGAATTTTTAATTCAGCATCGATTTGGCAGAATAAATTCTGGAGGTTATGAGTTATATGGACTTGACGAGTCAAATATTCGATTTGGATTAGAATATGCTGTAACCGACGATTTTGCAATTGCTTTAGGGAGAAGTTCTTTTGAAAAAGTTTATGACGGTTACCTTAAATACCGTTTACTGAAACAGAAAACAGGGAATAAATCAGTTCCGTTAAGTGTCACTTTATTTGCAAGTGGCACAGAAAAAACATTAAAGGATTATGACCCCGCCAAAAAACCTAGTTTCAGCGATCGTTTAGTGTATACAAGTCAGGTTTTAATCGCGCGTAAATTTAATTCGAATTTTTCTCTTCAAATTTCACCAACATATATGCATTATAATACAGCTTCAAGCTCACTTAATCCAAATGATATATATGCGGTTGGTTTTGGAACAAAAATCAAAATTAGTAAGCATATTTCAATCAATGGCGAATATTACTACTCAGTTAATTCATTTAAATCAATGGAAACTGAAAATTCAATTGCCCTTGGAATTGGCATTGAAACTGGTGGTCATATTTTTCAATTAATTTTCACCAACTCAAGAGCAATGATTGAAAAAGGTTTTATTGCTGAAACGCAGGNNATAGTGATAAAATAAAAACCAATTACTAATTCTAAAATCAAAATTATGAAAAATCTATTAAAAATTACCGGTCTGTTTTTAATGTTATCTATTGTATCCTGCTCCTCTGGCAGCGATGATGATGATCCAATTATAAATCCACCCCCAACTTCCATAACTTATACAAATACTATAAGCGCAATTGTAAATGGAAAATGTACCGGATGCCACGGAAACCCTCCATCAAATGGAGCTCCAATGTCTTTAACTACCTATACTAATGTTAAAGAAGCAGTTGAAACCAGAGGCTTAATAAACCAAATAGAAACTGGGAATATGCCAAAAAATGGAAGTGCCCTTACAGCGACTCAAATTCAAAATTTTAAAACTTGGCAAACGAACGGCTTCCCTCAATAAACTATTTTATGTAATAATCCGTTGGGTGCTATTATTAAAGTTAGTTGCGCCCAACGGATTATTACTGATTTATTGATTGCAGACTTCAATTTATTTTTATACTCATTTATGTAGCATTTAAAGTTTTTTCATAAGTTTCTATCCATTCTTTTACGGATACTTTTTTTGAAAGTACTGCAATCAACTCAAACGGAATTTGATCCATTTTTTTAAATCTCAGGCAACTTTTTCCCATATCTAATTTTGTGCTGCAATGTTTTGGATATTCCTGTAAAAGCCATTTCATTAGTTTTTGATCAATATACAAACCCATATGATAAACAGCAATAAAATTTTTCTGGGAAGCGATACTCATAAATGGAAGCGGTAATTTAGGATTGCAATGATAGCCATTTGGGTATAATGAATGCGGCACAACAAAACCAATCATTCCGTAATTTATAGTTTCCACAAATCCTTTAGGCAAGTTGTCAATTATTGTTTTTCTCAACTTGTTCATTACTAGCTTTCGGTCATCGGGCAGGCTATTTATATATTCATCCGACGTATTGGCCTCTGTTTTCATATCCTCATTTTTTGAATTCTTAATTGGCTTTATTCTCTTTAATCTTGTTGCTAATTTAACAAAGAATTTTTTACTTGCATCAATTTGTTAAAACAGTTCCTTGGGATTGATTGTGAAATACTTTTTTGAATACTTTTGGTGAAGAAAAAAGATTGTAATAACCCTAACTGCCTTTTCGGATTGGTTTGCTTTTAGAAAAGACATGAAAGTTCAAAATATTCTATCACAGAGATGAGATTTTAGCCGTTAATAGTTACACAAATAGGTAAATAATTGTATATTTGCGCTTATTTAGAATGAATATAAACAAAGATTTTTAAAATGAACAGCACACACGCACAAGAACTTGGCGATAAAATAGTTGCGAAACTAAAAACTATTTATGATCCCGAAATTCCTGTTGATATATTTGAATTGGGTTTAATTTATGACGTTTTTGTAAGTGAAAACAACGACGTTAAAATTTTAATGACCCTAACTTCACCCAATTGTCCGGTAGCCGAAACATTGCCTGTTGAGGTTGAGGAAAAAGTAAAAACCATTGAGGAAGTTAAAAATGCCGAAGTTGAAATTACTTTCGATCCGATGTGGACGCAAGATATGATGAGCGAAGAGGCCAAATTAGAACTCGGATTCCTGTAATGGCCGATGAAATCTTAAATAGGGTTGCGAACAGCAAGTTGAAAACAATTGACCTGGAAGATTTTTATCCGAAAGGCGAGCGAACCGTTATTGATATTAAAAACTGGCTGTTTCACGAACAAATTTTGAAAGAAACGGATTTTAGGGAACATTTGAAAAATCACGATTGGAGTCAGTACAAAAATCATTTTGTTGCGTTAACTTGTTCATCTGACGCCATTATTCCTTCCTGGGCCTATATGCTGATTGCAACTTACGTTGCTCCTTTTGCAAAAAAAATAGTGGTCGGAAGGTTGGCCGCTTTGGAAACTTCTATTTTTCAGGAGCTAATCGCAAATTTCAATGTGGAAGATTTTGCAGGGAAACCGGTAATTATCAAAGGCTGCTCCAGCAAACCAATTCCAGAAACCGCTTATATTCAGCTGATTGAAAAATTACAGCCGGTGGCAAAATCCATTATGTTTGGCGAAGCCTGCTCTACGGTTCCTCTTTTTAAAAAAGGCAACTAAATTTTTTTCAGATCAATCAACCTAACTTTCTTCCTCAAATTCTTCGTACAACAAATCATTATAGGGAAAACGGGTGATGTGAATTTTTTTCACTTCATCAAACACTTTTTCTTTAAAGGCTTCCATATTTTCTTTGTTCAGTGCAGAAATAAACACGCAATTATTATCGAGTCTGTTCATCCAGGTTTTTTTCCATTCCTCTAAAGAAAAGTGCATTTCGGTTTTTTCAGTCACCAAATCATCGTCGTCAATAGTTTGATGGGTAAACGCGTCAATCTTGTTAAAAACTATGATGGTTGGCTTGTCGGCGCTTCCTATTTCAGCCAAAGTTTTATTTACGGAAGCCATATGATCTTCAAAATTAGGGTGTGAAATATCAACTACGTGAAGCAATAAATCAGCTTCGCGAACCTCATCTAAGGTAGATTTAAATGATTCTATTAATTGTGTCGGTAATTTTCTGATAAAACCAACAGTGTCGGTCAGCAAAAAAGGAAGGTTTTTAATCACCACTTTTCTAACAGTCGTATCCAATGTTGCAAACAATTTATTTTCGGCAAAAACATCACTTTTGCTCACCACATTCATTAATGTAGATTTCCCCACGTTGGTGTAACCCACCAAGGCGACACGCACCATTTTTCCTCGATTTTTTCTTTGCACCGCCATTTGTTTGTCTACAATCTCCAACTTTTTTTTCAGCAAAGAAATTTTATCACGAATAATTCGACGGTCGGTTTCAATTTCGGTTTCACCGGGACCACGCAATCCGATTCCCCCTTTTTGACGTTCTAAGTGGGTCCAAAGTCGGGTCAAACGTGGCAATAAATATTGGCATTGCGCCAGTTCAACTTGTGTTCGTGCGTAACTTGTTTGTGCTCTTGCAGCAAAAATATCAAGAATTAAATTGGTTCTGTCCAGCACTTTGATGTTCAACACTTTTTCAATATTTCGCAGTTGTGAAGATTTTAATTCATCATCAAAAATAACCGTTCCAATGTTGTTGGCTTCAATATATTGTCGCACATCCTCTAATTTACCGGTTCCGATAAACGTTTTTGGGTTAGGTGTTTCTAACTTTTGGACAAATCTTTTTACTGCGATTCCGCCTGCGGTGAGCGTTAAAAATTCCAGTTCATCCAAATATTCATTGCATTTTTCTTCATTTTGATATTGGGTAATCAAGCCTATCAAAACAACTTTTTCGGTGTTATCTTCTATAATTTCTGTCATATTCAAATTAGCCTACAGCTTATATTTATGTTAAAAAATTGAAGCAAAAAATAGTTTTTGCCAATTTTATGCCTTTTCATTTACTGAAGCAAAGATACAAATTACCAGGTTCAATTTTGAGTTTGTGCTATGAGCTTTTATTTAAATTGATTGGCAGTTTCAACAAGTAAAAACAATAGTAAATCCTAAATTAATTCCGAATTCTCGTCCAATCAAATTTTGTTGTAATTTGGAGCCAGTTTTTATGAAACAAAATTCGTAAACTTTATACCGAAGAAAATCAATGAAAACATATTCAGTAAAGGAAATCAACCAACTTTTANNCATATTTCATTTATAGGAAGCAAAAAATACGTGCGATTGTGGGAAACTTCAAAAGCCTGTGCGGCCATTGTGAATGAAGATTTGGACATAGAGCCAGGAGAAAATCGCGCCTTGATTAAAGTAAAAAATGCCGATTTGGCAATGGCCAGATTGCTGGAAATGTTCAGTCCGGATCCTCCTGTTTTTGAATCAGCAATTCACGCAACAGCAGTGGTTCATCATTCTGCAACCATTGGAAAAAACTGTAAAATTGGCGCAAACTGTTATGTAGGAAAAAACGTGGTATTGGGTGACGGTGTTGTTTTGTACCCAAATGTGACCATTTTTGATGAAACCAGTATCGGCAACGGCACGGTGATTTGGTCTGGCACCGTAATTCGAGAACGAAGTGAAATAGGCAGTTTTTGCATTTTTCATCTCAACGTAAGCATCGGTGGGGACGGATTTGGCTATTGCGCCAGTGAAGACGGCCGGGGTTTGGTGAAAATTCCGCACATTGGCAATGTGGTTATTGGAAATTATGTGGAAATAGGGGCAAATTCTTGTGTGGATCGCGGAAAGTTTAGTTCAACCAAAATTGGTGATGGATGTAAAATTGACAATCTTGTACAAATAGCCCACAATAGTGTGATGGGTCGCTCTTGCATTATGGCTGGCCACAGTGGCTTGGCGGGTTCCGTTACTCTTGGTGACGGCGTTGTTATTGGCGGAAGCGCTTCCATTAAAGACCACGTTACCGTTCATTCTGGCGCAGTGGTTGCAGGAGGTTCTGGTGTGATGAATGATGTTGAAGCAGGAAAAACCGTGTTGGGTTATCCGGCACAAGATTCGAGAGAAATGCTGAAACAATGGGCTGCGCTACGCAGACTTGTTAAATAAGAAGCACGATAGCGTGGATTCCCAATACACGATAACGCGGATTCATAATAAAGAATGAGTATTTTGTCATAAAATTAAAGCATTACCGCACTCTTGGATTAAAACCGGCAGGTGCATTTTGCGGTGAATTCGGATGTGTAATCAAGCTGTTTGATGCAGCCGAATAAATGGTCCATTCACTGACGGTAAATACTGGATTTGGTGCAGATATAGAGGTCTTTCTCACCGCTCTTCCGTCTAAATATTCCCAATTTGTGCCATTTCCATCAACACCAATAACGCCAAAAATATCGATTCTTGCGCCGGTGTTGTTCACCAATTCATAAACGTCATCGCCGTTTCCGGAAATATAGGTGGATTCAATATCCGGAATATCATCAAACAATATTTTGTAGTCGCTTACGGAAATAATGGCAAAACCGCCAGCGGGAATCACGATTCCCGTTAACGCCAATGCCGTGCCGGAAACCGTTGTGGCACCGTTTAAATATTTATTCAGCTTCCATCCCGTTAAGTTCACTTCACCAACTCCGGCATTGTACAGTTCCACAAAACGTGCGGAAACATTGTTGTTTGGGTCGGCTACTTCTGTAATCATTATTTTTGGAACAAAAACCGGACAAGCTTCAAAAGCTCCAGAAAACTGAACATCCAAAGCGGTTCTCAATTCAAGAACATTGCTTAAAACGCCGGTAATATTTCCTCGTCCCTGCGGAAATAATTTGTTTGCAAAAGTAGCCTTTCCATTGGTAAAAACCGATAGTTTTGTAGAGATGTTGCAGGTTTCCAAAGTTCGAAAACCGTTGTTTATACCACTAAAATAGGTAAATGCAGAACCCAATTCATTTTGTACCAATTGTACATTTTTTACTTTTACCAAGGTGTTTTCAAAAGCGGGATTCAATACCTCTGATATTAAAATTTCTTTGGGAATTATATTAAAATTTTCGCCACTATAGAAAATGAAATCGGGAATTTGGGATTCTTCAATTTCAGTAATGGCAGTTCCCTTTGGAAAACCGATGGTTAAAACACCGTCTTTTTTATTCATATACAGTTTGTTCAACTTCACAAAAACCTTGTCGCCAACATTGTATTGTTCAAAATTGGCGGTTTTGCCGATTAAAATTTGAATGCCGGCAGTTGCGTTTTCAACCGCATCTTGAATCACTAATTTTTTCTCGAAACTTCCGTGATTGTCACTTGAAATTACAAAGCCTTCAATTACATAATTGTTGCTGATGCCAAATTCAACCACACTTCCTTTGTACATTTCCTTCAACGATTTCAAAGTGATATTCGGCTGAAAAGAACTGGAATAATCGCATCTTGCTGTGGTGAATTTCACATCATCCGTATTGCGCAAATACAATTGAAAATCATCATAATAATTGCTGAAGATAGCCACAACGCTGCCTTTTCCTTCGGGCAATAAATTGTTTTTAAAACTGGCGAAACCGCTGTTTCTAAGCACAACTTCATCCAGAAAATTACAGGAATTGTCAGTGCTTTCCAACACGCGATTTACCGTTGCGGTATTGCCTGCATTTCCGTAGGCTTTCCCCAAATCGCCCGATTTAAACTGAACATTTTCAATTTCTATGAGCATTTCCAGCATACTTTTATTCAAGTCTTCGATAGCAACTTTTTTGGGAATTATTTCCGCAACTTCACACGAACGCACAATGTATTTGTCGAGTTCCGAACCCAAAATACCTGCCAGTCCGTCTCCGGTTGCCACGCCAATTTGCACGCTTCCAAAACTGTAGCCAACCGCCAATCCTTTCAATTTTACGTAAATTTTCCGTCCGACATTATATTTCGTGTAAATATTGGTTTGGTTGATGGAAATCTTAATGGCCGCAGTCGGATTCTCGGGTTTGTCCTGAATAGAAATAGACTTGTAAATATTCCCCGATTTGTCGCTGGAAACCACGTAACCTTCCACAATAATATCGGCTTCAATGATTTTGGCACCTCCAAAAGTGTACATTTCTTTTACTTGTTGAATTGTGGTAGTTGCCGTAAGATCAGGCTCTGAGCAATCGACATTGGGCGTTTCAAAATCCCCGTCTTTTACACAACTTATAAAAAGGAAAATTAATAAGAGAAATTGGTTTACTTTTAATACTGTTTTGTTGTTTTTCATAGCGATAATTTTAAAATCTTAAATATAAATTCAAATAATAAGAGGTTTTTCCACCATACCAATATTTTGGTCCGAAAATGGGTTTCTGCAGTTGTTTGTCCTCTTTTAATTCGGGGTAATTCGATTTCCGCGATTGTTCAAATCCGCCCGTTTTAAACAATTCGCCCAAAATATTGTTGATTCCCATAAAAAATCCGAGATAATAGTCATCAATTTTCCATGATTTCCCGCCAACGGCATTCACCAAAAAAGCTGGGTTAAATTTTTCCTGTTTCAATAAATGGTCAACTTGTTCCTGGGTGACCTGCACACCGGTTTCATCATCCAAAAAAGGCACGCCGTCGGAATCCAGATAAAAATTATTGGTTCGCAACAAAGGTGAAATATCCAGATAATTGTTGGACAAATAATTGGCGTTTATCTGAAAAAACCAATAAGCCGGGTCGCGGTATTCAAAAGTGACCGAATAGGCGCGCTGAGGCGTTCCGGAAATGTGGTAATTTTTTAAATATGCCGTTCCGAAATTGCTGTATAAATCGGTAAAACTCTCTGAAATCAGGTATAATTGCGGATTGTTGCTGTAGGTAAATTGCCCAACAGAACCGGCAGCCAGCAGTTTTATGGTGGGCAAAATCTGGTATTCAAAACTTAATTCGGTACCCATATTCATTTTGTCGACGCCTGTAATTATTTCATTCACAAAATCGGCTTGATCGCCCAACAAACCTTCCGCAAAAAAGAAGGAAGTTTCTATGGCGTCGATAAATTTTGTGTAATAGGCCGTTAGGCGTGATTGAATTTTTGGTGCCCTGAAAACATAACTTAAATCGCCGGTAACAATTTTCTCGCTGGTCAAATCGGGCGTGATGCTGTTATTGACGCGCGAATTGGAAAATGCCGTTTTTATGGTAGGCGCATTGGTGGTGTAAGCACCGTTTAAAGTGACCAAATGCCGCCCGGTAATTTTATAGGTGGCACCGGCTTTTAGATCGAAATCCATAAAATGTTGTTTTTCCCCTTTTCCGAAGGAATTTTCAAAATAAGTGCCGTTTTTAAACAAACCATCCCGCTGGTAATTGGTGCTTTTTGCATTCAATCCCACAAAATAATCGAAGTTGTTTTGAGTTCCTTGCACTTGCCCAAAAACGCTCGCCGTAAAAGCATTGATGGTGTAATTATACTGAAATATATCGCCTTCAACAACAGTTCTGTTCGGGTTGTTTAAATCGTTTTGCCGCGCATCGCCCAATGCATATTGGTCCAAATCCACAAACCCGTTTCCACCCAACAAATCCAACATATTTGCGTAATTTTCGGACTTTAAATTTTTGAAGGAAACACCTCCGTTGAAGTTCAGATTATCGATAAATTTTGTGTTGATGATTGTATTTGCCGAAAATTGCGTGTCATCAACCCGGTCTTCATACAAATAATACAACGAATTTCCGTTATCTGCATTTGCCTGATACAATTCATTCCATTTCAATTGTCCGTTTTTCAAAAATTCCTGTTCCGATAAATACGCATTTGCATAATCGGGATTGTCGGGATATCTCAAAAAATTGCTGGGCAAATATTTCCAGTAGGTTGGGTCGGGATTCAGCGCGTTAAAATAGCCCAACCTGCTGTTTCCTATATGTCCGAATTGATAAGCCAAAGTAGATTTTATGGTCGTGTTTTCCCTTTCATAAAAATGGCTCAACATCAACACAGGCTCAAAAACTTCCTTGATTCTTGAGTTTCGTTTATCACCTTCCTGATTTCCCCAATAGGCATTGTATCGGTAGCCTTTTAAATCGTAAACTTCCTGGGTATTTGGCGATGATTTTCCGCGTTTGTTGGGCGTTGCAAAAGCCGTAAAATTTAAACTGTGATTTTTAGTAATCCTTTTTTCGACCGCCAAAAAACCCGACCACGCATTGTAAGAAGTTCCTTCTATATAACTTTCTTGTGCCATTCTGCGAGATGCAGAAACCACAAAAGCCCAATTGTTTTTATTCCATCCCGATGCGTAAGTTGCCATAGCGCGGCCGGTATAACTTTTATTGGTTGAAGAAACCGACAGTTTTTTTACCGCCTGATAATCGGATGCTCTTGTGCTGAAATTTGTGGCACCCAGTATGCCGCCAAAAGTATGGTCGGAAGCCGCAATACCATTTGAAAATTCCTGATTTCTGAACGCATCGTTCAATCCGCCCCAATCGCTCCATTGCGGACGGCCGTCGTACAATTTGTTCATTTCAATGCCGTTGATGGCGATGGTTCCGTAGCTGGAATCGTAGCCGCGGACTTTAAACCAGGCCTGACTGAAATTGAAGGCTGCGGCCTGTAAATAAGCATCTTTAGAAGACTGGAACAATCCCGCAATATAATCGGAGGTTTTTCCTTCTTCGTCCAATAAATCTTCGTCGGTTAAAACAATAAGGCTTGTCTCATACTTTTCAACAATGGTTTTTTGCAAAAAAATAGTGCCTAAATCATAGGTTTTCGCTTCAATAATGTCGATGGGAAATTCTTGCTTTTCGTAATTTTCAAATTCAATTTGGAGCGTGTAATTTCCTTTAGGAATATTTTCAATAGAAAACTCTCCGTTTGAATTTGTTTCCATAAAAATATTTAATGAAGTAATTTTTAGGGAAACTCCTTGTAAGTTTTCTTCTGAAGAGGATTCAACAACTTTACCATTGATGGAAGCAAGGCTTTGGGCGCCTGAATTCAGGGTGTACAAAAGACATACAATAGCGGCAACAACTATTATTTTCATAGACAATTTTTTATGAAAGTAATCTATTTATGAACACCAACGATAAATTTAAAAAAAATATTTTCGCTATCTTACTGAAATATAGCTGCCTATTTCATATTTCATTAATGATTTGTGTTTATCTTAGTTGCTTAAAAAAATGCTATGAAACGACTTTCACTTCTTTACTTGCTTATTTTATTGGTGGTTCAACCAGTTTTCGGCCAAAAAAAATATGACATCAAAACCATCGCTTTTTACAATTTGGAAAACCTTTTTGATATTGTGGACGATACCTTAAAATTGGATGAATCGAGTCCGATAATGGCGATTAAAGAAAATCGCGCAGCCATTTATCAGTTGAAATTGAATAATATGGCAAAAGTGCTATCTGAAATTGGCGTGGAAGAAGCCAAAAACAGTCCGGTAATTATTGGTGTTTCCGAAATTGAAAATTATGAAGTGTTGGAAGATTTGGTGAACACAACCTTTTTAAAGGACAAACAATATGGCATTATCCATTATGATTCTCCCGATATCAGAGGTATTGATGTGGGATTTTTGTACCAAACCAATCATTTTAAACCCATATATCACGAAATTTTTGAATTGCGCTTGTGGGATGGCAATTATAGAATATACACCCGTGACCAATTGTTGGTTTCGGGCTATTTGGGCGATGAACTCATTCATATTATCGTAAATCATTGGCCTTCCAGACTTGGCGGCGAAGCAAAAAGTCGGTCAAAAAGAGAAAAAGCCGCTTTTTTAAACACCCAAATCATCACTAAAATAAAGGAAACCGATTCCAATCCAAAAATCATTATAATGGGCGATTTAAATGATGATCCCACCAACAGCAGCTTAAAAAAGATCTTAAAAACCAAAGGCAAAAAATCGGATGTTGAAAATGGCGACATTTACAACCCGATGGATGATCTGTTCAAGCGCGGGCAAAATACCCTGGCGTACAGGGACAATATCAACCTTTTCGACCAAATTATGTTTACCTCGCCGTTGTTAACAACCACAAATGACTTTTCATCCTATAAAACGTATAAAACGGCCATTTTTAAACCGCAATATTTAACCACCCAAACCGGAAAATACAAGGGTTATCCTTTCAGAAGCTGGGGAAATGGCGGATTTACCGGCGGCTACAGCGACCATTATCCGGTTTATTTGTACTTGATCAAAGAGGTTTTTTAAGGAGCTTGTGTTTTTAGATTTTCAAACGCAATCAACAAATAAACAATTGTTTTGGGCGTTTCCCGCCAGCTGGCGGGTCGTGCTATCCGTTTTATCTTTTTTTCATTGCATTTCAAAAAAGTATAAATTTATCCTGAGCGGAGCCAAAGGACTGCTATCGCTAACGCAGATCGAATTGCTATTTATAATCATTATTTCTTATCAAAAAAAGGAGAATAATTACAAATTCATTAACAAAAATGAAAATTAAAATCAATAAATTTGTTGATTAAGTTTTAAAACCCAAAAACAAGAAATTATGCATAAAATAGTGCTCCCTTTTTTATTTTTATTTGTGTTTCTCACAATGTCAGCACAGGATGTGATGACTCCAGAAAAACTTCTCCAGCTTAACAAAGTTTCAGGAAAAGGATTGACCAAAGACGGCATCAACCTTATTTACAGCATTTCAAAATACTCGCTCGAAAAAAACAGCTCAGCAACAACAACGTACCAAATGCCAATTGCCGGCGGAAATGCCCAAGTAATCACTGATTATAAAACGTTATTGGCAGATCAAAGTGTTTCGCCCGACGGCAAATACAAAATTTTAGCTGCCGAAGTAAAACTGAAAAACATCACCGGAAAAGATTTTTATCCGGAAGTTACTGGTTCAAACGTGCAAATTTATGACGAACTCAATTATCGCCACTGGGATACTTGGGAAGATGGCGCTTACAGCCATATTATGTACCAACCGATTTCAGATGAAGCTTCTGAACCAGTCGATATTATGGCTGCAGAACCTTTCGACAGTCCGCAAAAACCTTTTGGCGGTTCTGAAGATTATTTGTGGAGTCCCGACAGCAAAAACATTTTATATGTAGCCAAAAAATTAAGCGGTGCTGCTTACGCTTCAAGCACCAATACTGATATTTACCAATACAATATTGAAACAAAAATAACCACCAATTTAACTTCAGAAAACAAAGGATACGACACAAATCCGGCTTTTTCTTCCAAAGGGCAATTGGCCTGGCTTCAAATGAAAAGAGACGGTTATGAATCGGATAAAAAAGACATTATTGTTATCATAAATGGCGCTGCTATCAATTTAACGGCAAACTGGGACGGAACCGTTGACAGTTTTGTATGGCAAGATAAAGGCGATAAAATTTATTTTGTGGCACCGGTTTTGGGAACAGTGCAATTGTTTGAAATCGGAATTCCGGTTTCAGGAAAGAAAAGCAGCTCGCTGAAACAAATTACAAACGGACAATTTGATGTTCACGGAATCGTCGGACAATCAAACCAAACCATTGTGGTGAGCCGCAGAGATATGAACCACGCGCCTGAGCTGTATTCCGTTAATTTAAAAGATGGAAAAATGACGCCATTAACCCATTCAAACGACGCTTTTTACAATAGCATTACGCTGAGCAAAGTTGAAAAAAGAATCATTAAAACAACCGACGGCAAAGAAATGCTGACCTGGGTAATTTATCCGCCAAACTTTGATCCAGCTAAGAAATATCCTACAATATTGTATTGCCAAGGAGGACCACAAGGCGCTTTAAGCCAGATTTATTCTTTAAGATGGAACTTTCAGCTGATGGCTGCAAACGGTTATATTATTGTTGCGCCAAACAGAAGAGGGATGCCTGGTTATGGCGTGGAATGGAATGAACAAATAAGCAAGGATTATGGCGGACAAAATATGCAGGATTATTTATCTGCCATTGACGAATTGGCGAAAGAACCTTTTGTAGACAATGATCGTTTGGGCGCTATCGGAGCAAGTTATGGCGGTTATTCCGTATTTTATTTGGCCGGAATTCATGAAGGAAGATTCAAAAGTTTTATTTCTCACGATGGAATTTTCAACTGGAAAAGTATGTACGGAACCACAGAGGAATTGTTCTTTGTGAACTGGGATTTGGGTGGCGCTTATTGGGATAAAAATAACGAAATTGCGCAAAAAGCCTATACTGAATTTAACCCTGTGGAAAAAGTTGACCAATGGAATACGCCAATTATGATTATACAAGGCGGAAAAGATTATAGGGTGCCAATCGGACAAGGGTTGGAAGCTTTTCAGGCAGCACAATTGAAAGGCCTTAAAAGTAAATTGTTGTATTTCCCTGAAGAAAATCATTGGATTTTAAACAATCAGAACAGTTTGGTATGGCAACGCGAATTTTTCAAATGGCTGAAGGAAACATTGACGGATATTCCAGCATCACCAAAATCTATTTAAGAATCCATCATTAGTTTCTGTATTTTAATGTGCGGGATTCTTAGAAATCAGAAAGTTAATTTTTAATTGTCAATAAAAACAAAAACGGTAGGGAAATAATCCGCTACCGTTTTTTTTATTGTTGAATCGTGCTAGTGTTTAATCTGTTTTAAGCTCTATATTTATAATCTATTAACTTTTATTCCCCCTTCGGGGGCTAGGGGGCCTCAACTTCTATATCTTTCAACAAAAGCTGCAATGTTTTATAACCATTCCACTCATTTTCATCGATGTGAAAAGCGGCTTTAAACACGTTTTTATTTTGGATGATTTCGTGTTTGTCGCCCATTCCAAAACCGATGGCATTGTAAGTTGTTTGGTTGGTGCCTTCAAAAAGATTCAGCTTTAAATGTGTTTCGTCGGAACCCACTTTTTTGCCGTAACCATTGTCGCGCAAACCGCCGCACATAAAAACGGGTTTCATATTTTGCGGCCCAAAAGGCGAGAGCTGATTCATAATTCTAAAAAATTTTGGCGTAATTTCCGAAAGGCTGATTTCTGCATCAATGGTGATTTCCGGCGTTCTCAATTCTTCGGGTAAGGTGTTTTTTACAACCTCTTCAAACTTATTTTTGAAATTTTGGTAATTTTCTTCTTTTAAGGTCAATCCGGCCGCATATTTATGTCCGCCAAACTGCTCAATAAATTCCGAACATTGTTCCAGCGCTTCATAAACGTCGAATCCTTTTACCGAACGTGCCGATGCCGCTAATTTATCGCCGCTTTTTGTGAAAACCAAGGTTGGTTTGTAATAGGTTTCAATCAATCGCGAAGCCACAATGCCAATCACACCTTTATGCCAATTTTCAGCATAAACAACCGTTGAATAATTTTCCTGTTCTTTGTTTTCTTCAATTTGCAGCAAGGCTTCCTGGGTGATTAATTTATCCAAATCCTTACGGTCGTTGTTATTTTGTTCTATTTCCAAAGCAAATTTCACGGCCGAATCAAAATCCAGCTCGGTCAACAATTCAACAGCGTAGTTTCCGTGTTTAATTCGTCCTGCGGCGTTGATTCTTGGCGCAATAATAAACACCACATCGGTAATGTTTAACTCCACCTTTTTAATTTGGTGAATCATCGCTTTGATGCCATTTCTCGGATTCGAATTGATTACCTGCAAACCAAAATAAGCCAAAATTCTGTTTTCGCCTGTGATCGGAACAATGTCTGCAGCGATGGCAGTTGCCACCAAATCCAAATAAGGCACCAAATCATCAATAGTTTGGTTTCTTTTGCTTGCCAATGCCTGGATAAGCTTGAATCCAACACCGCAGCCGCACAACTCATCGTACGGATATTCGCAATCGACTCGTTTTGGATCTAGAACCGCAACCGCATTTGGAATTTCGTTGCCCGGACGGTGATGGTCGCAAATGATAAAATCGATGCCTTTTTCTTTGGCGTAATTTACTTTGTCAATGGCTTTTATGCCACAATCAAGTGCAATAATTAAAGAAATATCATTGTCTTGTGCAAAATCGATTCCCAGAAAAGAAATTCCATAACCTTCCGCATACCTGTCGGGAATATATGTCGCGATATTTGGGTAAAATGTTTTTAAGTAGGATGAAAGCATGGAAACGGAAGTTGTTCCATCCACATCATAATCGCCATAAACCATCATCTTTTCGTTTTTGGCGATTGCTTTTTCAATGCGTTCAACCGCTTTGTCCATATCCTTCATCAAAAAAGGATCGTGCAAATTTTTTAAACTCGGACGAAAAAATGCTTTTGCCTGGTCGTACGTTTCAATGTTTCGTTGCACCAACAATTTGGCCAGGGTGTAATCTATGCCCAAATCCTGGGCCAATTTTGAAGTGATTTGAGAATCTGTTTCCGGTTTTAATTTCCATCGCATAGCAGTGCTTTTTTCCAAAAGTAAGCAAATTTACCTTATGAAGTTGTTTTTGATTAGATGCCGAAAAATAAAAATAAATCTTAAAAAATAATCGCGAGTACTTGACAGCACGGATTGCAAATCCACGCCAGCGAGCTTATTTATCGAAATATTGAATTTCTGTGGTAACTTCAGCAAATTTGCGGAACATTTCCATCACGCCGCAATAACTTTCAACAGAAAGATTTACCGCTTTTTCAATTTTATCCTTTTTAAAATCTTCGCCATAAAATTTATAAATTACTTTTACTTTATCGTAAACTTTTGGATGTTCTTCAGTGAGGTTTGCTTCCACTTCAATTTTAAAATTCCCCACTTCGGCGCGCATTTTTTTTAACAAAGAAGCAACATCCATCGCTGTGCAGCCCGCCAAAGATGTTAGCATCAATGCTTTTGGTCGCAACCCTTTTCCTTGTCCGCCGGCCTCTTCGGCGGCATCAATTATCACAGTTCCTTCAGGTGCTACCGACTCGAAAAGCATTTGACCTTTCCAGCTCACTTCAATTTTATTGATCATAATTTTATCATTGTTTTGAATTACAAATTTACAAGAATTTTTACCATTGGAAAGCAAATACTTTACAATTCCCAAACGCTAAAAACATCTTTAAAAATTAAAACACATTAAAAAAAATTATGTACTTTTGCGCCACTACATTTTAAATGTAGGTTTCAGCCTGTCGGCCAACGGTTGAAAAATTACAAAATTGGGGATGTAGCTCAGTTGGCTAGAGCGCTTGGCTGGCAGCCAAGAGGTCGTCGGTTCGAGCCCGATCTTCTCCACATAATTCTTTTCTCAAATCTTAATTGGGCGAGAAGTTTATCCCGAGCCTTTCGACTAAGCTCAAGACAAGCTAGCCGAGGGATGCCCAATCTTCTCCACATAATTATTTTCTCAAATCAGCTATTTAGCATTGCGCTGTGTATTTCTTTTTGTCTTAGTGTAATGTGTATTTCTTTTTGTCTTAGTGTAAATGGTGAAATAATAATTACACAGAGACTCACAAAGAAAAACACTAAAATTCACAGAGAAAAATCGGGTTAATAATCTTTTCTTATTTACCTCTTAATTTTTAATTTGTTTTGACCACGAACTGCTTATTATATGATAAAAACCAAGTAAAAAATTATAAAAAATCAATTCAAACAAAATTAGCATTTAACCGCAAAGTCCGCAAAATTTTTTTATTTTAAAATCGTAATTCATTTGCGTAAGGGATTGAAGTGGAAAACCTTTGTGAGCTTTTTTGGCGAAGAAAGTTTGTAGCGGAAAGCCCGACCTGCCAGCTGGCGGGAAACGCCCACCAAAAAGGCAGACAGGCTTATAATATTTAAATCGGCTTTGACAATATTAAAATCATTGCTTAAAAAGATGTAATTTTGCCAAAATAAGCCTTTTAGGTGCTTATTTTATACAAAAAAACAAGACACTACATTAAAAATGAAAAAAATCGAAAACATTGAATTGTCTTTTTTAAGCATTGACGATTACCAGGAGCTTAAAAAAGCAATGATTGAGTCCTACACAGGAATTCCAGATGCTTATTGGAGTGAACGCCAAATGGAATCTTTAATCAGCCGTTTTCCTGAAGGCCAAGTGGTAATTAAAGTCAATAATCAAATTGCAGGATGCGCTTTATCGATTATTGTGGATTATAAAAGGATCGAAAAAGTACATACTTATCAGGAAATTACGGGCAATTATTCGTTTAATACCCATAAACCCGAAGGCGATATGCTGTACGGAATTGATGTTTTTATAAAACCAGAATTTCGCGGACTTCGTTTGGGAAGAAGATTGTATGATTACAGAAAAGAATTGTGCGAGAAACTTAACCTGAGAGGTATGGCTTTTGGTGGCCGAATTCCCAATTATCACCTTTATGCCGATAAACTTACCCCAAAGCAATACATTGATAAGGTAAGAAAAAAGGAAATTCACGATCCTGTGTTTAATTTTCAGATTTCAAACGACTTTCATCCAACAAAAATTCTGAAGAATTATCTTGAAGGTGATGAAGCCTCCAATGATTACGCGGTATTGTTGGAATGGGACAATATTTACTTTGAAAAAGAGGATTTAAGCTCAACGGTAACCATAAAAAAAATAGTGCGCCTTGGATTGATACAATGGCAAATGAGATCTTACAAAAACCTGGATGAGTTATTGCACCAAGCTGAATTTTTTGTGGATTCGGTTTCGGGATATAGATCCGATTTTGCGCTTTTCCCCGAGTTTTTTAATGCACCTTTAATGGCAGAAAACAACCATTTATCAGAGTCGGAAGCCATCCGTGAGCTCGCAAAACATACTTCAGCCATTGTTGATAAATTTGCAAAATTTGCCATTTCGTACAACATCAATATCATCTCTGGAAGTATGCCTGAAATTGTAGACAACAAGCTTTACAATGTGGGTTATTTATGCAAAAGAGACGGAACCATTGAGCGTTATGAAAAATTGCATATCACACCAAACGAAGCAAAAGTTTGGGGGATGCAGGGCGGCAGTAAAATACAAACCTTTGATACCGATTGCGGAAAAATTGGCATTTTAATTTGTTACGATGTTGAATTTCCGGAGCTTGGCCGTTTGTTAGCCGATGATGGGATGGATATTTTGTTTGTTCCATTTTTGACTGATACCCAAAATGGTTATTCAAGAGTCAGAAACTGTGCGCAGGCAAGAGCCATAGAAAATGAATGTTATGTGGCCATCGCCGGAAGCGTGGGAAATTTACCGAATGTGCACAATATGGACATACAATATGCGCAGTCTATGGTGTTTACACCTTGCGATTTTGCATTTCCAACCAACGGGATAAAAGCAGAAGCAACCGCCAATTCTGAAATGATTTTAATTGCCGATGTGGATATTGATTCCTTGCGGGAATTAAACCAACTGGGAACTGTCAGAAATTTAAAAGATAGGCGCAAAGATATTTATGAGTTGAATAAAAAATAGATATATTTTGTAAATTTATTTTACAGAAAACAAACATTTTAAAGCAGAAATCATTAATTTTAGGTGATTTCTGTTTTTTTGGATAAATGTTCAATAATTTGATTCGTTTAACTTCCGACTTCGGTCTTAATTAAATTTTAACTTTACAAAATGGCCAGATATCTAAAAACAAAAAAAGAACATATCGGATTGTCTCCTTATGAAATTCATTTTAAAGGGGAGAAAAAAAGTGATGCCGTTATTTTGGAAGTTATAGATTATGATTCTGAAAATCTGGATGAATTTATAGCAAAAGACCTCAATGAGGTTGAGAAATTTAATAAAACCTCAACCACCACCTGGCTTAATATTTATGGATTGCACGATATTAAAATTATGGATGAAATTGCAAAGCAATTTGAATTGGATCCCATAATTCTTGCCGATATTATGAACACACACGCACGTCCAAAAATTCAGGAATACGACAATTGTATCTATATTTCTTTTAAAATGTTGCAGTACGATGAAAAACGAAATTATATTTCTTCAGAAAATATAGTCATTATCCTTAAAGAACATATTTTATTGTTATTTCAGGAGAAAATAGGAGATGTTTTTGATCCGATAAGAGACCGAATGCGAAAAAACAAAAGAAGAATTCGAAGCTCCAGAACCGATTATTTGGCATTTGCTTTAATGGACATCGTTTTTGACAATTACAATTACATCATCAGTCAAATTGGAGAAAAAATTGAAGCACTGGAAATACATTTGCTGAATAATGCCAAGGAATCAACCTTAATAGAAATCAATAATTTTAAAAAGGAAATTATTTATTTAAACAAATCCATTAAACCATGCCGTGAAATAGTGGTTGAATTGCTAAAATTAGATTCAGAATTATTAGCCGATAACGTTTATGTAAATTTTGAAGATCTAAAAAATAATGTCAACCAGGCCATAGAATCCTTAGAAAGTTATCGTGAAATTCTCTCCGACCAGCTTCAGGTTTATCACACCACCATCAGCAGCAAATTAAACGATATCATTAAATTTTTAACCGTTTTCTCCGTCATTTTTATTCCTCTAACCTTTATTGCCGGCGTTTACGGGACCAATTTCGATTATTTACCCGAGCTTCATTTTAAATATGGTTATTTTATGATGTTAGGCGTTATGTTGGTTTTGGCGGTTTCTATGATATTCTATTTCAAAAAGAAAAAGTGGTTTTAATAAAGTTGGAAGACCGAAGTTTGATTAGGTAAAAGAAAAGAATTTTGCCTGCAGGAGCTAAGTTGAAAAATACGATGGGCGTTCCCCGCCAGATGGCGGAAAAGGCCCCATTAATATTGAAAATTAAAAATATTGCCTTCGAACCGTAGGTTAAATCGCTAAAAACCAAAGTAATAATAGATAATTGCATACATGCGACAATTCTATAAAACCAATAACAGATTGCCATAGGTTTTTGTCAATAACTTTGCGATGACAGAACAATTAAACAAATCCGCGATTAAACGATTAAACAATAAAAAAAATTTCTTAAATTTGCAATCCTTTAATGGCGTTTTGGCCGAGTGGCTAGGCAGAGGTCTGCAAAACCTCGTACAGCGGTTCGAATCCGCTAGACGCCTCTTAAAAACCTAAGCAATTTGCTTGGGTTTTTTGTTTTCTTTAACACGTTGTTAAAAATAAATTCTTGTATATTTGTGTTAAAGTTTTTTTATGAAAATTTACCCTATTGAAACAGGAAACTTTAAATTGGACGGTGGTGCTATGTTTGGCGTGGTCCCTAAAGTAATCTGGCAACGCACAAACCCTGCAGACGAAAATAACTTAATTGATATGGCGCTGCGCTGTTTGTTGATTGAAGACGGGAACCGGCTTATTTTAATCGACAACGGTACCGGAAACAAACAATCAGAAAAGTTTTTTAGCTACTATCATTTTTTCGGAGATTTTTCTTTGGATGCTTCCCTGGCAAAATATGGTTTTCACAGAGACGACATTACCGATGTTTTTTTAACCCATTTGCATTTCGACCATTGCGGCGGAAGCATTCAGTGGAATAAAAACCGTACCGGCTATGAGCCAGCGTTTAAAAATGCCAAATTTTGGAGCAATAAAAACCATTGGAAATGGGCGGTAGAACCCAATCCGAGAGAAAAAGCCTCGTTTTTAATGGAAAACATTAACCCGATCCAAGAAAGTGGACAATTGAATTTAGTGGATTTGCCAACTGGTGATTTTGCGAAAAACACGCTCCTTGGTTTTGATATTTTATTTGCGAATGGACATACCGATAAACTGATGATTCCCCACATTCAATACAAGGATAAAACCATTGTTTTTGTGTCGGATTTACTGCCGACCGTTGGCCACATTCCTTTGCCTTACGTGATGGGATATGATACGCGTCCGCTTTTGACGATGGAAGAAAAAGACAGGTTTTTAAACAATGCTGCAAATAACAATTATTTCTTGTTTTTTGAGCACGATGCCACCAATGAACTTTGTACCGTAAAACACAACGAAAAAGGCGTGCGATTAAACCAAACCTATACATTTAACGAAGTATTTAATTAACACAAAACAAAACATGAGAATATTTAAATCGATGTTTGTTGTTGCATTGGCAACAATTTCATTAGCAAGTTGCGGTTCTGTAAAATCTATCACAGATAAGCCAGTTCCAACTATGGAAACCACTGTTTCTATGACACAAAAGAAAGGCGCCATTGGCGAAGAACAATTCAACCATTGGGCACACGCCGATTTGGTGGCGGATACCATTCCCGGAATGAGCTTGGCCAAAGCCTATAAATTTTTAGAAGGGAAAAAAGGAGTAACAGTTATTGTGGGAGTTATTGATTCCGGAATTGACATTGAGCACGAAGATTTAAAAGACGTGCTTTGGACCAATACCAAAGAAATTGCAGGAAATGGCATTGATGATGACAAAAATGGTTATGTAGATGATATTTATGGATGGAACTTTTTAGGTGGAAACGGTGATGCTGCTCCAGAACAGTTAGAAATCACTAGGATTGTTGCCAAATTAAATCCTCGTTTTGAAGGAAAAACAATGGAAAACATAAGTGAAGCAGAAAAAGCCGACTTTAAAAAATACCAAGAATATGTGGAAGCTTACAAAGACGCTTCTTCAAGGCATTTTCAAACCCTGGCCAGAATGGAACAAATAGGCGCAAATTTTGCCGCAGTGAAGAAATACTTGGGCAAACAGGCGATTACTTTGGAAGATTTACAGGGAATCAATACCGATGACCAAACATTAAAAACGCAAGTTGGCGATTTGATTGGTCTCTTTGGAAGAGGTTTGGATGAAGATGCGTATTTGGATTATTACGAAACTCAAAAGAAAAATAAAAACTACGATTTTAATTTTGACGGACGCGCCATTGTTGGTGACAATCCTGAAGATTTTAACGACAGAAATTATGGAAACGGATTTGTAATCGGTTCAAAAGAGGAAGAATCTCACGGAACGCATGTGGCCGGAATCATTTTGGCATCACGCAACAATAACAAAGGATTGCAAGGTGTTGCCAACAACGCAAAATTAATGTCTGTTCGAGCGGTGCCAGATGGCGATGAGCGCGATAAAGATGTTGCGTTGGCAATAAGATATGCTGTAGATAATGGCGCAAAAGTAATCAACATGAGTTTTGGAAAAAGCTTTTCTCCAAACAAAGAATGGGTTTTTGACGCCATTAAATACGCTGCAGAAAAAGATGTTTTGCTAGTGCACGCTGCCGGAAACGATAATAAAAATATTGATGTAAAAGACAATTTCCCAAATGATTCTGATGATAAAGTAACTGAAATTTCGGATAATGTAATTACCATTGGGGCATTGAGCGCCAATTTCAACGAAAATATGCCAGCTTCATTTTCTAATTACGGCAAACTAAATGTTGATGTTTTTGCGTCTGGAGTGCAAATTTATTCAACTGTGCCAAAAGACGAATATGCAAAATACAGCGGTACTTCTATGGCATCGCCAGAAGTTGCCGGTATTGCCACATTAATTCGTTCTTATTATCCACAATTATCTGCAAGTCAGGTAAAACACATCATTATGAATTCAGGTGTTAAAGTTAATTTACAAGTGCTTGTTCCTGGATTAAAAGGTGAAAAAGCGCCATTTTCAAGCTTGTCAAAAGCGGGAAGTATTGCAAATGCCTATAATGCCTTATTGTTGGCCGATAAAATGGTGAATTAAGTCACAAAACTTATAATTTTCTGTTAAAAAAACACACGGTAACCCGTGTGTTTTTTTGTTTTATAAAGTTATGATTATATTGCGGTAACTAAACAAATCCCTTATGAATAGATTTTTTATATTTCTTTTTACAATTATTTCAACCGCAGTTTTTGCGCAAAATAATACGACTTACTGGCAACAACACGCAGATTACAAAATGGTTGTGGATATTGATGTAGAAAATTATCAGTATAAAGGAACACAGGAATTGGCATACACCAACAATTCACCCGATGTTTTAAACACCGTTTTTTATCATTTGTTTTTCAATGCTTTTCAGCCAAACAGTGAAATGGATGCCAGATTACAGGCTGTTCCAGATCCCGATAAAAGAATGGTAAATAATATTGGAACCAAAGAAAATCCGGTTTATGAAAGCAGAATAGCCAAATTGAACCCCAATGAAATTGGCTATTTAAAAGTATTGTCACTAAAACAAAATGGGAAAGACGTAACATATGGCATCGACGGAACGATTTTAAAAGTGACACTAAATGAAGCAATTCAACCAGGCGAAAAAGTAAAATTTGATATGACTTTTGATGGACAGGTTCCTGTTCATATTCGCAGGGCAGGAAGAAACAGTGTGGATGGCGTAGCGCTTTCGATGGCGCAATGGTATCCGAAAATAGCGGAATATGATTTTGAAGGCTGGCACGCAGATTCATATATCGCTCGTGAATTTCACGGTGTTTGGGCAAATTTTGATGTGACGCTTCATATTGATAAAGCATTTACAGTGGGCGGAACAGGTTATTTGCAAAATCCGCAGGAAGTTGGTCACGGTTATGAAGACAAATCAAAACCGTTAAACCTTCCGAAGGGAAAAAAACTGAAATGGCATTTTGTGGCGCCAAATGTGCACGATTTTACCTGGGCAGCTGATCCAAATTATGTGCACGATATTTTAATAACCGCCGGCGGAACAGAGCTTCATTTCTTCTATAAAAAAGATAAAAAATACGCAAAAGCTTGGAAAGAAGTTCAGCCTTTAACAGAGAAAGCGCTGCAGTATTTCAATGAAAATATAGGAGAATATCCTTGGAAACAATATTCGGTGATTCAGGGTGGCGATGGCGGTATGGAATACGCAATGTGTACTTTGGTTGAGGGTGGAGAATCTTTGAGGGACATTGTGGGAACGGTTTTTCACGAATTGGCGCATAGCTGGTTTCAACAGATTTTGGCAACCAATGAGAGCAAACACTCGTGGATGGATGAAGGATTTACATCTTACATTTCAACCTTGGCTTCCAGTTTAATTCTGGAAGGCGGCGATGGTAAACCAAACGCAAAAAATTATAGAGGCTATTTTTATGCGGTAAAAAACAATATTGAAGAACCTTTAACCACACACGCCGATCGATTTAACACCAATGCCGCTTTCAGTATTGGAAGTTATACCAAAGGCAGTATGTTTCTGTCTCAGCTGAATTATATCATCGGAGAAGAAAATGTGCAAAAAACCATCAAAAAATATTTTGAAGCTTTTAAATTCAAGCATCCAACACCCAACGACATTAAACGAACTGCCGAGAAAATATCGAGAATTCAACTAGATTGGTTTTTGAATGAATGGACGCAAACCACGCACACCATTGATTATGCTGTGGCGAAAGTTGAGGGAAATTCGGTTACGTTGGCGAGAGTTGGTCAAATGCCGATGCCCATCGATGTTGCAGTCACTTATGTTGACGGCAGCACAGAGAATTTTTACATTCCTTTAAGTATGATGCGTGGCGAAAAAACCACCGATGCAAAACTAATTAAAAATTGGTCTTGGGCAAATCCAACTTACACTTTTTCCGCTTCAAAAGAAGTGAAATCAGTAGAGATTGATCCATCTCAATTGATGGCGGATATTGAAAGAGAAAATAATGTGTTTGAATCTGATAAAGGAATTTGAGACAATTACTTTTGGATTAAAATAAAAACCCCATAAAAAGCTATTTTATAGGTTTTTATGGGGTTTTTAATAAATTTTTGCAGTTAATCAACCACCAATCTTGGCAAGTTTTCGGGCAATCTTGTCAGCAATTCATAATTTACCTGTTCGCTGAATTCGCTGAATGATGAGACGCTAATTTCCAAATCGCCTTGTTTGCCAATCAACACCACTTCATCGCCTTTTTCAACCGAATTAACTTGGGTAACATCAACCGTAATCATATTCATATTTACGGTACCAACAACACTCACGCGCTGTCCGTTAATCAGCACAATGCCTTGATTGCTGAGATTTCTGCTAAAACCGTGGGCGTAACCTACAGGAATGATGGCTATTTTTAAATCGTAATTGGCCAGATAAGACGTTCCATACCCAACAAATTCACCGGTTTTTACTTTCTTCACATCCATCACGTGGCTTTTCCAAGAAATCAAGCGCTTCAACGGATTTTCGGTCTCTTTTTTTTTGGTCAAATACTCTATTAAAATTTCTTTGTTGGGAAAAAAACCATACTGAATAATCCCCAAACGAACCATATCCATTTGAAATTTAGGATAGCGCAAAGCAGCAGCCGAACAAGCCGTATGTTTTTGTTCTGGCGATAAACCCGCGGCAGCCACTTTTTTCAATACTTTTTGGAAAACCTTTTGTTGTTTGTGAATCCGGTAATAATTGGCAATGCTTTCCGCTCCTGCAAAATGGGTACAAAGTCCTTTAAATTGTAAATTAACGGGATTGTTTTTCAGCAATTTCAATACTGCCGGAAGTTCGCTTATTGCAAATCCGGTTCTGTTCATTCCGGTTTCCACTTCAATGTGAACTTTGGCCGTTTTTCCAATTCTTTTGGCGGTTTCAAGCGCTTTTTCCAGTCGGTCCAGTTCAAAAACATAAAATTCAATATTGTTTTCAATGGTCCATTCAAGCTGTTCATTGTTTATAAGACCCATTATCATAATCGTGCTATTTTGTGTAGATGATTTATAAACACTCAAAGCTTCATCGGCACTAAATACCGAAAAATGATTGATGCCGCAATTTTCGGCCAGCGGAACAAATACTTCAATCCCGTGCCCATAAGCATTGCCTTTGACCACGGAAGATATTTGTACGCCGTTTCCAATATAATTTTTTAAAAACTGAAGGTTGTGTTCCAGTGCCGATTTGCTGATTTCAATATAGGAGGTGTTAAGGGATTTCATCATAAAATGCGTAAACTTATTTTGTGAAACAATTGAATGGCGTTGGGTAAAATTTCATCTGGAAAATCGTAATCGGGATTGTGCAGTGACGGACTTTCTTCACCCGAGCCAATGCCAAACATTGCGCCTTTAAAATGTTGCGTGAACAATCCAAAATCTTCTCCCCATTTAAAAGGAAATTTCCTCTCAAAAATGTCAAAATTCAAATTTGTTGCAGATTCTTTAATGATTTCAATGGCTTCATCATCATTTTGGTTTGCGTAAAATTCTTGCGTCCACGAATAGGTGATGGGTATTTGATGATTTTCAGCTGCTTTTTCAACACAATTTATGATGTCAGCGGTTAATTTTTCCATCGTTTCTTCATTCCAAGTGCGAATGGTAAGTCGTATCTCCCCATAACCCGCCGAAATACCGTAAGCAATTTCGCCCATTTCAATATGAATTGGCGTAATTAAGGTAAAATCGTTTCGGTTTGGATCATTGTTGGAAAATTTCGCCGATTCCTGTAAAATTTCTGCAATGGTAAGCGCCGGATTCAAGCCGTTTTCTGGCTCTGCGGCGTGCGCGGTTTTTCCGTTTATTTTAATGATGATGCTTTTTACTGCGGCGGTGAATGAATTATTTTTCACCACAATTTGATTTAAAGGATAGGCAGGAAGGTTGTGAAAAGCAAAAATATAATCGGGTTTTAAAGCTTCAAATTTTGGGTCGGAAAATACTGCTTTAGCACCTTCTCCGTCTTCTTCCGCAGGCTGAAACAATAAAAATATTTTTCCGGTTTTTGGTTTTTGTTCAGATAAAATTTTGGCCAATCCCAACAAAACCGTAGTGTGCCCGTCGTGTCCGCATTTATGGGAAACTCCATCGATTTTTGATTTATGTGAAAACGTATTGATTTCCTGTATTGGCAAGGCGTCTAATTCTGCTCTGAACATCACCAATTTTCCTGGTTTTCCACTATCAAATACGGCCACAATGCCTGCTCCTCCAATGTTTTCTATGATTTTGGTTGGCGCACAGTTTTTTAAAAATTCGGTAACACTTTTGGCCGTGTTATATTCTTTCCCCGAAACCTCAGGATTGGCGTGCAGCATTTTACGAAATGTAACAAGTTCTTTCATTAATTCTTTATTGATCTTTGTTTCCATTTATTCTTTTTTGTTGACTCTTCTTATTTTCATATTGAAAAACTGAATATGAATGTTTGAGAACTATGAATAAAATGTTAATAGATTTCATAGAGTCTATAAAGGCAGACTAATTTGTATAAAGCAAAGGTAACCCGATTTTACCTGAGTTTTGTTGTTAAACTGTTAATGATTTCTTATTTATAGGATTTTTTTCATCAAAAAAATGCATTCTTGCGGGAAATTGACATAAGGTCAATCCAATTTAAAACAACATAATTCTGTTAAATTATTTACTTTAGCAAAGTCGTAAATAAAGTTTAAATGTCTGTAACCGATAAACAATTTTTAAATCCGGAAAAATGGGTCAGCTCATATGCCGATTATCTTTTTAATTATACCATTAGCCGGATTAACGACAGGGATTTAGCCAAAGATTTGGTGCAGGACACTTTTTTTTCGGCTTTAAAAGCAAAGGATAATTTTAAAGGAGAATCCACCGAACGCACTTGGCTAATCGCTATTCTAAAACGTAAAATTGTTGATTATTATCGTAAAATTAATTCAACAAAAGGAAAGGCAGAGGTGCGTATGAGTTTTTATGCGGAAGGTGAAAGGGAAGGCGAATGGCTCGAAGAACGTGCGCCAACCGATTGGAGCGGTGAAATTGAAAAAAAGATTGAAAACGAAGAATTGGCCATTGTTTTGGAAAAATGCATTGAAAGCTTGCCCAAAAAATACGGAATGGTTTTTAGAATGAAAACCGTGCATCAAATTGAAACAGAGGATATTTGTAATGAACTTGACATTACTGCGACAAATTTTTGGGTAATTATTCACAGAGCACGAACCCAACTCAGAAAGTGTATGGAGGAAAATTGGTTTAAAATTTAATATCAGAATAATGAAAATTACGTGTGACGAAGCAACTGAAATTTGCGACAAAAACCAATACAAAGAAGCCAGTTTGTGGGAAAGAATGAAACTTGGCATTCATTTATTTTTATGTAAAAAATGTGGACTTTACGCCAAACAAAACAAGATGATGAGTGTTTGTTTGCGAAAATTAAAGGAAGCGGAAAGCCTTAAAAAACACCATTTAAATCAAGATGAAAAGGAATTTATGGAGCAGGAATTGCAAACAAAAATAAAATCATAATTGGATAAGTATCCTTGTTTATTTCGAAAATTACTTTTCAAACAGTCACTTTCTTGTGATATTATAAATAAAATGATATGAATTTTTTAACTGAAAAAATAGACGATTACGTTGTAAATCATTCCCAAAAAGAACCTGAACTTTTACAACAATTAAACAAGGAAACTTGGCAAAAAGTGCTGAATCCGAGAATGTTGAGCGGCGGCTATCAGGGCAGAATTCTGTCGATGATTTCTAAATTAATAAAGCCAAAAGCCATTTTGGAAATAGGTACTTATACCGGTTATTCGGCTTTATGTTTGGCTGAAGGAATGCCTAAAAATGGAACGCTTTTCACAATTGATAAAAATGAAGAGCTGGAAGATTTTGCCAAAAAATATTTTGAAAAATCGCCTTTTAATAAACAAATAAAGCAATTTGTTGGAAATGCTTTGGATATTATTCCAACTCTAAACCAAAAATTCGATCTGGTTTTTATTGATGCAGATAAAGAAAATTACATTACGTATTTTAAGATGATTATAGATAAAATGAATTCGTGCGGTGTTATTTTATCGGACAATGTGTTGTGGAGCGGGAAAGTTGTTGAAAAAATTGAACCCAATGACAAAGACACCAAAGCATTGGTTGCGTACAATGAAATGTTGAATAATGACGACAGAATTGAAACGATTTTGCTGCCAATCAGGGATGGATTGTCGATTAGCAGGGTAAAATAAGCAGGAATTTTCTGATGCGATAATTTGAAAATTATCTATCTCTTTTAACAGACCCGTTTTCTTCTTCTTTGGGATCTTTTACTTCTTTAGCTGGTGCTGGAGAATTTTCACTAACATTTTTTAATTCTTCTGTTGGCGTTGCAGAATTTTTAAGGTCTATGGCGGTGGTTGAGGAATCGGCCGTAATATTGGCTGAGATGTCAGGTACTGTATTTTTTGCATCCTTAGGCTTGGTAAAATAACTTACCAAATTTCCGTCGGCATCTTTTAAAGGATTTATGGATTTTTCAATATCATCCGTAACTTTTTTCATTGGGTTAGAAAAGTCGTCAAAATTGTCTTTTATCCGGTTTACCTCATTTCTCACTTTTGCGGCAACATCAATATCTAGGTCGTTCTTTTCGGCGGTATTTTGTATTTCACGCTTAATATCATTGGTTGCATTTTTAATTTGACGCATTCCTTTTCCCAGTTCGCGTGCAATTTCTGGAAGTTTATCCGCCCCAAAAACCATCACAACCACCAATAAAATTACAAATATTTCGCCACCGCTGATAAATAAAAACATTTTTAAATATTTTAGAGGACAAAGATAGTTAAAAAACGATTCAATGAATAAATCTTAACAAACTCCTAAAAATAATTAACATTATAAAAACAAAATATCCAAAATTATTTACTTTTTGGTTAGCATCCGTTTTATTTCATTCAATTTCATCAAGGCTTCAATTGGCGTAAGCGTATCAATGTTGGTGGAGAGAATTTCTTCTTTGATGTTTTCCAGCAAAGGGTCGTCCAGCTTAAAAAAGCTCAGTTGCAGTTCGTTTTCAGATGCCGTTTTCAAGGTTTCTTTTACGGCGGAGTTGGTATGGTTTTTTTCAAGTTGCTTCAGCATTTTTGTGGCTCTGTGAATAACGGATGATGGCATTCCGGCTAATTTTGCCACATAAATACCAAAGCTGTGTTCGCTGCCGCCAGGAACTAATTTTCGCAGAAAAACCACTTTGTCTTTCAATTCTTTTACGGAAACGTTGAAGTTTTTTACACGTTCAAACGTATTGGTCATATCATTTAACTCGTGGTAATGCGTGGCGAACAGTGTTTTTGCATTTGATGGATGCTCGTGCAAATATTCTGCGATTGCCCAGGCAATTGAAATCCCGTCGTATGTGCTTGTTCCCCGGCCAATTTCATCCAACAACACCAAACTTCTTTCAGAAATATTGTTCAAAATACTGGCGGTTTCATTCATTTCAACCATAAAAGTTGATTCGCCCATAGAAATATTGTCACTGGCGCCAACGCGCGTAAATATTTTGTCAACCACTCCAATTCGGGCGTTTTGCGCAGGCACGTAACTTCCCATTTGCGCCAATAGCACTATTAAGGCAGTTTGACGTAAAATGGCCGATTTACCGCTCATATTCGGACCGGTAATCATAATAATTTGTTGTTGGTTTCTGTTTAAAACAACGTCATTGGCAATATATTCTTCGCCTATTGGCAATTGCTTTTCAATCACCGGATGGCGGCCGTTTTTAATTTCCAAATCGGTACTTTCATCCAAAAGCGGCCGTACATAATTGTTTTGTTTGGCCACTTCGGCAAAAGAACTTAAACAATCAATCTGTCCAATTAATTGGGCGTTTAGCTGTATGGGCTGAATGGAATCCATCAGTGAACTAATCAGTTCCGCAAAAAGTTCATTTTCGAGTTTTCCAATTTTCTCTTCGGCGCCTAAAATTTTGATTTCGTATTCTTTTAATTCTTCGGTGATATAGCGCTCGGCGCTTACCAAAGTCTGTTTTCGAATCCAATCTTCAGGCACTTTGTCCTTATGCGTATTTCGCACTTCAATATAATAGCCAAAAACATTGTTGAAGGAAATTTTTAAGGAAGAAATGCCGGTGCGTTCAATTTCACGCGCCTGCATATTGTCCAAATAGCCTTTTCCCAAGGTAGAAATAGCGCGTAATTCATCCAATTCGGCCGAAACGCCGCTTGCAATGGCATTTCCTTTATTGATATTTACCGGAGCGTCTTCGTTTAATGTTTTGGAAATTTTTTCGCGAATGGTGGTGCAGCTTTGCAGTTGTTCTCCAATTATTTTTAGTGCTTCGTTATTGCTTTTTTCTGCGGCTTCTTTTATGGGAACGATGGCGTTCAGGGAATTTTTAAGCGCCACAACTTCCCGTGGATTCACTTTTCCCACCGCCACTTTTGAAACCAACCGTTCAATATCGCTAATTTGCTTTATTTGATAAGTGGTCAGCTCAAAAAAATCGTCGTTGTCCATAAAATATTTTACAATATCGTGGCGTCTTTTGATGCGATTTAAATCTTTTAAAGGCAATGCCAGCCAGCGTTTCAGCAATCTGCCGCCCATAGGCGAAATGGTTTTGTCAATTACATCCAATAGCGTAACGGCATTTGGAGAACTGGAATGGTACAGTTCTAAATTTCGAATGGTAAACCGGTCCATCCAAACATAGTTTTCTTCGGATATGCGATTGATGACGGCAATATGCTCTAATTTGTTGTGCTGTGTTTCTGAAAGATAATACAAAACCACTGCCGAAGCGATAATGCCTTCTTCCAATTCTTCAATCCCAAAACCCTTGAGAGTTTTCACTTTAAAGTGGTTTGTTAAGGCTTCGTTGGCATATTCAGACTTAAAAATCCAGTCTTCTAAATAAAAATTATAAAAGCGGTCACCAAATAATTCGTTGAATTTTGCTTTGTGCTGTTTTTGTACCAATACTTCGCTCGGACTAAAATTTTGCAACAGTTTGTCAATGTATTCTACATTTCCCTGTGCGGTTAAAAATTCACCGGTGGAAACATCTAAAAATGAAATGCCGAGCAGTCTTTTTCCAAAATGTATCGCTGCTAAAAAGTTATTGGTTTTAGACTGTAAAACCTCGTCGTTTAAAGAAACGCCAGGCGTTATCAATTCCGTAACGCCGCGTTTTACGATGGTTTTTGTCATTTTTGGATCTTCCAACTGGTCGCAAATTGCCACGCGCATTCCGGCTTTTACCAATTTTGGAAGATAGGTGTTCAGCGAGTGGTGCGGAAATCCGGCCAAAGCAGTTTCGGATTCGCTTCCTGCGCCACGTTTGGTTAAAACGATTCCTAAAACACGGGATGCTTTTTTGGCGTCTTCACCAAAAGTCTCATAAAAATCGCCAACCCTAAACAACAACATCGCATCAGGATATTTGGTCTTGATGGCATTGTATTGTTTCATTAAAGGAGAGACTTTATCGATTTTTGACGCCAATTTTTTAAGAATTTACATTAGTTTTGCGAAGTTACATTTTAATTGAAAGATTCAGCGTTTCAACAAATAAAAAAAACAATGAGAAAATTAAAAAACAGTGAATTGGAACGATTGGATGTTGAAGCGTTTAAAAAAACGGCTAAAATTCCGCTGATTGTTGTTCTTGACAATATCAGAAGTCTGAACAATATTGGATCGGTTTTTAGAACCAGCGATGCTTTTTTGATCGAAAAAATTTATTTGTGCGGCATCACGGCAAAACCGCCGCATAAGGACATACATAAAACCGCTTTGGGCGCGACCGAATCTGTTGAGTGGGAATACGTTGAAGATACACTTGAACTTATTGAAAGGCTGAAAGATTCAAAAATTAAAATACTGGCGATTGAACAGGCCGAAAACAGCACGATGCTGCAAGACTTCACCGTTGAGCCCAAGCAAAAATATGCGGTGGTATTTGGGAACGAAGTAAAAGGCGTCCAGCAAAAAGTGGTTTATGCTTGCGATTATTGCATTGAAATTCCGCAATTTGGCACCAAACATTCGTTGAACATTTCTGTAAGTGTAGGCGTTGTGCTTTGGGATTTGTTCAAGAAATTTAGATTTTAGTATTAAATATCAAGGTTGTCCGATAAAATCCATTGCATTTAATAAATCTCTAACTAAAAGGGACTTATATTAATTGTTTATTTTGCAATAACAAAACTTCAGATTATTAATGACTTAGCAAAATAAGTCGTCACTTTTTACTCATTTTTTAATGCATTATTGAACTTACGAAAGTTTGATAATTTATAAAACTATAAAATTCAATTAATTAATCTTAATGGTTTTCATAATCGCCTCCAATTCAAACATATAGTCGCGTTTGTTAATAGATGGCGCGTAAGTTAAACCCTCAACCACCACTAACCTGTTTTTTGCCTTGTCAATAATAGAATAGCTTAAAAAAGGTCCGGCCATATAAACGCCTTTCACTTCCCATTTTCCCTTGGCTTCCAGGGCTTTTTTTCCATCTAATTTTACTTCAAAAATATGTGGGGTATACGCTGCTTCTGTAATCATATACGACCCTTCAACTTGACCGGGAATGTATTTTTTGCCAATGGTGTCTCTTATGGCTACAAGATTATTTCCGTTTTCGTCATTAATGGATTGAATTGGAACCGTGTAGGAAAATAATTCCATACTGTTTCCGCCATCCAAACGCTGGCGATACCAAACAAAATCTCCGGTATCGTCAACTTTGCTGAAGGTTTTGGGAATTTTTAGCGAATAGCCGTTTTTGGTAAAGGTTTCCATTTTTGTGGGATCCCAGTAATTTTTATAAATTGACCTTTGTACGGTGAGCAAATCGGCAGTTTTAAATCCGGAAATAAGCGCTTTTGCATTTTTTTGAATTTCAAGAATCAGCGATTCTTTGTCTTTTCCTGTTATGGTAATAATTTTTTGCGGCTCGGCATAAACATTTGATAATTCCGAAAAAGAATTCTCGGCTCCAATACCCACGTGTAAAATGCTTCTGCTGGCTTTAAACATACTTCCAAAACTTTCCGGCGGTACTTGCGTCACTTCAAATTGGGCTTCTGGTTGCGGCAATCCAAGAACAGGCTCGGCAATAATTTTTCTCAATTCATCGCCTATTTCGCCTTGCCATTCGCTATTCTTCATAACAATCAGCAGATTGTTCATTCGGCCGTTTGCTTCTTGCAATACTTTTTTATTGCTGCTTGTATCACAGGAAATCAGCATAGAAATAAATGCCAGTAAAAGTACGATCTTTTTCATTAATTATTAATTAAGTATTTTTAATTTGATTCCTGGTTTTAGACTCTTAACACTCCAAATATTGTTCCAATCTTTAATATTTTGCACCGAAACATTTGAATATTTTTTTGCGATTGACCATAAGGAATCTCCTAATTTAACAATGTAATACGTTTGTTCCTTGTTGTCGTCATTGGTTGGAGTCTCTTTTACTGCAGCAATAGGATTGGTGTTTTTTGTATAAACCACCAAGTTTTGCCCGACTTGCAATTTTGTGCTTTTTAAATTGTTCCATTTTTTCAAATTGCTTTCTTCAACACCGTGTATGGCTGCGATTTTACCTAAATATTCGCCGCGTTTAACCTTGTGCGTAATCTTTTCTTCCAATTTTATGAGCTCCTGCAGTGGCCTTTCCTCTTTTGAATCTTCTAAATCGGCATACGCATAAATCAAACGTTCATTGCTTACGAAATTTCCAATATCTTTTATGGGCAAGGTCAGAATATAGTTCTTATCTTCAATATAAGGAATAATCTCCAGTTTATATTGCGGATTTAAAAATTTAAGTACCTCAATATCAATATTTAAAGTTTCAGTAATTTGCGAAAAAGTCAACTGTCTTTTTACCTGGACAGTATCTGTAGCATAATAAGAAATTGCTTTTTCCTTCGATTTTAAATTGTGCTCTTTGGCATATTCAAAAATATATAAAGTGGCGTAAAAAGCCGGAACATAGGCAGCGGTTTCTCTAGGTAAATATTTTCTGATATTCCAATAATTGGTGCTACCTCCAGCACGTCTGATGGCTTTGGAAACATTTCCCGGACCATAATTATAAGCCGCTAAAACCATACTCCAATCACCATACATTTTATGTAAACTTGCCAAATACTTACAAGCTGCTTCAGTGGCTCTGTAAGGGTCTGAACGTTCATCAATATAAGAACTAACCTCTAAATTGTAAAATTTTCCGGTTGGATACATAAATTGCCACAGGCCTGTTGCGCCCGCTCGAGAACGCGCATTTGGATTTAAAGCAGATTCAATAACCGCCAAATATTTTAATTCCATAGGAATATTATATTTTGCCAAATGCTCTTCAAACATTGGGAAAAAATAACGTGCCCGCTCCATAATGGTAGAAATTGACGATTTTCTTTTTTGTAAATACGTTCTTATGATTTGTTCCAGCTCCGGATTGTATTGAATTTTAAAGGGTGTTTTGCTGTTTAAATGTTTTAAACGTGATTTTAACAATTCGGTTGACAATTCTTCAAGGTCGGCAACAAACATTTCATCTTCGCCCAGTATATAGAGTTCCTTATCATACAAAGGAGATTTTATCAATTTATTTATCCATAAGCTGTCTATAAGCATTGCTTGCGGATGAACTTGAAGAATTAAAGAATCGGTATTTGTAAAAAATAATACAGGGCTGTCTTTGAAATGTACTTTGGCATTTTCGCTATGCTGAATTTTTAATGACTCCGTTTTCTTTTGTGAAAATCCAAAAGTAAATGTCAATAAAAATGCAAAATATATTAAATTTTTCATAGAAGGTTACTTGTTTAAAAGTTTTGAAATTTCGTCCAAATTAGGCGCTAAAATAATTTCAATTCTTCTGTTTTTTGCTTTTCCTTCCGCAGTTGCATTGGAACCAACCATCACATATTCGCTACGGCCTGCCGCTGTAATTTGTGTTGGATTTACGCCTTTATTTTGTAAAATTCTAACAATGGCTGTTGCGCGTTTAACTGATAAATCCCAGTTGTCCGTAATGGTTGCTCCAGTGTACGGAACATTGTCTGTATGCCCTTCAATAAGCACATTGATATCCGGATTTTTCGACAAAACGCTCGCTAATTGTTCTACGGCAACTTTTCCTTCACTTCCTACTGCCCAACTTCCGGAATCGAACAGTAATTTATTTTCCATAGACACATAAATTTTTCCATTTTTTTGAACAACAGTCAGTCCTTTTCCTTCAAAATTAAGCAATGCGCTGGAAATGGCATTTTTCAATTGTTGCATTTGGGCTTCTTTCGCATCAATTAAACCTTGAAGTTCATTAATTTGGTTAGAGCGTTGTGCCAATTCGTTTTGAAGTTTTTCCAATCGGTCGCTTTCTAAAGCCAATTTCCTTTCTTTTTCTTCCAATTGAAGCAATAATTCCTGATTTTTCTGAGATTGCTCAGCCAGTTTTTTTGAACTTTGGGTTGAAAGCACATTGTATGATTCGTCTAAATTTTTATATTTACTTTGAAGTGAAACAAACTCATTGTCCAATATTTCCTTTTGGGTTTTAAGGGCACTGAAATCACTGTTAAGTTTTTCTAAATCCGCTTCCAACGCTTTTTTTGCAACCAATAAATTGTCTTTTTCTTCAATTAATGCAGTGTTTGAGGAACGTAAATTATTGAATTTTGTTTCTAGTTCCTGATATACTTTTTTTGATACACACGAATTAAATGTGATTGCGATAATGAATAGAATTGCTGTTTTTTTAAACATTGTACTGCTTTTATTTATTTAATTTAATCAATTTCAATAACTACCGGGCAATGATCGGAATGTTTTGCTTCCGGTAAAATATAGGCTCTTTTAATGTTATCTTTCATCTCGTTGCTTACCATATGGTAATCTATACGCCAGCCTTTGTTGTTGTTTCTGGCATTTGCCCTATAACTCCACCAACTGTAATGATGCGGATCTTTGTTTAAATGGCGAAACGAGTCTATAAAACCACTGTCAATAAAATTCCCCAGCCAGTTGCGTTCAACGGGTAAAAATCCCGAGGTGTCTTTATTCTGTACCGGATTATGAATGTCTATTTCTGTATGGCAAATGTTGTAATCGCCACAAATAATGAGATTGGGAAGTTCTTTTTTGAGGTTGTTTACATAGTCCTGAAATTGGGCCATATAGGTTAGTTTGAACTCCAATCGATTGTCATTGGTTCCGGAAGGTAAATATAAGCTCATTATTGATACGTTCGCAAAATCTACCCGTAAATTTCTTCCTTCATAGTCCATTGCTGCTATTCCAGTGCCATAAACCACCTTGTCGGGCCTTGTTTTTGATAAAATAGCCACGCCGCTGTAACCCTTTTTTTCTGCAGAAAACCAATAGTGATAATTATAACCGGCATTTTCAAATAAGCTTAAATCGAGCTGTTCTTTATGCGCCTTTATTTCCTGCAAACAAATAACGTCTGGATTTGCGGCAACTAACCAATCAATAAAACCCTTATTTAGCGCGGCTCTTATTCCATTGACATTGTATGATATTATTTTCATTGAGTTTTTATTATTTCAAAAAAGGAAAGCATCAACTTTACAGATAAAACTTCATTTCCGGAATTTCTCCTTCTACAATTAAAGTTCCTTCTGTAGCAGCAATAATTTCTTCCACTGAAACGCCCGGAGCTCTTTCTATAAGATAAAATGCGTTGTTTTTAATTTCTAAATAAGCCAAATTTGTCACTACTTTTTTAACGCAATTCACACCTGTTAAAGGCAATGAACATTTTTTTAACAATTTTGATGCTCCTGATTTATCCGTGTGCATCATGGCCACAATAATATTTTCTGCGGAAGCCACTAAGTCCATCGCGCCGCCCATTCCTTTTACCATTTTTCCCGGAATTTTCCAGTTCGCTATATCCCCGTTTTGAGAAACTTCCATTGCTCCTAAAACCGTAAGCTGAACATGTTGTCCGCGAATCATCGCGAAACTCATAGCCGAATCGAATAACGAACCGCCCTTTAAAATAGTTACTGTTTGTTTTCCGGCGTTGATTAAATCGGCATCTTCTTCGCCTTCAATTGGGAAAGGTCCCATTCCCAGCATTCCGTTTTCCGACTGAAATACAACATCTATGTTTTTAGGGATGTAATTGGCCACCAAGGTTGGAATTCCAATTCCCAGATTAACATACCATTTGTCTTGTAATTCCTGCGCTATTCTCTGCGCTATTTCTTGTTTTGATAAAGCCATTGTTTAAGATTTTGGAGTTACGGTGCGTTGTTCAATTCTCTTCTCATAATCTTTCCCTTGAAAAATTCGCTGCACAAAAATACCCGGTGTATGAATTTGGTTTGGATCCAACTCGCCGGCCTCAACCAATTCTTCAACTTCAGCAACGGTAATTTTTCCTGCCATTGCCATCATCGGATTAAAATTACGGGCAGTTCCTTTAAAAATAAGGTTCCCTGCGGTATCTCCCTTCCAGGCTTTCACAAAAGCAAACTCCGGGTTAAAGGAATGTTCCAAAACAAACATTTTACCATTAAACTCTCTGGTTTCTTTCCCCTCAGCCACTTCTGTTCCGTATCCTGCAGGCGTGTAAAATGCCGGAATTCCAGCACCTGTAGCTCTGCAACGTTCTGCTAAAGTCCCTTGCGGGATCAATTCTACATCCATTTCGCCCGAAAGCATTTGGCGTTCAAATTCTTCATTTTCCCCCACATAAGAAGAGATCATTTTTTTGATTTGATGCTTTTTTAATAAAAGTCCCAACCCAAAATCATCAACCCCTGCATTGTTAGAGATACACGTTAAATTATTAACGCCCAATCTCACCAATTCAGAAATACAATTTTCTGGGATTCCGCATAAACCAAAACCACCAAGCATAAAAGTCATACCGTTTTCTACTCCCAGTAAAGCGTCTTGTGCATTATTAACAACTTTATTTATCATAATTTATCTTTTAAAATTCAGGATCCTCGTCTAATTTTAAATCGGCGTTTGCGTCTGTATTTCCTTTTCTGCAATCTGTTTCTATGGTCAATACTTCAGGTCTTTCAAAAGCTCCTTTGCTGACACTCAATGTTGGGTCGGCGTACAATTTTTTATAATACAATCCCCAAATTGGCAATGCCATAGTGGCTCCCTGTCCTTTGCTCAATCCGGCAAAATGCACTGCCCTGTCTTCACCTCCAACCCAAACACCGGTTGCCAAATTAGGCACAATGCCCATAAACCAACCATCGGACTGGTTTTGGGTGGTTCCTGTTTTTCCAGCAATCGGATTTGTAAATCCATAGGGATACCCTGTAACCATATTATCGGCATACGTAGCGCCTTTGGTTCGCAAACGAATACCTGATCCGGATTCAGTCACGCCTTCCAACAAATTGGTGATCACATAAGCCGATTCTTCACTAATAGCCTCTTTTGAATTTGGCATAAATTGTTCCAGCACCAATCCATTTTTATCTTCAATTCTCATTAAAACCATCGGCTCAATTCTTAAACCTTTATTGGCAAAAGTTGCATAAGCACCAACCATTTCATAAAGTGATAAATCAACAGAACCAAGCGCTATTGAAGGCACTTCGGGAATTTCACTTTCTATCCCAACACTTTGCGCTAAATTAACCACGGTTTTAGGATGCACCATATCAATTAATTTTACGGTAATTACGTTTATTGAATTTGCCAAGGCTTTTTTCAACGTTAACTCTCCGCCATATTTATTGTCAGAATTTTTTGGTGTCCAATCTTGCGCCATTCCATATTTTTCTTTTAAAATGGTATAAGGCGTGTTTGGCAATTTATAGCAAGGTGACAATTTTAACTGGTTGATGGCTGCTGCATACACAAAAGGTTTAAAGGTAGAACCAACCTGACGTTTTTGTTGTTTCACTGCATCAAATTGAAAGTGTTTGTAATTTACACCGCCAACCCAAGCTTTTACGTGGCCTGTTTGCGGTTCAACCGACATTAATCCCGAGCGCAAAATATGTTTGTAATATTTAATGGAATCATAAGGAGACATAATGGTGTCTATTTCACCTTTATAAGAAAAGACGCTTATACTCGTTTTTTCTTTAAACGAATCTTTAATTTCACTTTCTGAAGCACCATTTTTTCTCATACGAATCCATCGGTCTGAACGTTTCATCGCCTGTTCCATTGTATATGCCACCTGTTTTTCATCCAAATCATAAAAAGGTGCAGTTTTGTTTCGTTTCTGTTCTTTATAAAATACCCGCTGTAAATTTGCCATATGTTCCTGCATCGCTTCCTCAGCGTATTTTTGCATACGGGAATCAATGGTCACATATATCTTAAGTCCATCACGGTGTAAATTGTAATCTGTGCCGTCGGGTTTCGGATTATTTTTTATCCAAGTTCTCATATAATCACGCAAATATTCCCTAAAATAGGTTGCGGAGCCATCGCTGTGCCCTTCTCTATTTACATTCAGATTTAAAGGAGTCGCTTTAAAAACATCTCGTTGTTCTTTTGTTATAAAATTATTTTTATACATTTGGTTCAATACCACATTTCTCCGGTTTTTAACTAATTCTGCTCTTTTTAGCGGATTAAAATATGAGGCATTTTTTAGCATTCCAACCAACATTGCTGATTCAGGTATTTTTAAATTGATGGGCTCTTTTCCAAAATAAATTCGTGATGCGGAACGAATCCCGACCGCCAAATTTAAGTAATCATATTTGTTAAGGTACATTGTAAGTATTTCCTGTTTTGTGTATTGTCGTTCCAGCTGAATGGCAATAACATATTCCTTTACTTTTTGTAAAACTCTTTCCACAATGTTTCTGGATCCTTCTCCGTGAAACAACAATTTGGCCAATTGCTGGGTGATGGTGCTTCCGCCACCATCTTTTCCAAGCATCACAACAGCGCGAATAGAAGCTCTAAAATCGATTCCGGAGTGATCATAAAAACGTTCATCTTCTGTAGCAATTAACGCGTTTATTAGGTTTTCGGGAAGGTCTTTAAATTTTACGGGCGTCCTGTTTTCATAGGCGTATTTTCCCAATGTTTTTCCATCAATAGAAATCACTTCGGAAGCGGTGTTTCTCTCTGGACTTTCCAATTCTTCAAAAGTAGGGAGCGTTCCAAAAGCGCCAAAAGAAGCCAGTAAAAAAAGCAGTATTATAAATAAAATTCCGCCAAAAACGGTCATCCAAAACCATTTTATATACTTTGAAAATTGATCGCTATTTGTTGTTTTTTTTGTCATTTTTTTATTTTTTCAATGCGAAGCCCAACATCCGTGATGCCTTCCAAAGGATTTTTTCCCTGAATATCATTAATGCCGCGCGTTGCGTGCTGAATGTTAAATTTGTAGGTTCCTATTTCAGAAAAAACAACATTTTCTTTATAAAATAGTTTATTTTCTTTAAGATCTGTAAATCCGGATCCCAACCAGTTTCCCGAAGCATCGGTCATTTCATATTCCAAGGTGTCTATCACTTTAAAGCCGTTAGGCAATTCAAGTTTGGCAATTAAAAACAAGGAACTAAATTCATAATTCTTGGTATTTCTAATATTGATAAACACATTATTTGCTGAAATAGTATCCAGATTTTTTACAATAAAATTAATTCCATTTTCTGAACGCCATTGTTGGTTCTCAATAGATATATATTGATCAAAAACAATATTTGAGTTGCACGAAAACAACAGAAAAGTAACAGCAATGAAACTTAACTGTTTAACTATTTTTATTTGGGTTTGCACTTCTGTTTGGAGGTCTTTGTTTCTTATTTTTTGGACTGCCGCTTCCGCCAACTTGAGTTGGCTGGACCGAGGACTGTAAATTTTTGTTTTTATTTTTTTTATGGTTGCTTTTCCTTTTTGGCGCATCAAAACGTGTTAAGCTGTCTTGCCCAACAACATCCTCATAAGTAACTACATTTTCCACCAACAATTCAAATTCATAATCTTCCAAAGAAGTTACCGGTTTGTTGTTTTTATTTAACTCTATGATTTCTTTAACGTGTTCCAAAGTAAGTTTAAACCACTTGTTTCTGTCTTCTTTGTAAGTGTACCACAACAATCTTTTAAAAATATCCATTTTAATAAAAACGGCTTCTCCTTTTTTTGTTTTCAACACAATGTCTTGTCGTGGAAAATCGGTTAAAGCATCTAAATACGTGTCTAGTTCATAATTTAAACAGCATTTTAATTTTCCGCATTGTCCGGCTAATTTTTGCGGATTTAACGACAATTGTTGGTAACGTGCAGCAGTGGTGTTCACTTTTCTTAAATCGGTTAACCAGGTAGAACAGCACAATTCCCTGCCGCAAGAACCTACGCCTCCCAGTCGGGCTGCTTCTTGGCGCAGACCTACCTGTTTCATTTCAACCCTGATGCTGAAAGTACTTGCTAAATCTCTAATTAATTGTCTAAAATCCACACGGTCATCGGCTGTGTAATAAAAAGTGGCTTTGTTGCCGTCGCCTTGGTATTCAACATCAGAAAGTTTCATTTTTATGCCCAATCTGCTCAAAATTTCACGGCCCTTAAATTGGGTTTCGTATTCTTTTTCTCGTGCGGCTTTCCAAATATCGATGTCTTTTTGGGTGGCTTTTCGGTATATTTTTTTTACTTCTTCACTATCAAAGGCAACGCCTTTTTTCTTCATTTGGATTCTGATCAATTCACCGGTAAGGGAAACCGTTCCAATGTCGTGGCCCGGACTTCCTTCCACGGCAATGATATCGCCAATGGAAATTTGCAATTTATCTACATTTCGGTAAAAATGTTTACGTCCGTTTTTAAATCGTACCTCAACAATGTTTAAAGGTTCTTGTCCGGTTGGCAGCGCCATGTTGGATAACCAGTCGAAAACAGAGAGTTTTTCACAACCCCCGTCGGCGCAATTTCCATTGCTTTTGCAGCCTTTCGGCANNATAATTTTTACCGGACAGGCTACTTTCGCTTTTGTGACCGCTTCCAAAATGCCTATATCCGTCGATTTTACAGTGAAAAAACCTCTTTTTTCCTTCGAATGAAGCAGCACCGCTTTTCCGTCTTTTTTGGACATTTGGAATTGGGCAGCCGCTTGTTCAACACAGTAATTACAACCTATGCATTTGGCCCTTTGCAATGTGATAATTACCATCCTTTTATATTTACGATTTTTGATTTATTAAATTTCAAGTTTCAAGTTTCAGGTCTTCAAACTTGAGACCAGAAACTTTTAACTTTTAACTATTAACTTTCCTTACCCAGCTTCAACAATGGCATTTCCAACTTCCGCATTCATAGGGACAATTTTATACAATTTATCCGACGGACGAATTCTGAAATCGATTTTAAAAGTGCAGGAATCACCTTTAAGAGCTTTTTCTCCAGCAACATCATTGATGAACATTTGGGTAATTTCCATTTCTTTGGCGCCGGTGGTAGGGCCAGTAATCAAAATGGTGTCACCAATGGCAATTTCGTAGGCTTCAATCTTAAATTCGGCAATATTGGTTTTAGGAAAGTAATGCATTCCTTTGCCAACATACACCTTTTTTTGCGTGGCGTGACTTCCTGAACCGTTGCTCCATTCTCCCAATTTTTGTCCCAAATAATAGCCGCTCCAAAATCCGCGATTGTACACTTTTTCCAAATCTAGCATCCAGGAAATCACTTTTTCCCTGCTGTAAGTTCCTGCTTCTATACTGTCAATGGCATCACGGTAACATTTAATCACATTTGCCACATATTCGGGAGCTCTTCCGCGACCTTCAATTTTCAACACTTTTACGCCGGCATCTTCAATTTGATCCAAAAAATCGATGGTACACAAATCTTTTGGAGACATAATATACTCGTTGTCCAATTCCATTTCAAATCCGGTTTCCTGATCGATTACCGTATATTTTTTTCGGCAATTTTGTTTGCAGGCTCCTCTGTTTGCTGAAGAATTTGATGAATGCAAACTCATATAACATTTTCCCGAAACCGCCATGCATAGCGCGCCGTGTCCAAAAATTTCAATTTCCAATAAATTTCCAGATGGTCCGCGCACATCATCTTTCACAATTTGTTCGGTAATTTTCTTCACCTGACGCAAACTCAATTCACGGCTCAACACCATTGTATCGGCAAACATCGCATAAAATTTCACCGTTTCAATATTGGTGACATTTATTTGGGTTGAAATATGAACTTCCATTCCAATAGCCCTTGCAGATGCAATAACTGCCTGGTCCATCGCAATAACCGCCGTAATATCTGCCTCTTTTGCTTTTTGAAGCAAGGTTTTTACCACCGATAAATCGTGGTCGTAAATGATGGTATTTAAAGTGAGGTAGGTTCTTACATTTTTTGCTTTGCAACGCTCCGAAATTTCTTTCAAATCATCCATCGTAAAATTTATGGAAGCCCTTGCGCGCATATTAAGTTGCTCAACACCAAAGTAAATTGAATCGGCACCATTGTCCAATGCGGCCTGCAACGATTCAAAACTTCCGGCGGGAGCCATCAATTCTATTTTTCCTGTAGTAGTCATTTTGTTTTTGATTTTTTGCAAAATTACATTTTTTATAATAACTATTTCGGTTACAAATCTTTTATCATTTTTTTAACAGAAAAATATTTATCTGTTAATTTTCAATAAATTAGTGCTTGTTTCTTACATTTTTTTATAAAATTTGCATCAGTATAAAAATTAAAATTTAAACAGATGAAAGTAGCTGTAGTAGGCGCTACCGGAATGGTAGGAAACGTGATGTTACAAGTGTTGGCGGAAAGAAATTTTCCGATTACCGAATTATTGTTGGTTGCTTCAGAACGTTCTGTTGGCAAGCAAATGGAATATAAAGGAAAAAAATATACCCTTATTGGAATGCAAGATGCCGTGAATGCGCGTCCGGATATTGCATTATTTTCTGCAGGAGGAACTACTTCTGAAATATGGGCGCCAAAATTTGCTGAAGTTGGCACTACGGTTGTGGACAATTCTTCGGCCTGGAGAATGGATCCCACAAAAAAATTGGTGGTTCCTGAAATTAATGGCGATGTGTTGACCAAAGCTGATAAAATTATTGCAAATCCAAACTGTTCAACCATTCAATTGGTGATGGCTTTAGCGCCTTTGCACAAAAATTACAAGATGAAACGTGTGGTAATTTCTACCTACCAATCTGTTTCGGGCACAGGCGTAAAAGCGGTGCAACAACTTGAAAATGAGTCGAAAGGCATCAAAGGTGAAATGGCTTATCATTATCCAATTAACAGAAACGCCATTCCGCAGTGTGATGTATTTTTAGAAAACGGTTACACCAAAGAAGAGATGAAATTGGTGAAAGAGCCAAAGAAGATATTAAATGACGACTCTTTTTCTGTTACAGCAACAGCGGTTCGGATTCCAACGTCCGGCGGACATTCAGAAGCCGTGAACGTTCAGTTTGAAAATGATTTTGACTTGAGCGAAGTTCGCAAATTATTAAGCGAAACACCTGGTGTGATTGTGCAAGATAATTTAGATACCAATACCTATCCGATGCCGATGTATGCGCACAATAAAGATGAAGTTTTTGTGGGCAGAATCAGAAGGGACGAATCTCAGCCAAATACTTTAAATATGTGGATTGTGGCCGATAACCTTCGAAAAGGTGCCGCAACAAACACCATACAAATTGCAGAATATCTGATTGCAAATAAATTGGTTTAGTGGGTTAAAACTATGTTTTTTGAATAAAAAAAGGGAGCTTCAAGCTCCCTTTTTTATTATTTCTTAATGAATTTTAATGTACAATAATTGGATCAGCTGTTCCGTCAGGATCTCCTTTAACTGTTCCGCCAGTATTAGCAACAGCTCCAAGCAATAAAACACCGGCAGCATGCGGTGAAGCCATTGAAGTACCGCTAATGGTATTGTAAGCACCGCCTTTCCAAGTAGATTTTATAGCTACTCCTGGCGCGCAGAAATCAACCGGCGGATTTCCAAAATTAGAGAATGATGCCCAATTGTCGCCATTACTCATTGCTGAAATCGTAAAAATATTTGTGCCATTAACTCTTGCAGGAGATGATAAATTTGCGTCTGTACCTTCGTTTCCTGCAGCCAAAGCAAATTTAATTCCTTTATTTGAAGCGATAAGAATGGCATCATCTAAAGCTTGAGATACTGGTCCGCCCAAACTCATATTTGCAACATCCCCACTTTTGCCATTAGCAGCAACATGGTCAACACCGGCTATCACGCCAGAATAAGATCCGCTTCCACGGCTGTCTAAAACTTTTATTGGGATTACCGTAGCTCCGGGAGCCACTCCTATAACGCCAATAGTATTATTTAAAGCACCTATTGTACCCGCTACGTGAGAACCATGACCATTACCATCATCCGGAGCACCTGCATCTCTGCCTGTAGTAAACGCATTAAAACCTCTGGCGGCATCTACATTTAAATCTGGATGATCTAAATCTATACCGGTGTCAATAACCCAAGCTACAGCACTTCCTGTATAACTTGAAACGCCATTAACACGTGTAATTCCCCAAGGTATTTCTTGTGCTGCAGAACCTCCGCCACTGCCAGGTTTTCCGCCAGGAGCCAAAGTTACCAATTGATCTTCTTCAATATATTTTACTCTTTTATCTTTTGCTAATTTTTCAACATCAGCTTTGGATAATTTAGCGGCAACACCGTTCAAAACCTTACCATAACTTTGCTTAATTTCAAAATCAACAATTGAGTTTTCAGAAAACATTTTTTGGGCCTCACTTACAACCGCAAGTTTTGCCGCTTTGTAGTCATTTCCATATTTTTTACCAAGATCTCCGGTAATTTTTGTGTCGAACACAACAATATAAGAGCCTTCAATGACCTGACTTTGTTGCAAAACAACTTCGCTTTCTTCGATTAAAGAACTATTTAAATCAACAGATTCTTCATTAGAACAAGCTGAGAACAACAATATTGCTGTTCCAAAAAATGCAAAACGCATAAAATTTGTTTTTTTCATAATTTATAAAGTGTTTAAGGGTTGGCTCCAAATATACTTTTTTTTATGAAATATTAACAATAATTATAAATTTTATTTAAATTATTATAAAAATTCCTGCATTATAACTAGTTTCCAAAGAACATTCTTGAAAGAAAAATTGTTGTTACTGTTTCTTTTTAAACAAATTCTTCAAGGCATTTTGAACAATACTGTCCTTTGCTTTGTCGATTGTTTGTTTTGGAGTCACAGTTTTTGTGGTATCCGCGCTTTTGGTTTTAGCGGTATCAACTTTGGCATTTCCCGGAATTAAATTGCCTAAAGCTTGGGTAGCCTGATTGATTAATTTTCCTTTTTGCATATCCACCAGTTGCGTAACTACGTTTGTGGTGGCCTGTTGCAGGTCGGTTGAAACTTTCGGACTCGTAAAAGTGCCTGTTAAATTTGCATTTATGGGAAAATTTTGAATTTTTGCCGCATCGGCAGGCGTTAATTTTGTCAACAAATTATTGACTTCATTGCCCAAATATTTTACGGGAACATCAAATTTTAGATTGTAAGCCATACTTTGGTCGAAGCCGTGAGCGCCTGAAATTTCAATGTTGATATCTTGGTATTTAAGCGTAAATGGATTAATTTCAACTTTACCGTCTTTAAAAGATAAAATCATTTTTAGTTTGTCCAAATTCAACTTTTCGAGATCTAAAAATTTTATGTTTGAAGCCAAAGAAGTCAACAGTGGTGAATTGGCCGGACTTAATTTTGAGCCCAACAATTGCCCAATCAAGTTTCCTGTAATTGTTTTAAGGTCGGGCGTCATATTATCGGATAAATTTCCCGATAATTTGATGGTTGAATTTAACTTTCCAAGAACCGCATTGGCAATTGGCGCAATGGCTTTTAACATTGCGAGTTGCGTAAAAGATTCAGAGATATTTAAACCATTTAATCCCAAATCCATATTGAATTTTGGCGTTTTTTCTTTGGTTGAAACCATTCCGCTCAAGGCTATTTGTCCGCCAAAAACATCCATTTTTAAATTACTTAATGTCACGGCTTCATCTTTAATGGCCAAATTTCCCGAAACTTCTTTCAAATTCAAATTGTCGTAAACCACCGTTGTAGCTTTGGCAGCGATGGTAACATCTAAAAATGAAGGAATTTTTAAGGTTTCTTTGGTTGTTTTAGTTGCTGAGGTATCGGTTTTGGTTTCCATAAAATCGGCCACTTCAAATTGACGGGAAGTCAGGTTAAAATTTCCTTTCAGCACCTGGTCTTTAAAAATAAATCCGTAGAAATTATCCAAATTACCAGTCACCTGAAAATCGGAATTTCCGGTTTCCCCGTCAAATTTATTCAAACGAATGTCCTTTGGATTAAAGGAAATGGCGGCTTGTTTAATTTTAAATGGTTTTGCCATTTCCTCACTTTCATAATTAAAATCAGTGACCGTAATGGTTCCCGAATTTTGAATGTTTTGATATTTACTTTCTTCAACCGATTTCATATCAAAACGAGTTACCACATCGGCTTTTAAAATACCGGTTAAAGGTTTTTCCAATTTTACGGGATAGGCTTTGGCCACATTCGCCAGATTCACAATCCCTTTTATTTCGGCATTAATCAGGGCGTTTTCAGCAATATTTTGAATGGTTGCTTTTGCGTTAAATACATCTTGATCAATGGTAAATGACAATTTATCAAGATTTACATAAGTGTCATTAAATATGCCGGTTTTGTTTACAATTCGGGAATCAATCACAATATTATTAACCGATTTTGGCAAATTCGGATATTGAAAAGACGCATTGTTTGAAGCAATTTCAACATCAAAAGCTGGAATGCTGGTATCAGAATAAGTTCCTTTTACAACGCCGTTTACTTTAAAATCACCAGATGTTTTAACGCCATCCAACTTCCCTGAATACATTTTAGGAATCAGACCCAAAAAGTTTTTAAAAGAGGAAACAGGCGTTTTAAATTTCAGGTCATACAATTGTCCGTCATCTTTCATCTGAATAAATCCGTCAAAAGCAATCGGAAGCAAATTCACCAAAGCCTCATTTTCTTTAAAGGTATATTTAAGGTTTTCCAAATCCAATCCCAAAACGGCATCAAGCGACAAGGCCACATTTTTTAAATAGTTTGTTTTATCGATGGAAACAGCCAGTTTGGCGGTAGATTTGGTGTTCAAATCCAGCACTTTATTTTTAAAATCTCCACTGCCTTCGTGATTGATGCTGTCCAAAATCACATTCATTTTAGATGCTTCATCAAAATACGTAAAGCGAAGGTTTTTAATGGTATAATTTTGGAAATTCAGGGTAAACTCCTCATTTTTTGTCCCATCTTTTTCATCATTGTCTTTTAATGCAATGTCATAATTTGACAAACCATCTTTATTGTAAATCACATTCACCTTCGCATTTTCACTGCTAAAAGCCTCAATACTCATAGGTTCACCTTTTCCCTTAAAAAGTTCTTTAACACTCATTTTAAGAGTGAAAGTTTCAGAATAAAATAAGGTATCATTTTCAAAAGGCGCTTTGTTGATAATGCTTAAATCATCAATTACAACTGTTGCTTTTGGGAAGCTTTTGAACAAACTCAAATCAACATCCTCAAAAGCCACCACCGCATCAACATTTTTATTGATGGATTTTAACACCAATTCCTTGATTTTTCCTTTGAATAAAAAAGGTGTAGCGACAAGAAGCAACGCAAAAACCAATAAAATGATTCCAATAATTTTTAATGCTTTTTTCATATTCATTTATGTTTTATTTCGGTGAAGTTTAGATTTGTAATTAACCAAAGCAAATTTTATGCTAAAGTAAAGGTAATTCTAAAATTATGAAAAGAAAAGAGAATAGAGAATTGGCTTTACAATTCAACTTAACAACTTTTAACTTTTAGATTAAATGGGGCGTTTCCCGCCAGCTGGCGGGTCGCGCTTTCCGTTTTATCTTTTTTTGCGTTTCACTTCAAAAAAGGATGCCACTTCAATCCGCTAACGCAACTTGAATTACGATTTACGATTTTTGAATTATTAGACATATTTCTCTGTGATTCTTAGTGTTTTTTCTTTGTGAATTTCTGTGCAATAATTATTTCATCAAGTTACACTGAGGCAAAAATGAGAAACACAGATCACTGCGAAATAGCTGATTTTAAAACCTACACAATTTATATATGTTAAATCTTTGGGTTTCCAAAATTATTGCTGAAAATTTTCCTGCAAAGCAATTTTTTTTCAATTTTTGCAACAAAAAATCCCATTATTTTAAATTTCTCAAACAAAAAAACCGAGCAATTCGCTCGGTTTTTTTATGATTATAGTTTGCTGTTAACTCAACGCTTCTTTAATTCTTTTAATCGCTTCACGCAAATTCGCTTCCGAAGCGGCATAAGAAATTCTAATGCAAGTTGGCGCGCCAAAAGCATCGCCGGTTACGGTTGCCACATTGGCTTCTGCCAGCAAAAACATAGAAAAATCGGCTGCATTTTCAATTTTATAACTTTTAATTTCTTTTCCAAAGAAAGCCGAAACATCTGGGAACACATAAAAAGCGCCTCCCGGAATATTTAATTTAAATCCGTCAATTTCCCGAATCAAATCAATCACAATATCTCTTCGGTTGTGAAACTCATCAACCATATATTTAATTTTTGAAACTGGCGCCTGTAACGCCGCAATGGTTGCGCGTTGTGCAATGCTGTTGGCTCCAGAAGTAATTTGTCCCTGCATTTTTGTGCAGGCTTTCGCAATCCATTCCGGCGCGCCAATATATCCAATGCGCCAGCCGGTCATTGCAAACGCTTTTGCAACGCCGTTAACGGTAATGGTTCGGTCGTACATACTTTCTATGGCTGCAAAACTAAAAGCTGGCTCTTCATAATTGATGTGCTCATAAATTTCGTCGGAAAGAATGTAAATATTTGGATGTTTCTCCAACACTTTTGCAAAAGCCCTGTATTCCGCTTCACTGTATATGGTGCCGCTCGGATTGTTTGGAGAATTGAAAAACACCATTTTAGTTTTTGGCGTAATGGCCGCTTCCAACTGTGCCGGTGTAATTTTAAAATCAGCTTCAACAGTTGATGGAATTTCTACATACGTAGCTTCAGCCAAAATGGAAATGGCCGAATAACTCACCCAATATGGCGCAGGCAATAACACCTCATCACCCGGATTTAACAACACCATCGCCACATTGGCAATAGATTGTTTTGCGCCGGTTGAAACCACTATTTGACTGGGTTGGTACGATAAATTGTTGTCGCGCTTAAATTTTTCGCAAATAGCCTTTTTTAAATCCACATAACCATCAACCGGACTGTAAGAACTGTAATTGTCGTGAATGGCCTGGATTGCGGCTTCCTTAATAAAATCGGGTGTGTTAAAGTCGGGTTCCCCCAAACTTAAACTGATAATGTCTTTTCCCTGTTCTTTTAGTTCCCTGGCTTTTGCGGCCATCGCTAAAGTTTCTGAAACCGGTAAATTGTTAATTCTGTCTGAAAGTTGGTTGGTCATAAAATAAAAATTATGCGTACGCAGGCTTTGCGCCAAGCGTTTTTAATTGATTAAAATGTTCTATAATTGCTTTTGTAAATGTTTTATATTCGTTGTACGGCAAATTAAATTCCAAGGCTGTTTCTTTTACAATTTTAGCTATTTTTTCGTAGTGAATATGGGAAATATGCGGAAAAATATGGTGCTCAACCTGATGGTTTAATCCGCCGGTATACCAGGAAATAAATTTATTATTAGGCGCAAAATTGGCCGTGGTGTATAATTGATGCACTGCCCAGGTATGTTCTAAATTTCCCTCTTTGTCGGGCAAAGGCATTTCTGCCATTGGCACAATGTGCGCCAATTGGAACACGATGCTTAAAATAATTCCTGCGGTATAATGCATCACAAAAAATCCGATCAATACTTTCCACCAAGCAATATCCAAAAGCAATAGCGGCAAAACAATCCACAACAAATAATAAATGATTTTAGTCACAATTAAAGTAGTCCATTCTGTGGCTGGATTTGGAAATTTCCCATAGGAAAGTTTACGCTTCAAATATTTGTGCATTTGTCTAAAATCGGTAGTGATTGCCCAGTTAATGGTTAACAATCCGTATAAAAAGAAGGAATAATATTTTTGAAATTTATGTATTTTCAACCATTTCGTGTTTTTGCTAAAACGGATAATTCTGCCTGCATCAATATCCTCATCATATCCGGGAATGTTGGTAAAAGTGTGGTGCAAAACATTGTGCTGCACTTTCCAGTTGTAAACGTTTCCGGCCAAAATATACATACTGCTTCCCATTATTTTATTGACCCACTTTTTATTTGAAAAAGATTCGTGGTTGCTGTCGTGCATCACATTCATTCCAACGCCTGCCATCCCAATTCCAATCACAAGAGTTAATAAAAGCATTGCCCATTGCGGCATTGAAACGGTTAAAATAACAATTAATGGCGCTAAAAAAAGNNTAAATCAATACATTACAGCGCCAAAATTACGCCATAAATGTTTCGTTAAATAACTTTTGTGAAAAATATAACATTTTTTTAAAAGATGTTAATTTAATTTAGGAAACCGTAATTTTGCGCACACAATACTGCAAATATATGGACAACATTTTAAAATATTTCCCCGATTTATCGGAAAATCAAATCGCCCAATTTTCAAAATTAGGGGAATTATATGCTTTTTGGAATGCCCAAATCAATGTGATATCAAGAAAAGACATTGATGAATTGCAAGTTCGGCACGTATTGCATTCTTTGGGAATTGCGAAAGTACAGCCGTTTAAACCCGAATCGCGAATTTTGGATGTGGGTACCGGCGGCGGTTTTCCCGGAATTCCCTTGGCCATATTGTTTCCCGAATCTCATTTTCATTTGGTGGATTCCATCGGAAAAAAAATAAAAGTGGTAAAGGAAGTTGTCGCAGCTTTAGATTTAAAAAATGTGAAGGCTGAAGCCATAAGGGCTGAAGAGGTAAAAGGCGAATTCGATTTTATTGTGAGCCGCGCGGTAACCAATATGGATGATTTTGTGAAATGGACCAGAAGTAAAATCGCCAAAAAACAGCAACACGAATTGAAAAACGGCATTCTGTATTTAAAAGGCGGCGATTTAACCGAAGAATTACAACATTTCCCAAATGCAAAACAGTTTGATTTAACCGATTTTTTTGATGAGGATTTTTTTGAAACCAAAAAAGTGGTGCACCTTGCTTTAAAAAAGAAATAAAATCAATAAGATTATTGCTGGTGTTATTGCCATTATCATCGCCCTCATTTTGTCACCATTTTTGCGAAAAAGGCAAAAAATGTCGCCAAAACCCAATTTCATTTCATTTTTAGTCTGCCTTAAAAAGCGGGGACAGAAACATTTTCGCCAAATGATAAAACGGAGGGTTATTGACTTCTTCCAACTTCAAATTTCCGCACTGCCTTCGGCAGGGAAGCTTTGGGCTTCCTACTCAAACTCTGAGCCTTCATCCTTCTGTAAATTTAACTTTGGACTTTTAAAATGCACATCCATTTGAGGAAATGGAATATTGATGTTATTTTCAGTAAATTTCCTGTTAATTATTTTTCTGATATCGCTTTTTTCCTTTTCAATCCTAAAAATATTTTCGCTAAAAAACAACAATTGAAAGTCCAGTGAAGAATCTCCAAAATCCATAAATCGGACATCAACCAAACTTTCATCTGTGATATCTGAATGTTCCAAAGCGCTTTCTTTAAGTATCTTAATCACCAAATCAACATTGCTGCCATAGGCTACGCCAACATCTATTTTAAAACGCGTTTTTTTAGACTGGTGGCTCCAGTTGATTACTTTGTTGGTGGTAATTAATGAATTTGGAATGATGATGGTGATTTCGTCACGATTTGCACCGGTGGATGTGCGCAAACCAATTTCCTGAATCCGCACAATATCATCGTCAATTTCCAACACATCACCCACTTTTATGGATCTCTCCGAAAGCAAAATAATGCCCGAAACAATATCATTGAATGTTTGCTGCAACCCCAAGCCAATTCCAACAAGCAATGCGGCAGAACCCGCAACCAATACCGTAATTTTTACCCCGATTGTTTCCAGCAAAAACGCAAAAGCGATCACCCAAATTACATATTTAATAATTTGAAACAGTGCATAGGTATTTCCCAAATCCTGGCTTTTTAGCTTTTGTTTGCGGAACATGGTTGTTTTAATAAGCCATAAAATCACTTTGGTAATCAGAAAAACAATAAAAATGGCGACAAGCGTATAAGCCCTCAAGGTATATTCGCCCAAGCTGAACAACTCAAATTCTAAAAATTCGCGTAATGTTTCAAAAGTGTTTTTTATCATTTTTTGGGATGATTTAAATCTGCATAAATTTATAACAATATATTTTGTTTTCAGCCTTTTGGAATTTGAAATATTTTAGGCGGCAACCAATGAATCTTTCCAACAAAAAGTTAAAAAAATATTTGTATATTTTCATCATTTTGGCGAGAAGTTTAAATACTTTAGCGGCTCAAAAGTTAATGATGTTAACATCCCATTTAGGTGAACTTTTTGCCTTATTGACAGCGGTTTTTTGGACCACCACCAGTTTATCATTTCAACAGGCAACCAGAAGAGCCGGGTCTTTGTCGGTCAACGTATTGCGATTAATCATCGCTTTTTTCATTTACGCCGTCATTTCCTATTTCTCCAGAGGATTGTTTTTACCGTTTGACGCCACTTCCCATCAGTGGATTTGGATGTCAATTTCGGGCTTGGTGGGCTTTGTTTTTGGTGATTATTTTCTGTTTAAATCGTACGAATTAATCAGCGCAAGAATTTCCATGTTATTGATGTCGTTAAGCGCGCCAATTGCAGCTTATTTAGGATGGTTTATTTTAGGGGAAACCATGAATCTCCTTTCTTTGGTGGCTATGTTTATCACCATTTTTGGAATTATGATGGTGATTACCGAAAAAAAGAAATTGGATGATGAAAAACTAGGGATAAAAAACAAAAAAATTCAATTTTCGTTTTCTCCCAAAGGAATGTTATTCGCTTTTTTGGGCGCTATGGGACAAGCGTTGGGCTTGGTTTTAAGCAAATATGGAATGGGTGATTACAACGTATTTGCGGCAACCCAAATTAGAATTATAGCAGGAACTTTTGGTTTTATCATCCTAATCTCCTTAATTAAACGATGGCCAAAAGTGAAGCAAGCAGCTACCGATTCCATTTCCATGAAATTTATTGTACTTGGTTCTATTTTTGGTCCGTTTTTAGGCGTTTACGCTTCTTTATTGGCCGTAAAATACACCACAGTCGGCATTGCTTCAACCATTATGGCCATTATTCCTGTCTTAATTATTCCGCCGGCCATATTACTTTACAAAGAAAAAGTGACCATAAAAGAAATTATCGGAGCTTTTATTGCATTGGGCGGTATCGTTTTATTTTTCATAAAATAAACAACAGGAAATTTAATACCAATATGTTAAATATTATGGCCCACAATAAATTATTATATGTAACAAACAGCGCATGTAATTATTTATGGTAATTTTGTGAGCGTTTTTTAAATACCTTTTAACAAACAAAACACCAATCAATTGAAACTACTAAACAACATAAAACTGTATTTGATTCGAAATTTCAGTTTTAAAAATTATACCAAAAAAAATTGGATTCGCTTTTTTATAAAAGGCATTTTGGCGCTTGGCGTTTTGTTTGTGATTTTTATAATTTCCGTTTATTTTGGCTTATTTGGAAGAGTTCCTACCAATAAAGAAGTAAAACTTTTCAGAAATATGGAAGCATCTGAAGTTTATTCTTCCGATAATGTGTTGCTATACCGGTTTGACAAAGAAAACCGCCTAAATATTCCGTTCGATTCTATTCCAAAACATTTGGTTGAAGCCCTTATATCATCTGAAGATTCTCGTTTTTACGAGCATTCTGGCGTCGATTTAAAAAGTTTGATGCGGGTGATTGTAAAAACGGTGATTTTAAGAGATAAAAGCTCTGGAGGCGGAAGCACCATTTCACAACAATTGGTAAAAAACTATTTCCCCCGAAATTCCTATTGGTTTTTGTCAACGCCTATCAACAAGTTCGAAGAAATGGTGGCAGCCTATAAATTGGAAAGCCATTTTACAAAGGAACAAATTGTTGAATTTTATTTTAATACCGTTCCTTTTGGCGATACCGCTTTTGGTATTGAAAGTGCCTCACAGCGCTTTTTTAGCACTTCAACTTCTAATTTAACTATTGAACAGGGCGCTGTTTTGGTTGGAATGTTAAAAGCAACTTACACCTATAATCCCATAAAATTTCCTGAAGCTTCCAAAAACAGAAGAGACATTGTGTTGAATTTAATGAGCCAGGAAAAATATATTTCCGAAAAATTTAAAGATTCTGTAGTGGCTATTCCTTTGATTACAACGCCAAAGAGACTTTCACGCCATCAGGGAAAAGCCAAATATTTTACAGAGTATGTGCGTTTAACGATGAACAGCTGGTTAGAAAATAACAGAAAATCAAGCGGAAAAAAATATGATTTATATAAAGACGGACTTAAAATTTACACGTCTTTAAATTATGCGATGCAACAATATGCCGAAAAGGCTGTCGCAAAAAGACTTAAGATTTTACAATACGAATTTGACCGCCAATGGGGAAATGAAGAGCCTTGGAACGAGGTGCCGATTGTTTTAACAAACGCCGTCAAAAACTCGGATCGCTATAAAACACTAAAAAGAGCGGGAATGTCTGAAGCTAGGATTCAAGACAGCCTGAACAAACCTGTGGAAATGAAAATTTTCTCGCACGACGGAGAAAGAAACGTCACCATGTCACCGTTGGATTCCATAAAAAATTCATTGCGTTTTTTGCACGCCAGTTTTATTGCATTGGAACCAAAAACCGGACATATTAAGGCTTATGTTGGCGGCATTGATGAAAATTATTTTCAATATGATCACGTAACCACCAAAAGACAAGTTGGAAGTACATTTAAGCCATTTGTTTATGCCGCAGCTATTGAAAGTGGCATTACACCTTGCGAAATGTATCCAAACATTTTAATCAAATATCCGCAATATGAAGATTGGGAACCTAAAAATTCCGATTATATTTATGGCGGTGAATTTAGCGTTTGGGGCGCCTTGGCAGCTTCCGTAAATACCGTCACGGTGCAGCTTATGGAAAAAGTCGGGTTGCTTAAAATCATCGCTTTGGCAAAAAATATGGGTATTGAAACCGAACTTCCTGAGGTTCCTTCTTTGTCTTTAGGAACCGCAGAACTTTCTTTACTGGAAATGGTGAGGGCCTATACCACATTCCCCAATTATGGAAAACCAATGCACGAAGTTGTTCTTCTTAAAATTTTGGACAGAGATGATGTTTCACTAAATATTTTACCCATAAAAGCTACCAAGCAAGCGTATACAGAAAAAACGGGTGAAATCATGGTTGAAATGCTAAAACGTGTCGTTTTCCAAGGAATTGCCGCACCAATAAGGTACGATTTTCAATTGTTTGGCGACATTGGCGGAAAAACAGGAACTTCGCAATCGCAAGCAGATGGCTGGTTTGTTGGCTTTACTTCAAACTTGGTTATCGGCGCTTGGGTTGGTGCCGAAAATCCAGCCGTTCATTTCAAAACGATGGAATTGGGCCAGGCATCGCACACCGCACTTCCCATCAATGGCGAGTTTTTAAAGATGTTAAACAATGATGTTTCTTTTCAATATTACTTAAAACAAGATTTTAAAAAACCTTCCAAAGATGTGTTGAAACTTTTCAACTGCAATTCGCGATTAAACGTGCCGCGACCAGCAAAAGACACCATTGTTGATGTGGTCATCGATTCTTTAAACATCGAAAATCCCATCATAGCAAAGGACAGCATTGCCATTGAGCAATAAAGACCACAATTTAATTCAAAAAATATTTTGGGCGTTCCCCGCCAGCTGGCGGGTCGGGCTTTCCTCTTCAATCCCTAACGCAGCTTGAGTTCATAATGAAAAAAGGAAATATTAAAGTTTTTCTAGCGCCCTTTGCATATTTTCTTTGTGAAATTTGCGGTTAAAAATCTATAGATTTTGCGTTTCTAGTTTAGACTTTCCTTGCATTTTCGGCTAAACTTCCGTCTTCGGACTTCGGGCTTCCGACTGAAATTTCCTATAACACCAGCAATCCGTGCGCCCGTAAACTGTTGACGGGTTTGGAATACCAAAACAATTCGAAATCACCAAAAAGGGTTTCATAGTCCGTTTTTAATTGGCCAAAAGTGAGCTGTTCTATATTGTAAACGGACAATCGATCCAAAATCTCTAAAAACCATTCGCCAGATTCTTTTCCCATTTGCACCTGAATGCCGTCGCTTTTATCGTGAAAAGTAAGCTGAAGCAGTTGTTTTGATTTCCCTTTTTTAGATTTTGTAATTTCCGAAACCAAAGGCGTTGCGCCTAACCAAATAATTTTTGCGGTTGGTTTTACCATAAAATAAGGTTCGGTTTCCAGGCACTTTTGCATAAAATCATTTTTGATACTGGTTTTTGGAATTTTAAACTCAAACCAATCCTGCAACGGCAAATCAAAACCAACGCCGTGCATAAAATTGAAAATGGATTTCTTCAGCCCAAAACTGAATTTATCGTGGTTAATGCCCGTTTTGTCCTTAAACTGAATGTCGTTGTTGGCAAAAGTGATTTCCTTGTAATCGGGAAAAATGCCGTATTCTGTGGGGTTTAAACCAATCGGACTGTGGGTTGTTAACGCAAACTGATGCCAAAATCCCGATTTTATGGTGCCCAGTTCAAACAATTGCCGCACCATTTCCAGGCTGTCAACCGTTTCCTGAATAGTTTGGGTTGGGAAACCGTACATTAAATACGCGTGAACCATAATGCCGGCATTGGTGAAATTGTTGGTCACCTGCGCCACTTGCTCCAGTGTTACGCCTTTTTTAATCAGTTCCAGCAATCGGTCGGAAGCTACTTCCAATCCGCCCGAAACAGCAATACAGCCTGATTCTTTCAACAAAACACAAAGGTCTTTGGTAAAACTTTTTTCGAAACGAATATTAGTCCACCAGGTCACCGTAATTTTTCTTCTGATAATTTCTATCGCCAATGCCCGCATCAACGCAGGAGGCGCCGCTTCATCCACAAAATGAAAACCTTTTTCGCCGGTTTGCGCGATGATTTCTTCAATGCGGTCCACCAATAATTTTGCGGCAATGGGTTCATAAATTTTAATATAATCGAGAGAAATATCGCAAAAAGTGCATTTTCCCCAATAACAGCCGTGCGCCATCGTAAGTTTGTTCCAACGGCCGTCGCTCCATAAACTATGCATCGGATTGGCGATTTCTATAACCGAAATATATTCGGTTAGCAACAAATCGGCATAATCCGGCGTGCCAACGTAAGCTTGTTTGTAATCATTTTTAACCGATAAATTGTTGTAAACCACTTTTTCGTTTTCCTTTAAAAAAGTTCTTTTGAACTGCTTAAAATCGGGATTATCCGCCAAAGGATGCAACACATTCGACAGCAACAATTCAACCGGCAATTCGCCGTCGTCCAAGGTAATAAAATCGAAGAAATCAAAAACCCTGACATCAGAAATACTTCTCAATTCGGTATTTGGGAATCCGCCGCCCATCCCAATTTTAATCTCGGAATAATATTTTTTGATGAATTGCGCACAGCGAAAAGCGCTATACAAATTGCCTGGAAACGGCACGGAAAAACAAACCAGTTTTGGCTGGATGACTTTTAGTTTTTCATCCAAAATTTTAAGCGTAATGTCATCAATAACCGTGGTTTCCTTTTGCAGATTTGCATACAGCTCGTTAAAATCATTGGCGCTTTGCCCCAATCTTTCGGCATAACGGCTAAAACCAAAATTTTCGTCGATGCATTCCACGATAAAATCGGATAAATCTTCAAGGTATAAAGTAGCCAAATGTTTTGCCTGATCCTGAATTCCCATATTTCCAAAAGCCCATTCCAACTCATCAAGCTCAGAAAATCGCGAAGCTTCAGGAATAAAATTTGAAGCGCAAATTTGCCTGGCAATCGTCTGATTTTTTCCCTGCAAAAAACCAATCACATCGCCAATGGTTTTTAAATAGTCATCTTTTAACGCATAAATTCGTTGTGCATTTTCAGAGGCAATCCTGTCGTTTTCAAACGCAACATCGAAGAGTTTTTGCAGACTTTCCTTGGAAAAAAGTTCCAAAATAACCTCAATCCCCAAATCCATTTGAAAAGAACTGATGCCTTTTGTGTTCAAAAACCCTTTCAAATAAGCCGTAGCGGGATAAGGCGTATTTAATTGCGTAAAAGGTGGCGTTATCAGTAAAATATCTTTCAAAATAGTTTGTTGAAGCTGTTAGATTTATCAATCATTGAAAATTGAATTGCTTGTTTTGCAATTCAATTTTAACCAATGCTAAATATATGAAAATAGTTGATTCCGCAGGTGTGGGATAAAAATAGTTGATCCCGCATGTGCGGAATCAACTTTTAACTTTTAATATTAGTAAGCCCTTTTGTCGCTGCCTTCGTAAAAATTAATGAAGGCGTCATTTACAACGCGGTTTCCGCCGGGAGTTGGATAATCGCCCGTAAAATACCAATCGCCTGGGTGATTTGGGCAGGCTATATGTAAATTTTCAACCGACTGAAAAATGATTTCAACTTCCGCATTGATTTCCGGTGTTTTTAACATTTCGGCAATTTTATCGGAAATTTGTTCATCTGTAAACTGGTCGTAAATGGCTTTTACCTCATTTTTCAGTTCCATATCTTCCAAGTGTTTTTGGCTAAGGCAATTTACGTAAACCTCTTTAATGATATGTTCTTGACTGGTTTGTTTCAATAATTCCAAAGCGGCCCTGAAAGCGATAAAATCGCCCAATTTTGCCATATCAATTCCGTAACAATCGGGATAACGGATTTGCGGCGCCGAGGAAACCACAATAATTTTTTTAGGATGCAATCGGTCCAAAATTCTGATGATGCTTTTCTTTAAGGTAGTTCCGCGCACAATGCTGTCGTCAATAATCACCAAATTGTCGGTTGGCTTTACAATGCCGTAAGTGACGTCATAAATATGCGCCACCAAATCGTCTCTGCTGGTGTCATCAGCAATAAATGTCCGCAATTTTGCGTCTTTAATGGCCAGTTTTTCAAAACGCGGGATTTCAGCCAATATCTCCGTCACTTTTTCGGCCGACAAGCTGCGTTGTCCTTTTAAAATAGCAGCCGTTTTTTGCACATTTAAAAAATCTACGGCAGCTTCACGCAAACCGTAAAAAGAAGTTTCAGCGGTATTTGGAATGTAAGAGAATACCGTGTTTTTTAAATCGCCTTTTATTTTCTCCGCAATTTGGGGAAAAACCAATTTTCCTAAATTTTTACGCTCGGTATAAATATCGGCATCACTTCCCCTGGAGAAATAAATGCGTTCAAAAGAACAGGCTTTATTTGGCAAAGGTTCCTTGATTTTAGCCATGGAAATTTTACCGCCTCGTTTTATGATTAAGGCGTGTCCTCTCTCAATTTCTTTGACATCTTGAATGTCCACATTAAAAACAGTCTGAATTGCCGGGCGTTCCGAGGCAACCACCACAAACTCGTCATCGGCATAATAAAATGCAGGTCTGATTCCTGATGGGTCGCGCAAAACAAATGCATCGCCATGGCCCAATAAACCGGCCATTGCATAACCGCCGTCCCAATTTTTTGCCGATCTTTTTAAGATTTTTTTGATGTTGATGCGTTCCTCAATCATAGGAGAAGCCTCCTTTTTGGTAACGCCAAATTCCTTTTTGATTTTATCATACAATTTCGCCACTTCATCATCGATAAAATGACCTATTTTTTCCATGACGGTTACCGTATCGGTCATTTCTTTTGGATGCTGCCCTATGTCAACCAAATCGTTAAACAAGCGCTTAGAATTGGTCATGTTGAAGTTACCGGCAACAATTAAACATTTGTGCATCCAGTTGCTTTGGCGCAAAAACGGATGAACGCTTTCAATGCTGTTTTTACCAAAAGTACCGTAACGCACGTGACCCAAATACAGATTTCCAATATAAGGCGCATTGTTCAGCTGCCATTCCACATCGTCAACTTTATCGGGAAACTCGATATTTAAACTGTTTAACCGGCCGTTAATTTGATCGAAAATATCTTGGATTGGCTGGTCTTCGTTGGAGCGAATTCGGCTAATATAGCGCGTTCCCGGTTGTACGTTAAATTTGATGCTTGCCAAACCCGCACCATCCTGGCCGCGATTGTGCTGTTTTTCCATCAACAAATACATTTTGTTTAAGCCGTAAAAAGCGGTTCCGTATTTGTCTTTATAATATTGTAATGGTTTTAACATTCTAACCATTGCAATTCCACATTCATGTTTAATAGCGTCGCTCATAGTAGTAGTATTAATTGTGATTCAAATAAAAAATTCCGCACGCGTGCGGAATTCATTTTAACCTAATTCAATTTCAAATTGGGTCAATTGTTTAAATTGTAATAATCGTTTTTGTATTTCCTGATGTGTCAGATTTTCCATGCGCTCGGTGCCAAATTTCTCCACACAAAATGAAGCCAGGTTTGAACCTGCAATCACCGCGCGTTTCATATTTTCAAAAGAAATATCACCTGTTTTGGTGATATGGCCAATAAATCCGCCCGCAAAAGTATCTCCTGCTCCGGTTGGATCGAAAACTTCCTCCAACGGTAATGCAGGCGCAAAGAATACATTTTCGCCATTAAACAACAAAGCACCGTGTTCGCCTTTTTTGATGACCACATATTTTGGTCCCATTTCCTGAATTTTTTGAGCCGCTTTTACCAAAGAATATTCTCCGGAAAGCTGGCGCGCTTCTTCATCGTTGATGGTAATCACATCTATTTTTGCAATCACTTCCATCAATTCGTTCCAGGTGTTGTTCATCCAAAAATTCATCGTGTCCAACACCACCAATTTCGGACGAACAGGAATTTGTTTGATCACTGCCATTTGTACGGCCGGATGTAAATTTCCTAAAATTAAATAATCGGTATCCGTAAAATTTTTGGGAACAACAGGTTTAAAATTTGCCAGTACGTTTAAATCGGTGATTAAAGTATCACGTGAGTTTAAATCGTTATGATATTTGCCGCTCCAGAAAAACGTTTTTTCGTCCTCAATAATTTTAATCCCATCGGTATTGATGTTTCTTGAATTTAATTTTTCTAAATATTTCTTCGGAAAGTCACCTCCTACAACAGAAACAATTCCTGAATAAATGCCAAATTGTGATGCGGAAAGTGAAATATAGGTTGCGGAACCTCCTAAAATTTTGTCCGTTTTTCCAAACGGCGTTTCAATGGCGTCAAAAGCAACGGTTCCAATAATTAGTAGTTTACTCATATTTTATGATAGTTAACACGCATCTAAACGGGATTAATTTGTCTAATATTTTTTTTAGAATATAGATGTGTTTACTTTTGCAAAAATAAGTTTAAAAAATGACTATCAAAGAAATACAAGAAGAAATTATAGACGAGTTTTCCTTTTTTGAAGATTGGATGGAACGTTATGAGTATATGATAGAATTGGGGAAATCGCTGCCAATGATTGAGGATGAATTTAAAACAGATTCAAATTTAATTTCGGGCTGCCAGTCGAAAGTATGGCTGCATTCTGAAATTGAAGGCGACAAAATTAAATTTACGGCCGACAGCGATGCCATTTTAACCAAAGGAATTGTGGCCCTTTTGTTGCGCGTTTTCAACAACCAAAAACCTAAAGATATTCTTGATGCCGATTTGTATTTTGTGGATAAAATTGGCCTGAAAGAACATTTATCGCCAACCCGCGCCAACGGATTGGTCTCTATGATTAAACAAATAAAATTGTACGCGCTGGCTTTTCAGTCGAAAATGAGTTAAAAAAGACGGAAGACCCAAGACCGCAGTCGGATGTTAAGCCTATAAAATCACCGTCAGAGGTACGTCAAAAATCGTAAATCGATAAGATTCCTTGTGCCTGTAAAGGACAAAAACAATGCATAAATATCTTAATTGAATAACATTGCTTGTCTGTGAGCGCCCTAATATTCCAAGGTGTTTTGTCAAAATTAATTCTCACTTTTATTGCGTACTTTTGCAAAAATTTGAAATATGAACTATTTATCCGTTGAAAATATATCGAAATCTTTTGGTGAAGTGGCGCTTTTTAGCAATGTTTCATTCGGCATAAATAAAGACCAAAAAATTGCATTTATCGCAAAAAACGGGACCGGAAAAACCACCATTTTAAATATTATTGCCGGATTGGCGAGTTCGGACAGCGGACAAGTGGTGTCGCGCAAGGGCATAAAAATTGAATATTTGTCGCAGGAAGACAATTTGGACGATAATTTAACGGTGGAGGAAACCATTTTTAATTCGGACAACGAAACGTTAAAAGTGATTGAGGAATATGAAAAAGCGTTGCACAATCCCAATGACGAAAAGGCTTATCAAGTGGCTTTTGAAAAAATGGACAGGCTAAATGCCTGGGATTTTGAAACCCAATACAAACAAATTTTATCCAAATTAAAATTAGACGATTTAACGCAAAAGGTGAGTTCACTTTCGGGCGGACAGCGTAAAAGATTGTCTTTGGCGGTGATTTTAATCCATAAATCGGATCTGTTAATTTTGGACGAGCCCACCAACCATTTGGATTTAGAAATGATTGAATGGCTTGAAAANNTTTTTAGAGAAAAAAGAAGAGCGATTGGCGATTGAACAGGCAAGTGTGGACAAAGCCAAAAACCTGTTTGTGAAAGAATTGGAGTGGATGCGCCGACAACCGAAAGCGCGTACCACAAAATCCAAATCGCGGATTGACGATTTTTTCATCATCAAAGAAGAAGCGCACAAACGAAGAGACAACCACAAAGTGCAGCTGGAAATTGATATGGAGCGTTTGGGTTCTAAAATTGCGGAATTTCACCACGTTTCAAAATCGTTTGGGGATTTGAAAATTTTGGACAGGTTCGATTATGTGTTCAAAAGAAACGAACGCATTGGAATTATCGGCAAAAACGGTACAGGAAAATCGAGTTTCATAAAAATGCTCACCGGACAATTACCTGTTGATTCGGGCAAAGTAGTGATTGGGGAAACCATAAAATTCGGACATTATTCGCAAGACGGCATCGTGATAAAACCCGGCCAAAAAGTAATTGAGGTGATTAAGGAATTTGGGGAATACATTCCGCTGACCAAAGGGAGAAAAATTTCGGCCGCTCAGTTGCTGGAGCGTTTTATGTTCAGCCGATCAAGGCAGTACGATTTTGTGGAGAAATTAAGCGGCGGTGAAAGAAAACGTTTGTATTTGTGCACGGTTTTAATCCAAAATCCGAACTTTTTAATTTTGGATGAACCCACAAATGATTTGGATATTGAGACCTTGAATGTGCTGGAAAACTTTTTGCTCGATTTTCCAGGCTGTTTGATTGTGGTTTCTCACGACCGATATTTTATGGATAAAATTGTGGACCATCTTTTTGTGTTCAAAGGCGATGGCGTTATTGAAGATTTCCCGGGAAATTATACCGATTACAAAGTGTATGAAGATTCAAAACCTGCGGAAGAAAATACGGCTGTAAAAAATACGGATTCCAGAACCAAAACAACCAATAAAACAGACAATAAAGCAAAATTGTCGTTTAAAGAAAAAAAGGAATTTGACAATATTGAAAGCGAAATTGAAGCTTTAACAACGCAAAAAAGCGACATTGAAACGAAGTTTTTGGATACTTCGCTTTCTGTAGATGAAATTAATGAGCTGTCTTTAAAATTGCAGGAAATCAGCAAAAAAATTGATCAAAAAGAAGGCCGTTGGTTTGAGCTTTCTTCGATGTTGGAATAGGCTACCAATCCCGCAAGGCCAATGTCATTAAGTTAAGATATTTATCATTATTTTTGTCCTTCCGAGGGGTGAAAAATCTCATTATGCTGGCCAAGATTATTGCAATTCCGCCTTTGTAAGGCACGAGCGACAGTCAATAGGCAAAGCAACAACAAATATTGCCTTAACTTAATGATGTTGGGCTTAAGTGATTTTTAATATTGCTCCTCATCACTAGGGAAATCAAGGCTTTTTACATCGGCAATATAGCTTTCAAAAGCTTTGGTCATATCGGTATATAAATCCATATAGCGGCGCAAAAATCGCGGATGAAATTCGTGGGTCATTCCTAGCATATCGTGCGTTACTAATACTTGTCCGTCCACACCATTTCCGGCGCCAATTCCAATAACTGGAATTGAAATACTTTCTGCAATTTCTTGGGCCAATTTTGCAGGAACTTTCTCTAATACCAAAGCAAAACAGCCCAATTTCTCCAACAATAAAGCATCTTCTTTTAGTTTTTCGGCTTCTTCTTCTTCCTTCGCCCTAACTGTGTAAGTACCAAATTTATAAATAGATTGCGGGGTCAATCCCAAATGTCCCATTACTGGAATTCCTGCTGTTAAAATTCTGACGATGGATTCGCTAATTTCACTTCCGCCTTCTAATTTCACCGCGTGGCCGCCAGATTCTTTCATAATTCGGATAGAAGAATCCAATGCATTTCTTGAATTTCCCTGATAACTGCCGAAAGGCAAATCTACCACCACCAAACTTCTGTGAATCGCTCTTACCACCGAACTTGCGTGGTAAATCATTTGATCCAACGTAATGGGTAAGGTGGTTTCGTGGCCAGCCATCACATTAGAGGCCGAATCTCCCACCAAAATAATATCAACTCCGGCATTGTCAATAATTTTTGCCATCGTATAATCATAAGCGGTAAGCATCGCAATTTTTTCACCATTTTTTTTCATTTCCACCACGCTTTTGGTGGTAATTCTCTTATAGTCTTTTTTAGCTGTAGACATTTTTTTGTTTTTTAAACATTTGGAAGGTAAAAGTAATGAAAAAACCGAGTAACTTTTAATACTTTTTCAATTTGGCTTTATTATTGGTTGAATAAATCTTTTTAAAAATGCGGAAATAAATATTTGAAACTAGTTAAATTAAAATTATATTTACTTAAAATTACTTGGGTTTGGCAAAAAAAGAGGAAAATTCAGAAAAATATATTCCGGCATTGGAAGAAAAAATAATTGATCTTAGCCTAAAGCTTAAAAGTAAATCTAATGAGCTCAATACAGTCGTTGAAACCAACTCAAAAATTCTTGGCAAATTAACCCATAATTTGAAAAATCCTGTGGGGGTCATATTTTCGTTTTCGGAAATGATGCTGGAAGATCTTGAAGATTATTCGATGGAAAAATTGCGAAAACATATACAAATTATTAAAAATTCAGCGACATTTTCTTTGGCCTTTCTAGATACTGTTTCAAAATATACAAGAGTTCAATCGCCAAATTTCGCCTTAAAAACTGAGCTATCTAATTATGTTGAATTGGTAAAATCCCGTATAACAGAATTTAACGGAATCGCATCTGAAAAAAATATTGGTTTAGATATAGATGTTCCTTCAAACGATATTTTTTTAACGCTTGACAGGAATGAAATTTCCCAGGCTTTAAGCGCCGTTTTAAACAACGCAATGCGATATTCCAATGAAAATTCAACCATAAAAATTACTGTTGAAGAACTTAAAAATACTGTTGAAACTACTATCACCGACCAAGGAATTGGAATTTCTGAAACAGATTTGCCCCATATTTTTGAAGAATTTTATGTGGTCAATACCTATTCTGAAGACAAACAAAAATGTATTGGTTTGGGATTGGCCATTGCCAAGAAAATTGTGGAACTCCATAAAGGAAAGATTGAAGTTAACAGCATTTTTGAAAAAGGCTCGAGTTTTAAAATTATATTGCCAAAAAAGTAGATTTTGTTAAATTGGCAAGATAAGTACCTAAATTTTAAATTGTTATAATAAAATATATATAAAAAATAAATTGTATTTTTGCCGCTAAACCCCTAATAGTGAAATAATGAAAAGTATTGACCCCAAAATGATTGTTCACGAAGAGATTATGAAAAATAATTCATTAGTACATAAGAAATATTTCACCTTTTTTGAATATGCCCCTATTTCGCTTTGGATTGAAGATTTTTCTGAAGTTAAGAAAAAAATAGATGCTCTTGTTAAAGAAGGCAACACCAATATTAAAACTTTTATCACTGAGAATCCAGAAACCTTAACAAAATTAGCTTCATTAATCAATGTAAAAGAGGTAAATAATGCAGCTGTAAAATTATACAACGCCAAAAATAAAGAAGATTTGTTGGATAATTTACCCAAAGTATTTACCGAAAATTCCAATACGGGTTTTACTAAATTGCTCGTTGATATTTTATTGGGCAAAAAAGAAACGGAGATAGAAAGTGTCAATAAAACTTTAGACGGCATTGAAATTAACACATTGGTTAAATTTAATGTAATAGACGGAAGCGAAGACACTCTTGAAAATGTAATTGTATCGGTTGAAAATATAACTGAGCGGGTTCTGAATGAGCAAAAATTTAACACGACAAAAAACTTTTTGTCAAATACCCTGACAAGCATTAAAGACGGTTTGGTGATACTGGACCATGACTCAAATTACATTTATGTGAATCAAAAAGCGGCCGATTTATTGGGTAAAAGCGCCAAGGAACTTATTGGCAAGAATATTTGGGCAGAATTTCCTGAGAAAATAGGTGATTTATTTTATGATAATTACCAAGAAGCAATAGCAACTGGAAAACCCATAACTTTTGAAAATTATTTTATGCTCTGGGATAAATGGTTTGAAAACAGAATTATTCCGTCAGATGAAGGAGTCCTTATGTTTTTTCATGAAACAACCGACAAAAAGAAAACAGACAATAAAATAAAAGCGGCTTATAATATTATCAATAAAAGTACTACGATTGCCATTTTATGTAAAAATGAATGGGATTTCCCGGTAGAATTTGCATCAGAAAATACAATAAATTTATTTGGGTATTCTCATACGGAACTCATAAAAGGAACTGTGAAATTATACCAACTGGTTTTTAAGGATGATTTGAAATGGGTAAGCGAAACTTTATTTAAATTATTCAAAATAGATAAATCAAATGAATTTAAGTTTCAGCCCTTCCGAATTTTAACCAAAAATGGTGATGTAAAATGGGTTCAGGCCAATATAGACGTTGTTCGAAACAGCGCCAATGAAATAACCCATATTCAAGGTGTTTGTGAAGATATTACCGAACGCAAAAAAGCGGAAGAAGAAAACAGAAAACACTTATTGGCAGTAGAGAAAAGTGCAAATATTATAACTATTATAAATGCAAAAGGAGTTATTGAATATTTAAATCCAAAATTTACTGAACTATATGGTTATACAAAAGAAGAAGCTCAAGGAAAACCATACAGTATTTTAAAATCAGAAAATCAGTCCGAAGAATTTTACGCCGAAATGTGGCAAACTATTTCGAGAGGAGATATTTGGCAGGGACAACTTCAAAATAAAGCCAAAAACAGCGAATTAATTTGGTTACAGCAGACCATAACGCCAATAAAAAATGATTCAGAAGAAATTGTCAACTATATTGCAATATCTGAAGACATTACAGAACGTAAAAAGGCCGAAGATTTATTTTTTGAGAGCAATCAACGGTTAAAAGATCAATTTAACTTTACACCCTTGGCATCAATTATTTGGGATGTAGATTTTAATGTAATTGAATGGAATAATTCGGCACAAAGAATTTTTGGATATTCTGCGGAAGAAGCAAAAAATAAGCCCATAAAAGATTTAATTACACCCCCTTATTTAGCTGAAGAAATGAAGAAAGTTAATGAGAATTTATTAACACAAGAAAAAGGGCTTAGAAATTCCAATGAAAATATAACTAAATATGGTAAAATAATAACCTGCGAATGGTACAATGTAATTTTAAAAGACGCCGGCGGCAATGTTATTGGTGTGGCATCCTTGGTTGATGATGTTACTGAACGCATAAATTCAAAAAAATTACTTGAAAAATCAGAAAGAAAATATAGAGACATTTTTGAGAAAGCCATTGACGCGGTTTTGATATTAAAAGATGGATTTTTTGTGGATTGCAATGAAGCTGCCATAAATATGTTTGGTTTGGACAGGGAAAAACTGTTTAGCATTCATCCGTCAAAAATTTCGCCAAAATTTCAGCCAGAAGGCATCAACTCGTTCGAAAAATCGGAAGAAATGATGAAAATTGCTCTGGAAAAAGGGAGCAATAGGTACAGATGTAACCAGAAACACCTTGATGGCCATATTTTCCCCACTGAGATAACACTCACAAGGATTAACAAAGAAGATGAAGGTTTCACTGTTCACGTTGTTATATCAGATATTACGGAAAGGGTTAAGAAAGAGGTTTTGGAAGACGTGCTTTACAACATCTCTAAAGCCGCATTAACCACCAGTGATTTTAAGGAATTTAGTTTGTTTGTAAGAAATGAATTGCATAAAATAATTGACACCAGCAATTTTTATCTTGCAATTTATAATGAAGAAACCGATATGATTACGACCCCGGTTTTTGTGGATGATATAGAGGTAGTGGAAGAGTTTTCGGTAAAAAATTCTTTAACTGGTTATGTCATAAAATCAAAAAAACCACTGATCGTAAACCAGAAAGCACACCAAGAACTTATTAAAAACAAACAAGTTGAATTGATTGGGGAACACGCTGAAATTTGGGTAGGTGTTCCATTAATGATTCAAGAAAAATGTATTGGCGCCATTGTGGTGCAAAGTTATGAGGATGAAAATGCCTATACTGAAGATGATGTGCAATTGCTAGAGTTTGTGGCCGACCAAATTAGCACCACCATACAGCGTAAAAAAGTTGAAAATGAACTTAACAATGCCTTGCTTCAGGCACAAGAATCGGATCGTCTAAAGTCTGCTTTTTTGGCAAATATGAGTCACGAAATCAGGACCCCAATGAACGGGATTATTGGATTTTCAGAACTGAGCCTGGATCCGAATATCACCAAAGAGAAACAAAAAGAATATGCCAACATAGTCATTAAAAGCAGCAAAAGGTTACTTTCAATCGTAAATGATATTTTAGATATTTCAAAAATCGAGGCAGGTTTAGAAACGCTTAATTTAGAAGCTATAAACCTAAATAAAATGTTCGATGAATTGATGACCTTTTACAAGCCAATCGCCAAGGAAAACAATATCCAATTAATTTGTGAAAAAGGATTGGAAAACTTTAAGAGCTCTGTTGAAACTGATAAAACAAAACTCAATCAGGTGCTCACAAACCTGCTGTCAAATGCGTTTAAATTTACGGATAAAGGAAGCATTACATTTGGGTACCAATTGGTTGAAAACAACTTGCAATTTTACGTAAAAGATACAGGAATTGGGGTTGAAGCGGATTTACAAAGTAAAATTTTCGATCGATTTTCACAGGGAAACCTTGATTTAAGCAAACAACACAAAGGAACCGGACTTGGTTTGGCGATCACCAAAAAAATTGTTGAATTGTTTAATGGGGAAATTTGGTTAAATTCGAGCAATCAAGGAACATCCATTTACTTTACAATCCCTTATAATAAGGCAAAAGTACCTATAATTTCAACTTTTATTGAAGAACAAAAAACAATCATTCAAGTGAAGAACAACGCGATAACTATTTTAGTGGCCGAAGACGAAGAATACAATATGATGTATATCTCAGAGTTATTCTCATCAACCAATTTTAAAATTATAGAAGCCGTTAACGGTAAAAANNTAAGGCCTTCACTGCCGGTTATTGCACTTTCTGCTTTCGCGATGGAAACCGATAAAGCAAATGCCTTAGCCCTTGGATTTGACGCTTATTTAACAAAGCCTTTGGATCGAAAATTATTGTTTGAACTCATAGATAGATTTTCAAGAAAAGGATAAAAATATTTGAGTTTTTTGTTGGTTACCTAATTTTACTCAAAGATTTTTTAAAGATAAATATTCACTTTGTGCAAATTTGTGACTATTTACTGACTGTGGAAAATTTCATTGATTAAGAGCTCTGCAAAGCTGAAAGATTGCAATGATTGATTTGTTTTTTGGAAAGATTTATTGAATTTTTTGCAGTAATTCCATAAAAAGAGCTTTTTAAAGCCTACTTATTACTTTTTTGAAATTACGCCAATAAATTCCTTCAAATAAAAAGGCTCAAAATAGGCAACATCTTCAAATTCATTTTTGAGGTATTTTTCGTAAGATATCACCGACATTTCTTTTGCCGAAGGAAATTTTCCGTCGATAAAAACCGCATTTTTATGCGTAATAATTTCCTTGCATTTTTCGGCGCCGTCTCCAAAAAAATAAACTTTATCGGCGTTTAAAAATTCCGAAAAAGAATCGGAATCAATTATTTCTGCGTGAACGTCTCTTATTTTTTCATTTTTATCATTAAAAACCTGACTGTAAGCCTCCATTCTTCTTGCATCCAACAACGGAATTTTATAGCCTTTGTCAATGGAAACAGAAAGCGCCAAAGATTGTAAGGTATTTACCGAAATCATCGGAATATCTAGCGCAAAACATAAGCCTTTAACTGCCGAAACGCCAATGCGCAAACCTGTATAAGAACCCGGACCTTTGCTTACGGCAATGGCTTTTAAATGAGACAATTCAATTTTCGCTTCCAAAACAACCTGCTCAATCAATTTATGCAGTTTTTCGGCGTGCGAATAATTGCCATCGTTCAATTCCTTCAACGCAATGGTTTTTCCTTCTTTTGAAATGCTCACCGAGCAATTTTTTGTCGCAGTTTCTATGTTTAAAATCAAAATCAAAAGGTTAATGGTTGTCAACGGTTACAGCACGCAGCCGTCGTAAAAGGCAAAGATACTTCATAATATTTTTATAAAAAAACATCCAACGTTTTGCGTTGGATGTTACCGTGAATTAAAAATTAAACGCAATATATTTGGATTTTTTCCAAATCAAACTCCCTTTCCTTTGGAAATGGTTGGGGATAGGATTATTCCAGAACAATAGGAATTCCTAAATAATATTCTAACAATTTTGTTCTGAAAACAAAATTGTATTTTGCATTGGCCATAGACGCTTGCGCGTTTACCAACCTGTTTCTCACCTGGTCAAAATCAAAAGAAGTCATTGCGCCGTTATCAAAACTAATTTGCGCGTTTTTATAAGATTCGTTTTGTGCCAGCAATGATTTTTCTGCCGAAATATATTGGTCTAAAGAAGCTTTTGCATCAGCATAGGCTTTTTCAATGGTTTCCCTTAATTTAACCTGTTTGTCTTGTAATTGCAAGACTGCTATTTCTTGATTTATTTGGGCTTTTGCCACATTCGATTTTGTTTGAAATCGGTTAAAAATTGGAATATTTAAAGAAAATCCGAAATTGTAGCCCAAATTGTCTTCCAGCTGTGTCCCAAAACCATTTGGCACATAAACAACATTGTTATTTTCATCTAAAATTGGCCTAACATCTTTGTCTCCTTGATTGTGTTGGTAAGAAGTTCCCAATCCTGCCCCAAAAGAAAGCGAAGGATAATAAGCGCCTTTTGCAATTTCCACGCCAATTTCTGAACGTTCAACAGCTATTTGGGCACTTTTAATTTCAGGTAAATTGGCAACCGCAGTATTAAAAATTATATCGGTATCATTATAAATTAACGAAGCGGAATTAATGGTTAATGGCACATCTTGCACATCAAATCCTTTATGGGAAACCTGTAACAATTGCGCCAAACTCAGTAATGAAAGATCCAGCGTATTTTTTGCGGTGGTCAATTGCTGCTCATTCGCCGCCAAAGTGGCTTCTGCTTCCAAAAGTGTTGTTTTTGGCTGTGAGCCCGCTTCAACCAAGGTTTTTGCTCTTTCAACCTGTTTTTTGCTGATCTCAATCTGATCTTGCGCAATAACAATGCTTTCTTTGTTCAGCAACACATTTAAATAAAAATTAACAACATATAACATAATGTCGTTTTTATTTTCTTCTAAATTAAAGCCGGCTGCTTCCAGACTTTTTTGTACCTGCAACAAATTATTTTTATTTCTGTTTCCGTTGTAAAGCGTTACGTTTGAATTTAAACTAAAGTTGTTTGAACGACTGTCTCTTGAAACCCGCCCGCCGTAATTATCGATATAAGATCCAAAATTCCAGTTTTGTGAAACCGAAGAATTTAGCGAAGGATAAAAATTTCCTTTGGCAATTGTAATGTCTTCTTCAACCAAATCTTTGCTGAGTTCTTGCTGTTTTATGGAAATATTGTGTTCTAAAGCATAGTCGACACATTCTTGTAGTGTCCATTTTTTATCTTGTGCATTTGCGTTTATAAATAAAAAAAACGCCAAAATACTTACAATTTTTGTTCTCATTGTATATAACTGAGTTTATAGGTGATATTGATTTTTGTATATGACGACCAAAATTATCATTTGTTACATATTTAGTGACTTTTGGAAAAGTTAATTTTTATTTTGGGTCAGCCTTTTTGGTGGGCGTTACCCACCAGCTGGTGGGTAGGGCTTTGCGTTCCAAACTTTTTTCTCCGAAAAAGGGCAAAAAGGTTTACCACTGCAAACCAGGTTCACTGAAATCTTATAAAAAATAATAAATGGGTGAAGTAATCCCTAACGCAAAATTTAATTACGATATCTGATTTTTAATTTACCATTTTTAAAATGTCTAAATCAAATGTTAACCAAAACAAAATTGCGCTCTTTGCTAATTTTCCTTGTTCTTTGCGGTTAAAAAATCAGTCAAATTAATAATTTTATCCCAACTTCCGTCCCGATAGATTCTGTGTTGATTTACAATTAAAATATTAATTTTTATTTTTCTTTATTTTATTTCTGATGATAAAAAAAAATAAAGTTCCAACCAGAAGGTAAGGAAACACCATTAAGTATAAAATACCCGAATTTAAGCCTTCAGCCTCATCTAGGTTACCACCACTCTCAACAACCGCTTTACACATTGCGCATTGCGCATTGGCCATTTGAATAAATAGCAGAAATAATATGGAAAGCGCTATTTTTTTCATGAGTATATATCTATTGTTTAATCGTGTATCTATTTCTTCATTGCGAAGTTTTTGCAAAAAACTGCGGCAACCTGTTTGTCATTTATTTTCTTTTATTGATCTTCCATAATTAAATTTCCCAGGGGGCTGGGCCTAATAATACGGCGAAATCATCACATAAACAATCACGCCGGTTACGGCCACATACAGCCATAACGGAAAGGTAAAACGCGCTATTTTTTTATGAAGTTCCACTTGGTTTGTGATGGCCCTTACAAATGTAATCAACACAAATGGGATCACTAATACCGATAATAGTATGTGTGAAATCAAAATCACAAAATAAACCGTTTTTATAGCACCTTCTCCTCCAAATTTTGTAGAATNNAAAAACAGGAAGTTGCACATCAATTTTAACGCGAAACAATACCGCAACCACCAAAGGAATGGCAATTGATAAAATGATGATCCAAGTGTTGTATTTTTTTGTCGCTGTTGCCATTATTCTTTTAACAATATTTTAATGTCCTCTTTAATTTGTTGTACGCCTTTTGGGTCGAGTCCGTCATAAAAAGCAATCGGATTTCCAAATTCATCCAATCTCGAGCGAATGTTTCCTTTTTTATCTACCAAAGCAAACATTCCAGAATGTTCAAATCCGCCTTCGGCATTGCTGTTTTCACCGGCATACAAGGTAAATCCGGTATTGGCCAATTCATAAATTTTATCCTGTTCGCCTGTTAAGAAGTTCCAGTTTTGTGAAGTTGCGCCGTGTGATTTTGCGTAATCCTTTAAAATCTCAGGTGTATCGTATTTTGGATTGATACTGAAAGATGCGATGCCAAAATCCAGATTTCCATAAAACTCATTTTGTATTTTCAGCATATTTTCATTCATTATCGGACAAATAGTAGGGCAGGTGGTGAAGAAAAATTCTACCACATAAACTTTTCCTTCATAGAATGAATTGGTAACCAATTTCCCTTCCTGATTGGTGAATTCAAACGGAGGAACTTTTGAAATTGTAATTAATTCTGGCGTTTTAAATCTGTTTACAATTTTTGGAATGGCATAAATCCCGAAGATTAAAATAATAAATGCAATGCCTATATAAGAGTATTTTTTCATCTGTTTATATTTTATTTTTTATTGGTACAGATGCAGTCGCCATTAATCATTCTACTGTGTATCAAAATTTGTTAAGGCTCGTTTCATCTGTTTAAATTTTATTTTTTAGCGGTAACAGATGCTGTTCGCCATTAATCATTCCTTTGTATATCAAAATTTGTTATGCTCGTTTCATTTCTTTAATTAGATTTCCCGTTTTCTTCTTGCTTGTTTTTCAGCCGATTTTTTCAATTGGTAATAAATAATGTCAATATCATCTTTCATTTTATTCTTCAAAATGGCGAACGATTTCATATTATAACCATATAATTTTCCGCCTTTGGTGTCTTCATCATCTTTTCTTCCGCGTAAACGCAATTCCATATCCACAATATAAGCATTTTCCGAATAAAGGTTTTCATTTAATAAATAAGGCGTTTGAAAACTGTTAAAAAGCAAGTTGATATTTTGCGGACTGGCGTAAATAAAATGCCATTTGCTGACATCTGTAAAGGCCGAAAGCTCTTGAATTGTTTCGTTGTATTCATTTTCCAATCCCTGTGGAAGGATGGCTACCATCTGAAAAAATGGTTTTGAATAGTACCTTTTGTAGATGGTCTGGTTTAAATTAAAAAGACTTGCTTTGGCATTTTTGATATCGCTTCCCAAAAAACAAATGACGGTCAATTTTTCAGAAAAAGTGGCAGTTGTTTCCGGAGAAATGATTTTTAGGTCAATTACATCTTCAGTTAAAATAGGTAAATTTGAATATTTGTAGATTCCTTTCGACAGAAATATATAAAATACCAAAGGCATTATAAACAGACTAAAAAGTACCCAGAATTTTTTCATTGTGTTTTTTGCAAAAATAAAAAAAGGTGGTCAAAAAAGCCACCTTATTCACTTAATTATTTTAAATATTAGTAGTTCCACTTTGTCAGCGGACCTAAAATATCGTTGATGTAACTTCCTTCAATTAACAATAACGTGGCTAAAAATATGATTAAGAAAACCGAAGTCCAAACCACCGCTCTTCTTAAACTCTTTTTTTCATCGGCCATATGCATAAAAAACCAGGTGATGTAATAGGCTTTAACAACCGTTAAAACCAGGAAAATGATATTTAAAGGGCTTGTGCCTAATATTTTTGTTAAGTAAAGTGCGTCGGGTTTTGTGATTCCCAAAGCAACTTCGGCAATAGTGATTACCGAAAGTATGGCGAATACTTTCCAAATTAATTTTGTGTGCGAATTATGTTCTTGTGCGTGTGTCATTTTAATGTCTTTTTATGAATTAAACCAAGTAGAAGAAAGTGAATACAAATACCCAAACCAAATCTACAAAGTGCCAATAAAGNNCCGTATTCATTTTCTCTTAAATTGGCGCCCATAACTACCGATTTTGCTTCATTTAAAAAACCGATCGCCTCACTGTGCGGAATGATGGTTTTTGCTTTTGTTTCCGGATTGATGAGTTCGGTTCTTATGGAAATTGCCGGATTTGCCTTAAAACTTTCAACAACTTCATTTAAAGTGAAAGGCGGTAATTCCGCTTCTTTTACAAACCACAACCCTTTATTTGCGGTATGCTGTGTTCTTTCAGAATGTAGCGGTTTCACAAAGCTTTCTAAAGAGATTTGTTCTCCGGAGGCATCAACAAATTGAATTATTTTTCCGTCGTTCAGTTTTACGACACCATAAGTTCCGTTTATAAAGTTTTTCCATTCCCAGGCTTGTGAACCCAAGAAAATAGCACCGCCAATAATGGTCAGCAACATATAAAAAGTCACTTTCTTTTTATTCATTTGGTGGCCTGCATCAACCGCCAACACCATCGTTACCGATGAAAATATCAAAATGAACGTCATTAACGCCACATAATACATAGGGGCGTGGAAGCCGTGTAAAAAAGGAAAGTGGGTAAAAACTTCGTCGGCAATTGGCCAGGAATCGTGAAATTTAAAACGCATTAAGCCATACGCACCCAAAAAACCCGAAAATGTAAGCGCATCTGATAAAATAAAGAACCACATCATCATTTTACCATAGCTTGCACCTAATGGTTTTTCGTTTCCGCCTTTCCAGGATGTTCCATTATTTTCAGTAGGAATAGTTACTTCCATAAAAGTTTGTTTTGATTTTTAGTTATAGTTCCGCCAAAAGTACATATTTTTTATTATCTAATAAAATAGAAAAATAAAAACAAATAGATCCAAAGTATATCCACAAAATGCCAGAAAATGGCGCCTAATTCAAGTCCAAGCGTATCATTTGCTGAATATTTTTTATTGAAGTGATTGAAAATTACCACAGACAATACCACAATTCCTGCAGCAACGTGCGCCAAATGGGCGATGGTAATACCATAAATGAAAGAGGATTTTACGGTGCTAAATTCACCTGCGAAAAACAATCCCGATTGCAATAATTCATTAAATCCTTCAAATTGAAAAAACACAAAACCAATTCCCAAAAACAAGGTCGACAATAAAAAAGCGCTTGTTAATGGTCGGTTATCTTTTTTGATAAAATATTTTGCCAGCATAAAAGTGATGCTGCTTAACACAATTAGAAGCGTGCTGATATAAAAAGCCTGCGGCAAATCGAAAGAAACCCAATCTGCACGTTTTCTGCTTACCACATAAGCACTTGTGAGTCCGGCAAACATCATCGTCATGCTTACCATAGAAACCCATAACATAGGTTTTGCCGACTTTCTTTTTGCTTGTTTGTATTCTTGGTCTAAGGTTTGTTTCATAAGATTGTTTATTTGTTTAATCGTTGAACTGTTTAACTGTTGAATTTCTTAAGTTAAGAAATTCGTAAATCAAAATCTTAATGTAAAAATTTATCCACCACATAAATAACCTGTATCAAGGTAATGTACAAAACGCTTGACAGCATTAACTGACGGGCTTCTATGTTGGTTTGGTTTTTATACAATTTAACTGCATAAAATAACATCACGCCGCCCAATAATGCCACAATGATTGCTGTGACCGGATAAATATAAAAATTTCCTGTCAATTTTAAAACAGGAATCACAGAAACTATGATCAAACAAACCGTATAAATAATAATTTGAACCACCGCTTTTTTGTTTTTTTGTCCCATTGGCATCAAATTAAAGCCTGCTTTTTTGTATTCATCATACTGAAGCCAGGCGATTGCCCAAAAATGCGGAAATTGCCAAAAAAATTGAATTAAAAACAGCATCCCCGGTTCAATGGAAAAATCGTCGGTTGCGGCCACCCAACCCAACATAAAAGGAATGGCTCCGGGAATGGCACCAACAAAAACCGCCAAAGGCGTTATCGATTTTAACGGCGTGTAAACACTGGTGTATAAAAAGATAGAAATGGCGCCAAACAAAGCACTTTTTGGATTGATGCTGTATAAAATGGCCAGACCCAAAATGGTAAAGGAAACCGCAATCACCATCGCCATTGAAACGTGCATTCTGCCTGTTGGCAAAGGCCGGTTCATCGTGCGTTTCATTAAAGCATCGGTATCTTTTTCTATAATTTGGTTGAAAGCATTTGAGGCTCCAACCATTAAATAGCCGCCAATTGCCAATAAAACAAGGATTGAAATCTTAATTTCTTCAACAGCCAATAAATAGCCAGCCAATGATGAAAACACCACACTTAGTGATAAACCCACTTTGGTTAACTGCTTAAAATCACCGAATACTGCTGAAAAATTCACCTTCTGAGGAATGTATTTTGAGGTTATTTGCATTAAAATTGTTTAAAATAGTGCAAATATATTTTATTATTACAGAATTACAACCTTAAAACAAGTGGATTAAAAAAATCTTTTAAATAAAATTAAAAATTATCTTTGCAGTTAGTAGAAATGTTTTAAATTTGCCGTCTCATTTAAGCAATTAAATGCACGTTCATTAGTCAAAAATTGCGAAAGTAGCTCAGGGGTAGAGCACCACCTTGCCAAGGTGGGGGTCGCGGGTTCAAATCCCGTCTTTCGCTCTGCAATTTAAAAATACCAATGCAGGAGTGGTGGAATTGGTAGACACGCTGGACTTAAAATCCAGTGAGCTGTAAGGCTCGTGCGGGTTCAAGTCCCGCCTCTTGTACGAAAACCCTTGATAATCGAATGATTATCAAGGGTTTTTTAATTTAAACAATCTTGAAATGGCTTACGTTTATATTTTATACTCAAAATATCTTGACAGTCATTATATTGGCAGTTGCAAAAATTTGGAAAACAGACTGTTTGAGCATAACAATGGCACTTTTGAAAATAGTTTTACTTCAAAAGCTAAGGATTGGGTATTACTATTAAAAATTGAAAATTTAGGATATCAACAAGCCAGAAACGTTGAAAAACATATTAAAAGGATGAAAAGTAAAATTTTCATTGAAAACATAAAGATATACCCAGAATTAATTGAGAAATTAAAGACTAGATATTCCTGACGGGTTCATTCTGATAGCTGTCGGAACCCGCCTCTTGTACGAAAAAAGCCGAAACAATTTGTTTCGGCTTTTTTTATTTATGGGATTTAACTTAAATGATGTAATAAATTTTAATTGTGTTGGCAGTTTAATTCAGTATAATTGCTTAACCATCTTACGGCAGCTTCTCTGGTTGAAAAAAGTTGAAATTTAGACTTATTATTTTTTATTAAATTTTGATATATCATTGCAAATGCTGTCTCCCTGGGAGTATCCAAAATGATAGCAGTAACTATGTAATCGTATTTTTCAACAATCTTATCGTGCTCATCAGCCAGTAATGATAATTCATTTGAAGAAAAATTTACAAAAGCTTTTTTAGAATCAATCAATTTTTTCAGAAATCTGGGATATGAAGCATTCTCTTTTATGGTAATGCTGCATGCAATCAATTCTTTAAGCGTTAATTCTCCTTCAAATTTGGATTCCAGGATGGCCGTTCGGTGATTGAATTTTGCGGAAACCATGTTCATTTTTATTTTTATTTTTTTATTCTGGCACTTAACTATTTTGGATGAAAAACTTTGTAAGCCAGATAATATAATTTTCAGATATTTTAAATATAACTTAAAGAGAACTACAAATTTAACAATCTTTGATTTAAAAAACTCAGGATTCCCCTTTCACTTTGTAATGAAAATCCTTACAAATTTTAAAGAAAATTCCCATAAATTTATTGACTAAATTTTACACATAATTTGCGTAATTATTTCATCATAAATAAAGAACCAAATTCAATTCAAAGCATCAAAAATGTTTTGGAAGATTATAATGAATTTAATTGTATTGGTGTTTCCGGTGAATACAATCACGCGTTAAACTTTATATTAAAGGAAACGCCCAATTTGGTGTTTTTTGATTTAGACAACACCTTCGAAAAACCATTCGAACTTGTAAATGAGCTGAACGTACTGTTTAGTGATTATTATCCTGTTTTTATTGCAATTTCTTCTTCAAAAGACAAAGCGTACGAAGCAATAAAAAATGGTTTTTTTGATTTTATGTTAAATCCGTTATCAGAGTTGGAGATTAGAAAGTCCATTTTAAAATTTCAAAAAAAATCCCCTGCCATTATCAACAAGAATATTTGTTTGAAATCGAATAAAGATTACCAATACCTAAATACAGATGAAATCCTTTTTTTAAAAGCAGATAACAATACCACCGATTTTTACATGAGCGACGGCAATATCATAAGCGCTTTTAAAACGCTAAAAACTTTTGAAGAGGTACTTCCTGAAAATTTTCTGAGAATTCACAAAAGCTATATCATAAATAAAAATTTTGTTTCAAGAATTCAATATGGCAAATTGATATGCACCATTAAAAAAAACAGTTACGACATACCGTTTACCAAAACATATATTGACAATATTGAAATTATGAAAAAGACATTGTCACACAATTCCTGCCAATCGTTAAATTAAATCTTCCTTTCAATACATAGCTTTTTACACGTACCAATAGTGCTTTCACTAAAAGTGAATTTATTTGTTGGTTTTATGTTTCATGTAATAATACCTTCGCCTTAAGAAAAGCTTTTTATTGGAGTATTAGTAGATTAACATTTATATTTCCAATATTTTTTTATCATATAAAATTAATTTGAGCCAATATTTGGCGAAAAAAACCATTATAAATCTTATAAACCCTTTTTTATGAAAACTTTTAAAAATTTTATCGCGCTTTTTGTATTGCTTAACGCATTCACATTCACTTCTTGCACAACAAATGACACAGAAGAAGATCAATTGACAATTACAACCCAAGATACATTTGCTACGGGAGACGATGACACACCTCCTGCAGGAAAAAATTAAGAATAAATGTACTCAGTTTAAAATAATAGGAGCCTTTAATATTACAATAAACTGTCAAAAAAATATTTTAGTTGACTTGAACTTGTTTAATCATTTATAAAATTATAACAAGTTCAAGTTGATGATTTTTAAACTTTTTAGACCGCCTTTTTTTTAGTAGATTTGTTTTTAGAATCTTAACTGCATTGAAAACAATTCCAACTCCATACAAACGACTTTTTCAATTATTTTTTTTAGGGCTGATTGTATCCGCAGTTTTAAGTTGCAATCCACCCAATCAAAATATCTCCGTCAAATTGGTTGAAGTTGACAGTGTTTCCATTTGGATTCAAAATGCGAAGAATAGTTCTATTGATCTTGAAGCCAGAAAACAAGGGCTTTATAAAGCCTATCAACAGAACAAATTCCAAAAAAATGATTCCCTCAAAAACAGCAATTTATCAAAATTGGCCTATGAAGGGTATCAACTAAAGGATTCTGTTTTCTTTCTGAAGACAAACTTCGAGGCCCAAAAATTATCGATAAAATTACGCGATACTTTTGGGATTGCAGATACGCATTGGAGCTATGGAATGTATTATCTGGAAAAAGAACTTTATGAGCGCGCTTATTACCATTATTATGAAGCGTATAAAAACTTCCAGATCACAAAACATGAATTTTTTTCCGGAAAAATGCTGTACAATATGGCTATAATACAAAAAGATGTAAATGATTATACGGGGAGCGAGGTTTTAACATTTCAGGCCATTTCAATATTTAAAAAATTAGAAAAATATGATGATCTTTACCGTTGTTACAATCTTTTAGGAGCAGTTTTTAAACAAATGCAAGAATATGACAAAGCCATACTATATCATACTGAAGCGTTGGAAAACTTAGAAAATGTAGAACAAAAAGGAACATTTAAAGAAGTAAGTTTCAATAATATAGGGCTAGTTTATCATGACAAAGAAATTTATAAAGATGCCATCGCCTATTATAATAAAGCTTTAGAAAACAGCAACCTAAAAAATCAAAATATCAATCTTTATGCTCGATTAATTGACAATATCGCTTACGCTAAATTTTTAAGTGGTGATACGGTCAATGTACTTCAAAATTATCATAAATCTCTTCGCATCAGAGATAGCCTTGGTTATACTTCCGGAATTATAATGAGTAAATTACATTTGTCAGAATTTTATGAGAAATATGCCGATACCGCTAAAGCTTTATTAAATGCTGAAGAAGCTCATAAATTGGCTAAAAAAATAAGCAATAACAGAGATGTTTTGGCATCATTGCTATTGCTCTCAAAACTAGATACGAAAAACGCACCTTATTATTTTAAAAACTATGCTGTTTTAAGTGACAACCTTTTAACAGAAGAACGTAAAATAAGAGATAAATTTACAAGAATCCGATTTGAAACAGATGAATATATTGAGAAAACGGAAATGCTTTCAGCACAAAAAATGAAGATTTCTGTTGGCAGTTTTATCGTGGTATTGATCCTTTCATTATTGTATTTTCTAAAAGTTCAACGCACTAAAAATAAAGAACTTCTTTTTGAAAAAGAGCAACAAAAATCGAATGAAGAAATTTATTCTTTAATGTTAAAGCAACAATCTTCTCTGGAAGAGGGGAGATTAAAAGAGCGTCAAAGAATATCGGAAGATTTGCATGATGGTGTTTTGGGTAAAATTTTTGGAACCAGACTGGCGTTGGGATTTTTAAACATTAATGGCGATGATGAGACTATTGCAAAGCACAAACTATATGTGGATGAATTGCAAAATATTGAGAAAGAAATAAGAACAATTTCCCATGAATTAAAGAATGAAATACTGTCTTCACAAACCGATTTTATAAAAATTGTGGAAAATCTTTTAAAATCACAAAGTGAAATAAGCAACTTTAAATATAAAATCATTAACAATAATGCTGCTTGGGACAGCATCGGCAACAAAATAAAAATCAATTTTTACAGAATAATTCAAGAAGCTATTCAAAATATCAACAAATATTCAAAAGCCAAAAATGTTAAAATAGCATTTGATTTAATTGAAGACAATGTTTGCCTCACTATTGAAGATGACGGCGTTGGTTTTGAAGCCGGCAGTAAAAATAACGGAATTGGCTTAAAAAATATGAGATCCAGAGTTTCTAAACTTAACGGTAATTTTAATATTGAATCTATAACGGATAAGGGCACAACAATAAGTATATTTGTTCCTGTTGAACCTGATAATTATGAAAAAAGTTTATAAAGTTTTATTAATTGACGATCATCCAATCATATTGGAAGTCTATAAAATGGCTTTAAAAAATGCCGGTTTAGCGATTGAAAACGCAGCTTTTAAAATTGAAACTGCAGAAAATTCTGACATAGCGCTTCAAAAAATAGCGATTGCTTCAAAATCGAATGGCTTTGATATTATTTTTTTAGACATCAAATTACCTCCTTCATCTGATGGAGAAATTTTATCGGGAGAAGATATTGGCGTAGAAATTAACCAACTGCTGCCCAATACAAAAATAATTATTTCAACAACTTTTAATGATAATTACAGGGTTCAAAATATATTGAAAAATGTAAATCCTGATGGGTTTTTAATCAAAAACGATATCGATACCGACGAATTGGTTGAAGCGATTAAGACCGTAATTTTCGACCCGCCATATTACAGTAAATCGGTGATTAAATTACTGCGAAAGCAAATCTCAAGCGAATATTTACTGGATAAAATCGACAGACAGTTATTACATGAATTGTCTATTGGCACTAAAATGAAAGATCTTCCTGATGTTTTACCGATGTCAATTGCCGGAATTGAAAGAAGAAAAAGACAACTTAAAGAAATGTTTAACGTTGAGGATTGTGAAGATCGAGAATTGATTTTAAAAGCGAAGGAAATGGGCTTTATTTAATAAGGAAACCCTAAAATCAGCAGTAAAAATGAGTGGTATTTTATTCATGTTTTTTAACGAAAAAATTCACCCAAATAGCGCACAGCAATGCCAAAAGCGTAAGCACCAAGGTTAAAGTATCTACCAATGCCGTATCCGGAAGCCAACCGGTAAACTTTTCCGTTAAAAAGGAAATATAGCTGTTTGGCATATCCCTTTCACCTAATTTTCGCAATACCTGAAAGTGCCAATCAGTTAGAAAACAGTACCCGAAGCCTTTCCAAATACCCATAATTCCCCAAGAAAATAAAGTGATCAGTAAACTTATCAAATGCAATTTTTTAGTTTTTGGAAACAGCCAGCCAAGTAAATTGAAAAGTATCAATGCGGTATGAAACGCAAAGAATAAGTAATTCAATAGCTGAAGAAAAAAGGTTTCCATGTTACTCAATCGATTTTAAAAAGAGAAAAATATACGAATTTTTTTGATAACCCAATGTTCGTATTTGAATTTTTGATATTTAAAGACTCCATTCCTATTGAAAAAATATCGATGTATAGCAAAAAAATGAAGATTTCTATTGGAAGTTTTATTATAAATGCTATTTCAGGAATAACAAAAACCATCATTGCCTATAATATTAATAATTTCCTAGATGATTTTAAAATGCTATGGTAAAAGCGCCAAAATTCCCATGATGCGTAAGCGAAAAGGAATTTTCTAGCAACATTTCACCCCAAAAAAGTTGCGGAACGCCTTGATTATTTTTTTCAATTTTTAATTGCGCAACTGGAAATTTTAGCTGGTTGGCAAATGCCGTCAAAACTTTATGATAGGTTTGGCTTTGCTGATTTTTAAAATCCAAGTGCTCAAATCTAAAGCAATCGGTTAAAAATTTGTTCTCATGATTTTTAGTAAAGGCCACCGTATAAATAAATGCTTCACCAATTTCTGATTCCGTTACAAACAGCACATTGTTTATTAAAACGGTCCCTCTATTTTTTGAAATTAAATTGCACTCCAATTTTTTAGGCGCAAAAAAACGCTCGTTATGAGTTTGAAGATACGCTTTATAAGCGCTTTCTTTCATGCTCCACAACAGCCAAACGGTTTCAAACGGATTGTCTGAATTTAAAATATATCCTTGTTCATCGGGGGTAAAAAGCTTGTCCAAAAAACCTTTCCGCTGCCAATTGCTTTGTTTGGCAGCCAGTTTTAAATCGACAAGATCGTTTCCAATCATTTATTTTTCGCTTAATTTGGTTTCAATAATTTCCAGCGCCGCTTTTACCGTTAACATTTTTTCCATGGACTCATTGTCAACAATAATGTCAAATTCATCTTCAACATCCAAAATAACATCCACCAAATTGGCCGAATTGATTTTAAGGTCCTTGATGAAATCGGTGTTTTCAGATAAATTTTCAAATGCCTCCTCATCCTGAATATAAGGTTTCACTATTTTTTTTAATGCGGTAATTAAGACCTCTTTTTCCATATTTTTAGTTGTTGTTATATTTTTTAAAAATGACGCAGCCGTTTACATCGCCAAAACCAAAACTTGCTTTGGCGATTATGTTTAATTCGATGTTTAATAGTTGGTTCGGAATTTTTTCTTCATCAATAATAACCAAAATTGTTGGATCCACGTCTTCGCAATTGGTATTTGGAAATAGGAATCCTTCTTTTAACTGTAAAACTGCGGCAACGCTTTCTATAGATCCGGCGGCTGCCAAACAATGGCCAACCATCGATTTTAAGGAATTGACATACGGGAAATCTTTTCCTTTTCTACCTAAAGCCGCAGCCCAATTTTCTATTTCCAAAGAATCTTTTGATGTTGCCGTTAAATGTCCGTTTATGGCATCAATGTCCTCGGCTTTTATCCCCGCATTTTTAATGGCTGAAGTAATGCAATGTTGCACGGCAACTGGGTTTGGCGCCGTAAGCGTTCCGCCATTCCGTTGTCCGCCCGAATTTACTGCACCACCCAAAATTTCGGCGTAAATGGTGGCGCCTCTTTCCTCGGCGCTTTCCAGACTTTCCAAAACCAATGCACCTGAACCGCTTCCGGGAACAAAACCGGAGGCCGTTGCGCTCATAGGTCGCGACCCTTTTTCAGGCGAATCGTTGTGTTTGTAGGTCATCACGCGCATCGCGTCAAAACCGCCCCAAATATAAGGGCCGCCGTCACTGCAGCTGCCCACCAGCATGCGTTTTGCGTTTCCTGCTTTAATGCGATCGTAGCCCATTAAAATAGCTTCTGTTCCCGTGGTGCAGGCCGATGAATTTGTGGTCACCTGATTTCCCAAACCCAAAATGCCGCCAAGATAAGCGCTAATGCCGCTGGCCATGGTTTGCACCACCACGGTACTGCCCAGTCGTTTTACGTTTTTGGCATCCAATTGATAAATGGCTTCGCGAAATTTATCAACACCCGATGTTCCCGTCCCAAAAATGGTCCCGCTGTCAAAATCCAGCTCACTGTCAGCGTCAATGGCAAATCCGGCGTCTTTCCAGGCATCCATTCCGGCAATGCAGCCATATAAAATTCCCGAACTGTTGAAATTTCGCAATTGCAATGGCGTAAAATAGCGCGACTTCAGCTCTTCTGAAATAACCGGAATGCCGCCAATGCAGCAGGAAAAATTCAAATCCTGCAATTCCTGAAAAAACCGAATGCCCGATTTCCCGCTTTTGATGGCTTCCGTAAAATCGGAAATGCCCACGCCGTTCGGGGCAACCACGCCAAGACCTGTAATAACTATCCTTTTTTTCATCTGTTTAAAATTTATTTTTTAGCGGTAACAGATGCTGTTCGCCATTAATCATTCTTTTATGCATCAAAAATTGTAAGGCTCGTTTCATTTATTTGATCATTCCTGAAATAAATCCTCTGCAAACCAGCTCTTTAGAGGCATTAAACAATTGCACTTTACATTTCAATTTGTTGAATCTGAAGAATTCCTTTTCCGAAATTACCGTTACTTTTTCACCAGGAAACACCGGCAAAAAAAAGTCGATCTGGTTCGATGTCAGCGCTATTTTGGGTGCTGAAAGTTGCAAAATTTCATCCTTCAGCAAAAAAATTCCCAAACAAACCACGCCAATTTGCGCCATCACTTCCGTTAAAATAACGCCCGGCGTTACCGGATTGCCTTTAAAATGGCCTTCATAAAAAAACGCCGCTTTTTCAAAAGTATAATTTCCCGTCACGCCGTTTTCCGATATACTTGTCAGTTCATCCACAAACAAAAACGGTTTTTGATAAGGCAATAAAGCGATAATTTCTGCTGATGTCATAATTCTTTCAATTATTTTTTGGGCGTTCCCCGGCTGGCGGGTAGTGCTTTACGCTGCAATCCGTCTTTGCGAGCGCAGCGTGGCAATCTGTCCTTATTGGTTCAAAACTCGCAAAGCCGGTATTTCCGCTGCAAACATGGTTCACTGAACTCCTATAAAAATAAAAGAGAGTGAAGTAATCACTAACGCAAATCGAGTTTTAAATATTAAAAGTATTTAAATCAAAAAACTTTTAATATTTAATATTCAACTTATATGTTCCCCTCCATCAACAGGAATAATGGTTCCGTTAATCCACGCCGCTTCATCTTTGCTTAAAAGATACACCACATTGGCAACATCCTGCGGCAAGGTCAATCGCTTAAACGGATTTCTCAGCAACGAATGTGCTTTAATAAGTTCACTTCCCGGAATTGCCCTTAACGAAGCCGTGTCCGTAACGCCCGCCTGAATGCAGTTTGCTTTGATGCCAAAAGGCGCAAATTCCAAAGCGATATTTCTTGTGATGGCTTCAAGCGCTGTTTTCGCTGCCGAAACTGCCGCGTAATTTTTCCAAGCTTTGGTGTTTCCTTCGCTGGTAAAACTAACAATTCGCGCGTCAGAAGCAAATAATTTTGCTTCAAATAACGCACTTGTCCAATCGTATAAACTGATGGCCATTGCGTCTATGGTCAACCTAAAATCATCATTTTTTAAGGTGGTTTTTTCTTCTGAAACCATCGGTTTTAAATTTCCTTTTGCCACACTGTGCACAAAAATCCGAACCTTTCCTGCAGTGCCAAAATGTTGTTTTAAGGTTGAAATAATCACGTTTCGATCTGCTTCTTTTAAGCCGTCAACATTGAAAGTCAAAACCTCAACACCTTCTTTTTTCAGCAAGTTAAATGCTTTTTCAATCTCCGGCAATTCCGATTTTCGGTCGCGGTGAACGATGCAGATATTACAGCCATGTTTGGCCAATTTCTGTCCTGTTGCTAATCCCAATCCGCTGGAACCGCCCAAAATTAGGGCCCAAAAATGGGTATTTTCAAATTCTTTTACCATTCCAATAACACTGTTTGCGCTGAAAAGCCAGGTCCAAAACTCAACATCAGACCAATGTCGCCTTTCGGCAATTTTTCATCCATAAATCGCTCTAAAACATATAACACCGTGGCGCTCGACATATTGCCGTACAATTTTAAAACTTCTTTTGTGGCATCAATATTTTTGCCTTGTGAACCAAAAAGTTCTTCAACAGTTTGTACAATCTTTTTGCCGCCGGGATGAAAAATAAGATGATCAACATCCTGAATGTTCTTCTTATTTTTTTCTAAAAACGGATACACAATTTTTGGAAAATGCGCCGCAATGGTTTCCGGAACTGCCTTGTCCAAAATCATTTGCAATCCGGAATTGGTAAGCTTAAATCCCATCATTTTTTCGGCATCAAAAAAGTGGTACATCGCTTCGTCTAAAATTTTCGGACCTTCATCTTCTTCATAAGAAGACAACACAACGCAAGCCGCGCCATCGCCAAAAATTGCGGCGCTCACAATATTTGCCATCGAAAAATCATCGAGCTGAAAGGTAGAAGTCGGCGACTCCACAGCAATCACCACGGCTCTTTTATTTGGGTTTGCCTTTAAAAAATTATTCGCATAAATAATGCCTGAAACGCCCGCTGCGCATCCCATTTCGGTCACCGGCAAACGAACAATGTCTTGCCGCATTTGCAGCTTGTTGATGAGGTATGCATCTATGGACGGAATCATAATTCCGGTGCAGCTTACCGTAATAATATAGTCAATATCCTGCGGATTTAAAGCGGCTTTTTCCAATACTTTTTTTAAGGCACCTTCAGCAACTTTTATAGATTCACGCACATAAATATCATTTTTTTCTTCAAAAGAAGTGTTTAAAAACACCTCGTGCGCATCCATAATGGAATAGCGTTTTTCCACTCCGGCATTTTCAAATATTTTCAACACTTTTCTTTGAAAACGTGTTTCCTGTCCGCTTAACCAAACTCTCAGCATCGGAATTATTTCTTCCGTAGTTCGGGTAAATTGCGGAAGTTGTTTGGCGACGGCCGTTATTTTAACGCTCATTTATTTTTGTATTATCCATTGATACCTAAAAGCCCATTTCCATTGAATTGTGCTTTTTGCATGTAACTTTTGGGTGATTCTTTCTAAATCTTCTTTTTTGAAAGCCTTTAATATCGAAATCAAACCATCTTCTTTGGTCATCTTGTTTTTGATGAACAGGCACAAAAAACTAAAAAGATAATAGGCGATTTTACTTCTGTTTAAATCGTTTACCACAATGCCCAACCTTGCCTTTTTTAAGATGGGCGCCAGCAATTTCACAATGTCATCTTCATTAAAATGATGCAAAAACAAGGTAGCCAAAACCAAATCATAGTGAAGATTTTGAAACTCATCAGAAAAAACATCTTGTTTTAAATAACTGATTTCCGGATAATTGACGCTTAATTCCGCAGCATAATCTATAGTGTATTGGTTGGCATCAATCCCAATTAAATTGAAATTATACCCCGTTTTTTTGCCAAATTTGGCTACTTCACGTAACATATCACCATTCCCGCAACCCATATCCAACATCGTAATTGGTTTGCTTTTATCGTGCTTTTTCAAAACTTTTTTAAGTCCGTTTAAAGTGACAAAATTGCCGCCAAGCCACTTATTGATATTTGCCAACGAATCCAGCGACTCGCGAAGCAAATTTCCTTCCACCGAAAAATCGTCCATCAATTCAATTTGGGTGCTTCGTTCTTTTGTGTTTATGTTAAAATTCATTTATTTTTAGTGGTTTCCCATGGGTTTGTTTGACAATGTATGGCAGCAATTTTGGAAAACTTTTTAAAACCATCATCATAAATTCCGAAAAATTATATTTTTTGAAAAGCGCTGCAACAATCCTGCCCACTTTTAAACGTCGTTTAAATTCTTTGTTCCAAGATTTTTTATAGGCTGTTTCCAGATCCAATCTTGATTTAATTTTTCCGTTAAAGTAGCGAATTATTAGTTGCGATACCATTTGTCCGCTTCTAATTGCCATACTCATTCCGTTTCCGCAAAGCGGATGAATCAGTCCGGCTGTATCGCCGCACATTAAAATATGGTTTTCTACCGGACTTTTATCAGCAAAAGAAATTTGGCTGATGGTTAAGGGTTTCGGAAAAAGATTGGTTAAATTTTCAAATATTTCTTTCAAATTCGGATTCTCGCACAACACATTTTTTTGAAAATCTTCGATGTCTTTATACTTTTTGAAGGATTTAAAATCGGTGATATAACAAACATTGATGCTGCCGTCTTCCACTTTTGAAAGTCCGCAATAACCGCCCTTAAAATTATGGAGCGCCACCAAATCTTCCGGAAAATTTCCTTTCATATGTGTTTTTACCGCTAAAAAAGGCGCTTCATTTTTGATGAAATCCCGATCCAGTTTTATATCGATTGCCGATCGCTTTCCGTAAGCGCCAATCACAATTTTTGCGTTAAAACACAACAGACTTTTTGTTTCAATTTTAAACTGATCCTCTAAAAATTCAATGTTCACAACGCTGTCCTGTAAAATGGTAACACCGTTGGCGATAGCTTTTTTGGCCAGCGCGTCATCCAACGCAAAGCGGGAAATGCCAAAACCTCCCAAAGGCAATTGGGTTTCAATAACGCTGTTTTTTTTGGTGCTAAACAAAAATTTATCGATTTTTTTTGCGCCCAAAATAAACGGATCTATATCCAAATAATTCAGATAAGGCAAAACTTCGTTTGAAATATATTCGCCGCAAACTTTGTGTTTTGGATAGGCATTTTTTTCGATGACCAAAACATTCACCCCAAATTTTGAAAGATGTATGGCGCTTGTCAATCCGGCCAAACCGCCGCCCACAATAACAACGTCATAAAATTTTTCGGGTGTTTTTAGCATCGTTTTATATCAATAGTAATTTATTCTGTATAAAATGTTTAAACACACAACATTTATTTCTTTATGCCAATATTAGGTTTTTTTTTGTTATTGCATTCGTAGAAATAGATAAATTATCCAATTTAAAAATGAGGAATCAAAGTATTTTTAAATTTTAATAAGTTAGAAGTAATGTTGTTTTTTGAAACAGATTATAAGAAATAAAAAAAGCCGAAACAATTTGTTTCGGCTTTTTTGTTAAAAAAAACGCACTTCATTATTCAAGCATTTTTTCACTGTAATAAATTAATTCAGAAGTTATTTTGCCTTCGTCATTAAAGTTGTGTATATAAAATACGGGCACTACAATATTCTTTTTATCAGATTTTCTGATAAATCTATAGTTCCACCATGATTGCACAACCTTTGCATCTCCCAATTCATAATGCAAATAATCCGGATATCCTGTCACGTCAATACTTGTAACTTCAAACTTTTCCAAAATCTTTTTGTCTTCTTCTTTCATTTGGGTTAAAGTTAATGCTTTAGCGTCGTGAGCCATATTGTTGCTGCTAAATTGCGCCTTATCATCATAATAACTATAGGCGGTTTCGTAATCTTTATTTTCAAACGCATGAAGCATTTTTCGAACGGTGTTGATATATTCGTGATTGTTATAAATAACGCCGTTCGTTCTTTCGTTAAAACTATTGCCAATTTCGCGATAGGCCATACGGTCAAAATAGTTTATCATTGTCTTAATTTTATTGTTTTTGTCAACAATAAACAATCGATGAACCGGCATATCTAATTTTACGCCTGTTTTGTTATGCATCCCCTTTATATGATCCCAGGTCTGAACCCAAACAACGTCATCGTTGGCACCGTCTTTATATTCCAGGGCATCCGGATATGCTCCCGGTGATCTCGTGATGCTTAAATAGTTAAAATTGTCTTTCCAAAACTTAACATCATCTAAAAAACTTTGTTTGTCGCCGCCTTTGTCGTCTTTGTTGGAACTGGAACCATAATATTGTTTAAAGTCATCGGCTAAAAAGCCAGCCACCTTGTCGGCATCGCCTTTTACAAAGGCCTGCATCATGGATTCAACAGTTTTAATTGCTGGATGTTCTGAATAAATTTTTCCGTTTTCTTTCTTTTGTGCGTAAGTGATGAATGTAACAATCATCATCAAGATAAGTGTGATTTTTCTCATTGTAATAAGTTTTATTAGTTATTAGTATGATAAATCTAATCAAAATATTTGATTTTTAAAGTTGTAAGTATTTTATTTTAAAAGAGTTAAACAATTCATATTGATTGTTGAATACAATATTTTTGAGAAAGACAACCAGTTGTTTGTAAAATTCTCCCACTTGTTTACTTAAATTGAATTTCTTTTTTATGCAAAATAGCTCACGGTTGATTTTTGAGCTGTAATATTTATAGACATTTTTAATTAATTTTATGCTGATGCTAATTCGTTATTCATTTTTTTTATAAAAAGATGGTGTCAAAGACCTTCGGAAGGAAGTTGTTTTCCTAAAATCGATTGAAATGAAGTAGAAATATTAAGAATAAATTATGGAATACAACCAAATATGTAATTAGCACTTTTTTAATTAGAGGTTGAAAATTTATTATGCGATAAAAACCGTACAATTAAATTTGAAGTGAAACCAATATAAATCTTGTTGTAATTTTTTGAGTATAATACGTAGGTGACAAATTCTGAATCCATAGCGTTAAAAATGAAAAAAGCCCAGTAAAACTGGGCTTTCTAGTAGCGGGGACTGGACTCGAACCAGCGACCTTCGGGTTATGAGCCCGACGAGCTACCTGCTGCTCTACCCCGCGATTTGGATTGCAAAGATACATCTTTTTTTAAAAAATCAATAAGTTTTTTAAAATTAAAAGTTATTAGGACTACCTTTGCATTTTAACTCTTGAAAATGAATCACAAAGCAGGTTTTGTAAATATTATAGGGAATCCTAATGTGGGTAAATCCACGTTAATGAATGCCTTTGTAGGTGAAAAATTATCAATTATCACCTCAAAAGCTCAAACAACACGTCACAGAATTTTAGGAATTGTAAACGGCGAGGATTTTCAAATCCTTTTTTCCGATACACCGGGAATTATTAAACCTGCTTACGAGCTGCAAACTTCTATGATGAATTTTGTAAAATCGGCTTTCGAAGATGCCGATGTGCTTATTTATATGGTTGAAATCGGCGAAAAGGAATTAAAAGACGAGGTTTTTTTCGAAAAAATTAAAACAACATCCATCCCAGTTTTGTTATTGATCAACAAAATTGATATGTCCACGCAGGAAGAAGTGGAAGAAAAAGTGATTTACTGGAAAGAAAAAGTGCCAAATGCCGAAGTTTATGTGATTTCTGCCTTGGAAAAATTCAATGTTGACGGACTTTTTGAACGCATTATTGAACTATTGCCTGAATCACCTGCGTTTTATCCAAAAGATCAGTTGACCGATAAACCGGAGCGTTTTTTTATCAATGAAGCCATTCGTGAAAAAATATTGATGCATTACAAAAAGGAAATTCCTTATTCGGTAGAAGTGGAAACCGAAGAATTTAATGAAAGCGATAAAATCATCAGAATCCGTTCCGTGATTATGGTGGAACGCGAAACTCAAAAAGGAATCATCATCGGCCATAAAGGCGCTGCGTTAAAACGTGTTGGTGTTGAAGCGCGAAAAGATTTAGAGAAATTTTTTGACAAACAAATCCATCTGGAATTATACGTAAAAGTGAATAAAGACTGGAGAAGTGATAAGCGCCAGCTTCGGCGATTTGGCTATACTGATTAGGACTTATTTACTGTTTGTTGTTTTGGCATTTAAACTTTAACCTATAACTTTTCCTTTTTTTAATTCCCCCTTTGGGGGTTAGAGGGGCTTTTTAACTTTTCAACGTTTCCATCATAAATCCGTAAAGTTCATCCATTTGTTTGTGGCCTCTTCTTTTTCCTATTCTGCCCAAAAAATACATAATTACCCATAAAATTGGAAGCGCAAAAGTGATCATTAAAGCCGTTTTATAATCGCTTTTTAAGGTCCATTTTACATAAGTTATGATAGAAAATCCGATAAAAGCAAATGCCATCGCAAAATGGATAAACATAAAAAATGTCCAAACTTGTGGTTTTGGGCCAAATAATCCCTTAACGATGCTTTTATTTTCTTCAATTTTTTCAATTTCAAGGTGCAGTTGTGGTGACCAAAAATGATTTTTATCCACAGGAATATCAATAACAATATGTCCGTCAATATCTTTAACGGAATATTTACAAGTGGCATTTTTTACATTCCTTTGAAATTTTGCGATCAGTTTTTGCTGACTTTCCTCAAAACCCATTTTAAATCGTGGACGCAAATGGATATCGCTATTTTTTTCATCAATCATAATTGCATTGTTTTATCAGGATTGAAATATACTGTTTTTTATTACATCGCTAATTTAGAATTGATAACAAATAATTTTCAAAATAAAAAAGCGTAATTTTGCCAAAATTAAAAAAACACATGAGTAATATTGTAGCCATTGTAGGAAGGCCAAATGTTGGGAAATCGACATTGTTTAATCGTTTGGTAAAACGAAGAGACGCCATTGTTGATTCGGTAAGTGGTGTTACGCGTGACAGACATTACGGAAAAAGTGACTGGAACGGAAAGGAATTTTCGGTTATTGACACTGGCGGATATGCCATAGGTTCTGGCGATATTTTTGAAGAGGAAATTAGAAAACAAGTTCAGCTGGCTATTGATGAGGCTGATCATATCATATTTGTTGTGGATGTTGAAGAGGGAATTACGCCTATGGATGTTGAAGTTGCCAATATGCTGCGCAAAATAAAAAAACCCATTTTTATGGCTGTCAACAAAGTGGATAATTCTATGCGTGATGCCGATGCGGTGGAATTCTATAATCTTGGATTGGGTGAATATTATACGCTTTCCTCAATAAATGGAAGCGGTACCGGTGAACTTTTGGATGCCGTGGTTGCCGATATGGACGAAGATGCTGCAGAAGAACACGAATTACCTCGATTTGCAGTTGTTGGAAGACCAAATGCAGGAAAATCATCTTTTATCAACGCATTGATTGGGGAAGAAAGAAATATTGTAACCGACATTGCAGGCACAACGCGCGATACGGTTGATACAAAATACAATCGTTTTGGATTTGAATTTAATTTGGTGGATACCGCCGGAATCAGAAAAAAATCGAAAGTCAAAGAAGATTTAGAGTTTTATTCGGTGATGCGTGCCGTAAAAGCCATTGAAGAATGTGATGTTGCCATTTTGGTGGTTGATGCCACCCGCGAATTTGAAGGGCAGGATGAAAATATTTTTTGGCTGGCAGAAAAAAACAGAAAAGGCATTGTAATCTTGGTAAATAAGTGGGATCTTATTGAAAAAGAAACCAATACCATGAAGGATTATGAAGCTAAAATAAGAGAAGAAATTGCACCATTTACCGATGTGCCAATCATTTTTATAAGCGCTTTAACAAAACAACGCGTTTTTAAAGCCATTGAAACTGCTGTTGAAGTTTTTGAAAACAGGAAAAAGCGCATTCCTACCAGCAAATTAAACGAGGTGATGCTGGATATTCTAAAATCAAGTCCGCCGCCTGCCAACAAAGGAAAATATATTAAAGTTAAATTTTGTACGCAATTGCCTACACCGACGCCACAGTTTGTGTTTTTTGCGAATTTACCGCAATATGTAAAAGATCCCTACAAGCGTTTTGTTGAAAACAAAATGAGAGAAATCTTTAACTTTACCGGTGTTCCTGTGGTTGTTTATTTTAGGCAGAAGTAAAGTCCCCTAACCCCCGAAGGGGGAATTATTATCAGGGAAGTCGGAAGACCGAAGACGGAAGTTCTAAATTTCAAACAATTTTTGATTGTAAGACTGCAAGACTCTTTTGACTGCAAGACCGCAAGAAATTTAGTTTAAAATTCACAAAAAATCTGTCAATTAAATCACTTTGTTTGTAAACAATAAGCCGTAATTTTACCCAATCAGGATTTAAATTACTGTTTATGGAGGACGCACTGTTATACAGCCGGTTACAATTTGCTTTTACAATAACTTATCATTATTTATTTCCCCAGCTCACGATGGGACTGGCATTAATAATCGTTATCTACAAAGGTCTTTACTTAAAAACAAATCAATTGATCTTTAATGATTCCGCAAAATTCTGGGCAAAAATATTTGCCATTAATTTTGGAATGGGCGTTGTTACAGGGCTTCCAATGGAATTTCAGTTTGGCACCAATTGGGCGCAGTTTTCTGAACGCACAGGAAATATCATTGGCCAAACGCTTGCTATGGAAGGAATGTTCTCCTTTTTCTTGGAATCTTCATTTTTGGGATTGTTTTTGTTTGGGGAAAAATTGCTGGGCAATAAGCTGCATTTTATGACCGCTTTTTTAATTTTTGTTGGTTCTTGGGCAAGCGGTTATTTAATTATTGCCACACATTCCTGGATGCAAAATCCGGTAGGGCATGAAATTTTGGCCAATGGAAAATTTGTATTGAAAAACTTTTCCGATCTATTTTCAAATCCGTGGTTATTGCCTTCCTTTTTTCACAATCAAATGGCATCAATGGTCACCACATCTTTTGTAATTGGAGGCACGGGTGCTTTTTATCTTTTGGTAAAAAAACACCACCAATACGGAATGTTATTTCTTAAAACAGCCATTATTACCGGAGCAATTTCAACTTTGTCTGTTGCTTTTCCAACCGGAGATTTATTGGCGCAACAAGTGGCAAAAAATCAGCCGATTACTTTGGCGGCAATGGAAGGATTATTTGATGCAGAAGAAGGCGCTCCAATTGTGTTAATAGGCCAGCCAAATATGAAAACACAACGATTGGACAATAAAATTGAAGTTCCCAAGCTTTTGAGTTTCCTTACTTATCAGCGATGGAATGCAGAAATTAAAGGTCTGAATGATTTTCTTGAAGAAGAATGGCCAACCAACATTCCAGCTTTGTACTATTCTTACCATATTATGGTTGGATTGGGCACCATTTTTATAGGAATTATGCTTTTGGGTGTTTGGTATTTATGGCAAAAAAAATTGATAGTTCAACGCTGGTTTTTATGGGTTTTGCTCTTTGCAATCCCATTTCCTTACATTGCAAATACAGCCGGTTGGTACACTTCAGAATTGGGCCGTCAGCCATATTTGGTGTACGGTTTGTTTAAAACTGCGGATGGTGTTTCAGAAAATGTTTCCGCAGGAAATTCCTTGTTTACTTTGTTGGGATTTGTGGGCCTTTACCTTGTTTTAGGCTTTATTATGTTGATATTGGTAGGGAAAATTGTACATAAAGGTCCGGAAACTACTTTAAAAAATTCTTAAAATGGAAATTACTTGGTATGTCATTTTATGCTTTATGCTGGTTATGTATATTGTATTGGACGGATTTGATTTTGGTGCAGGCATCATACATTTCTTTTTTGCAAAAAACGATGAGGAAAAAAAACAGGTTATGAGAGCCATTGGTCCGTTTTGGGACGGAAATGAAGTATGGCTTGTTGCCACCGGCGGCGTTTTATTTGCAGCCTTTCCAACCTTATACGCTTCAGCTTTCAGCGGATTTTATTTNNTAGAAAATGGTGTTGCGCAATTTAAACACCAATATTCCTTTTTTACGCCTTTGTGGGACAGCAGTTTTTCGCCATTTGCAGAACGTCCCGGCGTAATAGATTGGTTTACGGTAACCATTGGTTTGGTCGCAGTTTTAACCCTCACCATTCACGGCGCTTATTGGATTATTTTAAAAACTGAAGGTGATTTTGTAAAAAAATTACAATCGAAAATATTACCGCTTTGGATTGCTTTACTTGTGTTTATTCTGATTTCTTTGTTTGCGTTTATGGCGATGAAATCATTTCATAAAGATATTTTTGACCAACATCCTTCAGCTTATTTATTGCCATTTATGGCCTTATTGGGTTTTATAGGAATGCTGCTGTTTGCGAAAAGCAACAAACACTGGCTTGGATTTACAAGTTCAACCTTGTTTATTATCAGCGGTATTGGCAGCGCTGTTACGGCTATGTTTCCGGTGGTATTGCCAAGCACAAATTCACAAGTTCCTTCACTGACCATTTACAATACTTCCTCTGAAATTTATGGTTTACAGGTGGGATTGGTATGGTGGATAATCGCATTTTTATTGATCTTGGTTTATTTTACTTTTGTGCATCGTATTTATAAAGGAAAATTAACAGAGAAGCACGATCATCATTGAAAAGAGCTGAAAGTCAGGAGTCGGAAGTTGGAAGACTGAAGACGGAAGTTCAAAAAGTTATCAAAAGCGAAAAGATTCTAACACCTTAAGATTGGCAAAAAAATTTCAAAATAAAAGATTTCTATATTATGCTATAGATGGTTTATCAAGTATGTCATTAACAATAAATAAATGGTGATTGGTGTGAATTGCTAAAAAATGCTGACTCTTTTTTAAAGATAATTTTCCAAAATAAGGATGTTGGAAGTTGCTTTTTGCAGATAAGTTTTTAATTTCTTGCAAATTGATTTTCGCCAATGCCAATTGCGATTCAATAGATGATTTTAAAATTTCTTCATTTGAAACAACAGATTTTGGCGCTTTAGCTTTTCCTCGGGGAATTCTTCCCCTAAAAAAAATATAAAATTTAAGTAGACTGAAAGTGCTCTTGTAATTTTCAGGTTTGGATGTTTTTAATCCTTCACAAACATTATTAATCACTCTTAATGAATGGTCTAAATGCCACGCCACATTTTTTGCCGACACCAATTCTTGGCGCTGATCATAGAATGGAATTGCCTTTTCTAAATTTAAAATACTTTTATGAATATCCATGCTGATTTTTTCGGAAATTTGAGAACTCAAACTTAATGAAAATATTTATTAAAAATTAAAACTATTTGCTTTCCCTGTTGTAATATCCCAAAATAAAGCCCAAAACCAGTGACCAAATAGCAGCCAAACCAATTTGATAAGGTTTATCGAGCATAAAAGTAATGGTATGTGCCGGAATCCAAAACCAAATTAAGGACAACATTCCTTTGTCAATATTTTTCCAATTGTTTTGTCTGGCAATCAAATTATCAAGAAAACGGTGAAAAATAACCAGAAATAATCCGTATTGCAAATTCATAAAAACCGATAAAGCAAATGCGCTTCCAAGCAATCCCATCTCAGGTACAAAATGATGGGCCACCAAGTTGTCAAGAAAACCCTGATAACCCACAAATGCATATTTTATGGTAATGGCAATGATGGCCCATTCCACCATTTTCATTAAAATAATCGGTAATTTATAAGGCAAAAATACTTTGCCCGTTTGCATCCACTTTGACAAGATGTCTCCCAAAGTGCCCAATACGGCAAATTGTATCATAGCACTGTAAATTGGGTAGGCTTTTACAAATTCGACGTATGCGTTCATTAAGGAATAAAAAATTTTAACAATTAAAATTAAACGGATATACTACAAAAATTTACCAGCCGCCGCCTGCGCCACCGCCGCTAAATCCGCCGCCGCCAAAACCACCGCCAAAACCTCCACCGCTTGAGCCACCGCCAAAACTGCCGCCGCCAAAACTTCCCCTGCCGGCTCGACTTAAAAGTATGGCCGTTAAAATATCCATTCCTGTTGAATCTTTTCTGAATCCTTTGCCTTTATCATCACCGCTACCTTTATCCTTTTTAGAAAAAATGACCATCAAAATGATGAAAATAATGAAAATAATGGCAAAAGTTGGGATTCCGCCACTTTCACTTTTTGGTGTTTTTTTGCTTTTATAAGTGCCTTTTAACACATCAAATATGGCGTCGGATCCTTTGTCCAAACCGCCATAAAAATCGCCTTTTTTAAATTCGGGAATGATGATATTTCTGACCAATTCACCGGTAATTCCGGCTGTTAATTTATGCTCCACGCCATAACCCGGAGCAATCCATATTTTACGTTCTTTGTTGGCCAACAAAACAAACACACCATTGTCCTCTTTTGCCTGACCAATTCCCCATTCATGCGCCCATTTTGGCGTTAAAATTCCAATATCTTCCCCCTTGATGGTTTCAACAGTTACCACCACAATTTGGGTAGAAGTGGAATCGGAATAGCTGATTAATTTGCTTTCGAGTGCCGATTTTTGTTCGGTGGTCAATAAATTCGCATAATCATAAACACTGGTTTGCAATTTTGGTTTTTCGGGAATGGTGAACTGCGAAAAAGCAATTTGTGCCAGCAAAATGGTTATAAAAAAAACAATATATTTTTTATTTGATTTGTACATCATTGGTTTTATCCTCTTGAAACTTCATTAGATAATTCGTCGGTATCACTTGAATGATAAGGGAAAAATTCTTTCAGTTTTTTCCCAACTTCAAGAATGGCAAGTTCAATTCCTTTTGAAAATTCTGCTGTTTTAAAATAAGACAGCATCAATTCTTTTTCAGCATCCCAAAAATTTTCGGTTACTTTTGAATGGATTCCTTCATCGCCCAAGATGGCAAATTTTCTGCTTTCAATGGCCACATAAATCAATACGCCGTTTCTTAAATCGGTTTTGTCCATTTCCAACAAATGAAAAACCTCCAAAGCCCTTTGCAATGGAGGTAAATCTGTGATTTTTTCTATATGGACGCGAATTTCTCCTGAAGTGTTTTTTTCTGCCACTTCAATTGCTTTTATGATGTCTTGCTCTTGCGCGACGGTTAAAAATTCTTCAATTTTTGACATTATTCTTTTTTACCAAAATCAAATTGTACATCTGGGGCATTTTCTGCACCGGCTTCGGCATCAAAATACGGTTTGCCGTCAAAATTAAAAAATCCGGCTAAAATTGAATTTGGAAAACTCTTTACGTGGGTGTTAAATGGTTTGGTGGCTTCGTTAAAACGTGTACGGGCCGTTAAAATCTGATTTTCCGTACTTGCCAACTCATCTTGTAATTTCAGGAAATTTTGGTTTGCTTTTAAATCGGGATAACGTTCAACTGTCACCAACAAGCTTTTTAAAGCACCGCTTAAACCGCCCTGAACTTGGTTAAATTGCGCCAATTGCTCAGGCGTAATGTTTGTTGGGTCAATTTGTACGGAAGTTGCTTTTGCACGCGCTTCGATTACCGAAGTTAACGTTTCTCTTTCAAAATCGGCAGCGCCTTTTACGGTGTTTACCAAGTTACCAATTAAATCATTTCTGCGTTGGTAGGCTGTTTCCACATTTCCCCAACTTTCTGAAACATTTTCATTCAACTGAATTGCCGTGTTGTAAAATCCTTTTACCCAGCTATAACCGGCGAAAGCCAGTACCGCTACTATAATTACAGGTATTAACCACTTTTTCATTTTTTACTATTTTTGATTGTTAATAATTTGTTTGATTGGTGTACCAAAAAACAATTTTGTTACATTTTAACGCTAAATTACGATATTGATTGTCACATTTAACATTGAATTAAAAAATTATTTTGTTTGCATTTGTTATTTGCGTTAGGGATTACTTCACCCATTTATTATTTTTTATAAGAGTTCAGTGAACCTAGTTTGCAGCGTAAAGCTAGCAGTCACGCTTTTGGGCGTGCGAGGACTTGCAGCGAAAAGCCCGACCGGCCAGCTGGCGGGGAACGCCCTCCAAAATATTGTTTTTATTGTTAAGTCCAAATTAGGCAAGTAAATAACTAATCAATTTGGCTTTTAATTTTAATAAGCTCTTGTTTGATGGCTTCCAGCCGCGTGATAATTTCCTGGTTATTTTTTACCGCTTTTGGCTGCTCCTTCATTTTGTTTTTTGCCCCTTCTAAGGTAAAGCCTTTTTCTTTGACCAAATGATAAATCAGTTTCAGATTTTTGATGTCTTCTTGGGTAAAAAGACGATTTCCTTTTTTATTTTTTTTTGGTTTTAAAATGTCGAATTCATTTTCCCAAAATCGAATATGGGACGTGTTAACGCCAAATGCGCTGGCGACTTCGCCAATTTTGTAATAACGTTTTTCAGGTAAATCTATATGCATTAGTCAAGAGATTGTCCTTCAATTTGTGCGGCTTTTTGCATCGCTTCAAATTCTTCCGGCGACAAGTTTCCGTAGTAAAAATTAATAGGATTTATCGCTGTATGGTTTTTATAAATTTCATAATGCAAATGCGGACCTTGTGAACGTCCGGTATTTCCAACAAAGCCAATCAAATCGCCTCTTTTTACTTTTTGCCCTTTTCTGACGTTGTAATTGCTTAAATGCGCATACAGGGAAATGTATCCAAAGCCGTGTTCTATTCTGATATGCTTTCCGTAGCCGGCAGAATTTTGGTCGGCGCGTTCCACGTAACCGTCACCTGAAGCATAAACCGGAGTTCCAACAGGTGCAGAAAAATCCATTCCCAAATGTTTTTTTCTGGCTTTCGTAAAGGGATCCGATCGCCATCCGTAGCCAGAAGCCATACGGGTTAAATTCTGATTTTCTATAGGTTGAATGGCCGGTATTGCCGCCAATAATTTTTCTTTATTCTCTGCCAATTTTACGATTTCATCTAACGATTTCGACTGCACATACAGTTGTTTTGCCAAAATATCCATATTTTTGGTCACGTCAATAATCATCTCTGAATTGTCGAAACCTTCCAACGCTTTATAACGGTTTACCCCGCCAAAACCAGCTTTGCGCTGTTCATCGGGAATTGGATTTACTTCAAAGTACAAACGGTAAATGTTATTGTCTCTTTCTTGGATATCTGCTAGAACTTCTGATAACTGAACAATTTTTTTGGCGTGCAGTTCTTCATTTAATTTTACAAACTCTAACTGACTTTTTAATTCTTTTTCTTTGGGAGATTCAAAAATATTGGTAAAAACAACAAACCCCAAAATCATAAAAACTGTGGCGCTTGCCAATGTTAACATCAATTTTTTTAAATTTTCCCCTTTTTTTGGACGGATCTTTTGATAGGATAATGATTCTGGATCGTAATAATATTTTACCTTCGCCATTGTATAAAAATTATATTATTTTTGCGTCAAGTATTGGCTCATATTTTGAAGCAATAACGACAAATTTACAAAATGTTTTATACAATCGGCAAACCCGCTAATTTTTAGCATATAATTAACAGATAATTTGTCCTTTAATAATTTTGAAAATGTCAATAATGATGGAGTCTGAAACAATCAAGACTACTTAAAATAGGATTACGGACTTAATAAAAGAACATTAAAAAAATATATGAAATCACAACTTGTACGTCAACAATTTTTAGATTTTTTTGCTTCAAAAAAACACGCAATCGTACCGTCATCTCCAATGGTGTTGAAAAATGATCCTACGCTTATGTTTACCAATGCGGGAATGGTGCCTTTTAAAGAGTATTTTTTGGGACAAAAAACTGCGGTGGATAAACGTGTTGCCGATACGCAAAAATGTTTACGGGTTTCAGGAAAACACAACGATTTGGAAGAAGTGGGGAAGGACACTTACCACCACACAATGTTTGAAATGCTGGGAAACTGGAGTTTTGGCGATTATTTTAAAAATGAAGCCATTGACTGGGCCTGGGAATTGCTGACTGAAGTTTATAAAATAGACAAAGATTGTTTGTATGTCTCCGTTTTTGAAGGTTCGGAAGACGATGGTTTGGAATACGACCAGGATGCCTACGATTTGTGGAAAAAATATGTTCCGGAAGACCGAATAATCAACGGAAATAAAAAAGACAACTTCTGGGAAATGGGCGCGCAAGGACCGTGCGGACCTTGTTCTGAAATTCACGTAGATATTAGGTCTGCGGAAGAAAAAGCAAAAGTTTCCGGCAGAAGTCTGGTAAACAATGACCATCCGCAGGTGGTGGAAATCTGGAACCTGGTTTTTATGGAATTCAACAGAAAAGCCGATGGCTCTTTGGAAAAATTACCTGCAAAACACGTAGATACCGGAATGGGTTTTGAACGTTTGTGTATGGTGCTTCAAAAGAAACAATCCAATTACGATACCGATGTTTTTACGCCGTTAATCCAAGAAATTGAAGCGATTACCAACAGTGAATATGGCAAAAATGAAGAAACAGACATCGCCATTCGCGTGATTGCCGACCACGTTCGTGCGGTTGCTTTTGCAATTGCCGACGGACAATTGCCTTCAAACACCGGAGCCGGTTATGTAATTCGAAGAATTTTGCGACGTGCCATTCGTTACGGATTTACATTTTTAAACACCAAAGAGCCTTTTATTTACAAATTGGCGAGCACTTTAAGTCAGCAAATGGGCGACTATTTCCCTGAACTTAAATCACAAAAACAACTGGTGACCAACGTGATTAAAGAAGAAGAAAATTCGTTTTTGAGAACTTTGGATCAGGGATTGGTTTTGTTGGACGGCATTATTAAAAATACTGCAGGAAAAGAAGTTTCAGGTAAAAAAGCCTTCGAATTGTTTGATACTTTTGGTTTCCCGATTGATTTAACAGCATTAATTCTTTCCGAAAAAGGAATGACTTTAAATGAAATGGAATTTAAGTCAGCACTGGAAAAACAAAAAACACGCTCAAGGGCCGCCGCAGTTGTTGAAACTGATGATTGGGTGATTTTACAAGAAGATGCAGAAAAAGAATTTATAGGATATGACACTTTGGAAGCCAATGTTTCCATAACCCAATACAGAAAAGTGTCGTCCAAAAAAGAAGGCGATTTATACCAATTGGTATTTAATATGACGCCTTTTTATCCGGAAGGGGGCGGACAAGTGGGCGACAAAGGGTATATTGAAATGAGCGACGGAAAGGTCATTAATATAGTTGACACCAAAAAAGAAAACAATTTAATCATTCATTTTGCCAAAAGCTTGCCTAAAGATCCAACCCAAAATTTTAAAGTGGCGGTTGATGAAAAAGAAAGATTCAGAACGGCCTGTAACCATTCCGCCAGCCATTTGCTGCATCAGGCTTTGCGTGAAATTTTAGGAACGCACGTGGAACAAAAAGGATCGGCAGTACATTCAAAAAGTTTGCGTTTCGACTTTTCACATTTTGCAAAATTAACTGTTGATGAGTTACGTGCCGTTGAAGATTTTGTAAACGCACGCATTGATTCCAAATTGATGCTGGAAGAATATCGGAATATCCCCATAAAAACCGCCTTAGATAAAGGTGCCATGGCTTTGTTTGGGGAAAAATATGGTGATACGGTTCGTGCCATTCAATTTGGAAAATCCGTAGAACTTTGTGGTGGCACACACATTCAAAATACGGGCGATATCTGGCATTTTAAAATTGTGTCGGAAGGCGCCATTGCAGCCGGAGTTAGACGTATTGAAGCCATTACTGGTGATGCCTCAAAAGAATTCTTTCTTGAAAATACGCAGGTTTTTTCTGAAGTGAAAGAAGTGTTGAAAAACACCAAGAATCCGGTGAAAGCCATTATTGATTTGCAGGAAGAAAATGCCCTGTTAAAAAAACAGGTGGAAGCTTTGCAAAAAGACAAAGCCAAAAATTTGACAGGCGATTTACTAAATCAAGTTGAAACAATTAACGGCATTCACTATTTGGCCGTAAAACTGGATTTGGACCAAAACAGCATTAAAGATTTGGCCTTTGATTTGGGAAATAAAATTGAAAATCTGTTTTTATTGGTGGGAACCGAAACGGACGGTAAAGCTTTTTTAACCTGTTATGTTGCCAAAAATTTGGTGGAAGAAAAAAAATTGGATGCAGGGAAAGTGGTGCGTGAATTGGGAAAATTGATTGAAGGCGGCGGCGGTGGACAAGCTTATTTTGCCACTGCAGGCGGCAAAAAACCTGAAGGAATTGAGCAGGCACTCCTAAAAGGCAAAGAATATTTAAGTTAAAAGCCCCCTAACCCCCGAAGGGGGAATAATGTTTAAAGCCGAAAAACGTAACGTTTCAACAAATAAACGATTCAACATATAAACATTAAATAAAATGAATTTCAGGACCAACATTCAGCTTCAAAAAAAAGAAAATCAAATTGATTATGCTTCTAAATTGTTGTTGATTGGTTCTTGTTTTTCAGAAAATATCAGCAAAAAACTGGCATATTATAAATTTGATGCGGCCAGCAATCCGTTTGGTATTTTGTTCAATCCGAAAGCCATTGAAACTTTAATTTTAAATTCATTAAATGAAAAAACATATTCTGAAAGCGATGTTTTTTTGTTGAACGAACGCTGGCATTGCTTTGATGCGCATTCCGATTTAAGCGCTACGGTTAAAAATGAATTGCTTCACAATTTAAACCTTGCTGTTAAATCGACCAATAAACGGCTAAAAGAAACAACGCACATCATTATTACTTTGGGAACTTCTTTTACTTACCGATTTATTGAAACCAATGCCGTTGTTGGCAATTGCCATAAAGTTCCCCAAAAAAAGTTTGCAAAAGAATTGCTTTCAGTGGATGAAATTACAGCTACATTAAAAAATATTTGCCATCAAATTTCAGCAATCAATCCGAAGGTAACCGTTATCTTTACGGTTTCACCGGTGCGCCATATCAAAGACGGTTTTGTGGAAAATTCACTGAGCAAAGCGCATTTAATTACGGCCATCCACAAAACTTTAGGTGAAGTAAACGGTAAATATTTTCCTTCTTTTGAAATAATGATAGACGATTTGCGTGAATACCGATTTTATAACAGCGATATGATTCATCCCAATGAAACTGCCATCGATTATATTTGGGAACAATTTAATCACGTTTGGATTAAAGAAAATACTTTTTCAGTGATGAAAGAAGTTGAAACCATCCAAAAAGGACTGGCGCACAAACCTTTCAATCCGGATTCTAGAGAATACAAGGCTTTTTTAGAAAATTTAAATCAAAAAATTGTTGATTTAAAAAGGAATTTTCATGTTATTTTTTAACCTTTTATTTTTGATTGTTATTTATATAATCAATTGTTAATTCAACAAAAGATTTTACACCATAAATAAATCCGCTTTCATCTATATAAAAGTCTGGAGTGTGGTGTCCAGTTGCATCCTTTTTTTCAACATTAACAGGTTTCCCCCCTACAAAGAAATAAAGACCTGGTATTTCATTCTGAAAAAATGAAAAATCTTCAGCACCAGTAATTGCACTTATTAATTTTACATTTTCTTTCCCCACAGCTTTTTCTAAAGAAGGCACCATTTCTGCTGTTAAATTAACATTATTGTAAGTTATTGGATAACCTTTGTCAATCTCAATAGTTGCAGTTGCCCCAAAAGCTTCAGCAATTGCAGGAACTCTATGTTTCATTTCAATGTGTATTTTTTTTTGCATTTCATAATCTAAAGTTCTAATGGTTCCAATCATATCAACTTCTTCGGGAATAATATTACTTCTAACGCCTCCTTTAATCATACCTACACTAATTACAGCTGCCTCTTTTGTTAATTCAGTATCTCTACTCACAATTGTTTGTAATCCATTTATAATTTGAGCAGCAACCACAATTGGATCTGTTCCAAGCCAAGGTGTTGAGCCATGAGCTTGTTTTCCTTTAACTTTAATTGTAAAAGTTTGTGCAGAAGCCATAATCCCACCAGGTTTATATTCTATTTGTCCAACTGTTGTCTTTGATGAAATATGCAACCCAAAAATTACATCAACATTCGGATTTTTTAAAACCCCTTCTTTTATCATTAATTCTGCTCCCCCTTCTTCGCCAATTGGCGCACCTTCTTCAGCAGGTTGAAAAATAAATAAAACAGTTCCTTTCAACTCATTTTTAATTTTTGATAAAACCTCAGCAACTCCCATTAACATCGCCATATGAGCATCATGCCCACAAGCGTGCATTACTCCCGTTTCGGCACCATTGTACGTGTCTATTACTTTTGAAGCAAACGGTACAGGAGTTCTTTCAGTAACCGGCAGCGCATCTATGTCTGCTCTTAAAGCAACAACCGGGCCTGGATGATTTCCATTTAAAATTCCAACAACACCTGTGTGAGCAATTCCTGTTTTAACTTCTAATCCTAAGCTTTTTAAATATTCTGCAATTTTTTCAACTGTTCTAAATTCTCTATTAGACAATTCTGGGTTTTCATGAAAATGTCTTCGCCATTCAATTACCTTGGGCTCAACATCTATAATTAACTGATCTACAGTATTATTTTGAGCATTTAAACTAATTGTTAAGAGGATTAAAAAAAATAGCGTTTGTAATTTTTTCATTTTTAGTTAGTTAAATATTTTTTCTAAATATATAAAAAAAGAAAATAAATTTGTTAGTTGATTTTATGAATTCATATTTTTTTAAAATAAAAAAGGGAAAGACAGCTGCTTTTCCCTTTTTTATATAAAGTACTTATTCCTTATTTTACAAATTTGGCCACATTTTGCCAAGGACCGCCATTGATAATGTCGATTCCCTGTTGTTTCAAAAATGACGTTGCTTGTCCGCTTCTTGCACCGCTTCTGCAAACCGCTATTACTTTTTTATTCATTTTTTTAATCTCAGCCACTTTCGTTGGAATGGCGTTTAGCACCATATTTTTTGAGCCTTTTACGTGCCCTTCTTTAAACTCTTCTACTGTTCTTACATCAATAACAACAGCGCCTTCTTTTAAATATTCTTCAATTGAAGCTCCTGCATTTCCACCACCAAATAATCCGAAAAAACCCATTCTTTTTAATTTTAAAATTTAGGCAAAGATAATTCAATAAAATGGTACATAGGTAACTATAGTTACGCTATTTTGAAATAAGGCTAATTCCGTTGGCTATAAGTTGTTCGTGTTTTTTATTTTTTTTAAGCTTCATTAAATAGTCCAAAATTTCGGTTTCTATTTCTGTATCTGACTGATAAATAAGTTCATACATCGCCAAAGGCAATAACCAATCTGAGGAAAAATTTACCTTCAGTTCTTCAAAAATCAAGTCAAGTCTCAAAAAATCCACATCGCCGTTTTTTCGCATTTCAGCAATTTCCTGATACATTTTATGCAACTTTATTTCTTCTTCTGAATAAGAAATTTTATGCGTTTTGGTAGCTGAAACTTCTCCCAAATCCTTAAAAGAATTCACGGAAGCCGGCCCGGCGTGGGCAGAAATGATATCTTTTCCAACCGCCATATCATAAATTCCCCACGCTGGCTGAAACAAAATTGTATCATTATGTGTTACCGTGCAATTTTTAAAAGAAATGAGTAAAATTTTCCCTTTTAAATCGCGTTTTCCGGTGATAACTTCGCCTTCCACTTTAACATTTCCTTCAAAAATCAAAGTGGTTTTTTTACCTTCATAAATTCCGTATACCTCCAAATCTTTTGGAAACATATCTTCAATGGCCAAATTGATGCCTTTTAATTTTCCTAGCGGACTTCCAAATCCTTCCAGATGATAATCGGTTCCGTGGCCTATCAATTCCTTGTCCCTGCTCGCCAAAGCGGTTGGACCTGATGTTTGAATATAAACGGGTTTTTTGTTTTCATCAACAATCACATTGGAAAAAACACCTGAAATTTGCAGGCCTGTGCTCAATTCCACCGTGCCAATATTTTTAGATTTTATTAGTTTTTGAACACCGCTCAATCCGCCAGTTCTTAATGCCATTTTATTGGCAAATTCTTCCAGCACAAAACTTAAATGCGCAAAATCGGGCGTTACAAAAAGTTGAGGTTGTGGTTTGGTGATGTCAAAATTTTGCGTCGCTGCTTCAATGGAATAAGGCACTTTTTTAACTTCGTTGGTCAAGCATTTTTTGCTTTCGCCTATGGAAGAAAGCAATCCGGCGCCATAGATTTTCGGATTTTCCAAGGTGCCGATTAAACCGTATTCAACCGTCCACCAATGCAAATTGCGTATTTGGGCCATTTCGGAAAGTTCTCCCATCGTATTTTGCAACTCTTCCACTTTTTGTTGCGCATTTTCGATAATTTCTTCGGAAGAATTTGGGTCTTCCTTTAAAATGGAAAGCAATCTGATGGCTTCATACATTTCATAGTCTTCCGAAGAAGAAATTGCTTTGCAGCCAATTTCTCCAAACCGGCGCAAGTATTCAGCATATTCCGGATTTGCGATTATTGGTGCGTGGCCGGCAGCTTCGTGGATAATATCGGGCGCAGGCGTATATTCAAGATGGTCTATCGTTCTGATATCCGAAGCAATCACCAACACATTATAAGCCTGAAATTCCATAAAAGCATTGGGCGGAATAAATCCGTCCACAGAAACCGCTGCCCAGCCTATGTCTTTTAAAATGCGGTTCATTCCTTCCATTCTCGGAATTTCTTCTGAAGAAATACCGGTTTTTTTCAAGCCTTCCAAATACGATTCGTGCGCCACTTTACTCAAAAAATCAATATTCATTCGCATCACATACCGCCAAACCGCCTGATTTTGGGCCGTATATTCAGCATAAGGCTGCTTCACTATAAACTGGTGCAAGTGTTTTGGCAACCGTTCGGTAACTTTATTGAATTTTATCGTTTCTTTCATTTCTTGCTTTTTACGCCGTGAATTTACAATTTTTAAAAATTCTGTCATTTGATTTATAAAAAATAACTCGAGTTGCTTATATTTAGCCAAAATATAAAAAATATGTTAAAAGGAAATTCAAAAATAAAACTGCTGCTTGGCGTTGGTATTGTGTTGTTTACGTTGTTTCAATATTATTCGAGAAGTGAGGTGAACGAATTTACGGGCAAAAAACAACATATTTCATTAAGNNCCGATCAAAAATCTCAGGATCTGGTAGATCAGGTTGGCCAAAAACTGGTTCACAGCAGCGTTGCCAAAGAAACGGTTTATGATTACGATTTTCATTTGTTGGCCGATTCGCAAACCATCAATGCTTTTGCGCTTCCGGGCGGACAGGTTTTTATCACTTATGCTTTATTTTCAAAATTAGAAAATGAAGACCAGCTTGCAGGCGTTTTGGGACACGAAATTGGTCACGTTGTTGGTAGGCATTCTGCAGAACGTTTGGCAAAACAAGGATTGACTGAGGGAATTTTAAGCGGGGTTGCCGTTGGTATCGATCCGAGCACGGCTCAGGGCGCAGCCGCCATCGCCAATGTGATCAATTTAAGTTATGGCCGGGACGATGAATTGGAAAGTGATGAATTGGGCGTAAAATTTATGATTGATGCCGGTTACAATCCGATTGAACTGATTGGTGTAATGCAAATTTTAAAAGATGCCGCAGGCCCAAATCAGACTTCAGAAAGAATGAGCACGCATCCCGATCCTGAAAACAGGATTGAAAAAATAAAGGCAGCCATTGAAAAGTATAAGAAATAAACGCAATTTTTAGCAGTTTAATTTTTGAACTTACAACTTATAATAGCTTCATCTATAATTTTATAATGCCCTTACGCCAGCTGGCTCAATCGCTAAAAATGTATACCAAACATTTTTTTAACGGCCAACGCGCCACCTGGCCCATTCACTAAAAATGTTCATTGAACATTTTCTTTACGTTCTGTCCCCCCTTTGGGGGTTAGAGGGCTTTACTCAATCGTTTTAGTAATTTTCACAAGAATTTATGAGCTATTCAAAAGCGCTTCAAATGAATACTTTGTATCTTTGTGTTTTTCAAAATAACACCTATTTCTTATGAACAAGAAAGTGATTTTAATGATTTTAGATGGCTGGGGAATTACCCAAGACCCTAAAGTTTCCGCAATTTATAACGCAAAAACCTCTTATATAGACAGTTTGTACCACAAATATGCGAATGCAAGTTTGCGCACCGACGGAGAATATGTGGGATTGCCGGAAGGACAAATGGGAAACAGCGAAGTTGGACATATGAATTTAGGTGCCGGAAGAATTGTTTATCAAAACTTGGTTCGGGTTAATTTGGCGGTTAAAAATAAAACACTGGGAAAAGAAAAAGCATTGCTTGACGCGATTTCTTACGCGAAGGAAAATAATAAAAATATTCATTTACTGGGACTGGTTTCAGATGGTGGGATTCATTCTCATATCAACCATTTAAAAGGATTGCTTGATGTTGCTGCAGAACACAACTTAAAAAATGTGTTTTTACACGCATTTACCGATGGAAGGGACTGTGATCCGAAATCGGGCATAAACTTTATAGAAACCATTCAAAATTATATGAAAGAAACTACCGGTGAATTGGCAACAATTACAGGACGTTATTTTGCGATGGACAGGGATAAACGCTGGGAACGCATAAAATTGGCTTATGATGCGGTTGTAAATGCTGAAGGCGAAAAATCGACCAATGCATTAAAAAGCATCGAAGAAAGTTATGCCAATGATGTGACTGATGAGTTTATCAAACCCATCATTATGACCGATGAAAATGGCCAGCCAAAAACACAAATTAAAGCGGATGATGTGGTGGTTTTCTTCAACTATAGAACTGACAGAGGGCGCGAACTTACTGATGTATTATCACAAAAAGACTTTCCTGAATTTGGGATGATAAAAATGCCGTTATATTATGTAACCTTAACCAGTTACGACGATACTTTTAAAAATGTACACATCATTTACGAAACAGACAATTTGGAAAATACGCTAGGCGAAGTGTTGGCAAAAGCCGGGAAAAAACAAATCAGAATTGCAGAATCAGAAAAATATCCGCACGTTACTTTTTTCTTTTCCGGGGGAAGGGAAAAAACTTTTGAAAATGAAATCCGCATTTTATGCCCGTCCCCAAAAGTGGCCACCTACGATTTAAAACCCGAAATGAGCGCTTTTGACATTCGCGATGCCATTATTCCCGAATTGGATAAAAAAGAAGTCGATTTTGTGTGTTTAAACTTTGCCAATGGCGATATGGTTGGACATACAGGCATGATGGAAGCGGCGATAAAAGCCTGTGAGGCCGTTGATAAATGCGTGGAAGATGTGGTGGCTTCCGCCTTAAAAAACGATTATACCACCATCATCATTGCCGACCACGGAAATTGCGAAACAATGATAAATCCTGATGGAACACCGAACACATCACATACTACCAATCCGGTTCCAGTGATTTTAGTGGATAAAGATTTGAAATATATTGAAGATGGCGTTTTAGGCGATATTGCACCAACAATTCTGGAACTTATGGGAATTGAAAAACCGGCTGTAATGACGCGCCATTCCTTAATTTAATTTTGTAGTTTTACGACACATTAATTTTATACATTATGAAAAAACTAATTTTCTCTGTCTTTATATTAAGCCTTATGAGTTGTTCCGCCCAAAAAAATACTGCGACCGCTATAAAAGATCCCTCGGGAAATTTAATTGGAGTTGCCAATAAAGAAAGTTTTCTTGAAGCTCCTTTCAATGAGTGGTTCACACCAAATTACGCTTCTTATGAAACTGATAAAGAAGTGATGGCAAAACTAACTCCGCTATTAAAAGATATCAAAATAAAAGCATTTATGGGAACTTGGTGCGGCGATAGCCAGGAACAAACACCCGTTTTTTATAAAATTTTGGATGAAGCAGGTTTTGATTACAATAATTTAACAATGATTACGGTAAACAGAAGCAAAACAACGCCCGATAATTTACAGGAAGGTTTGAATATTGATAGAGTTCCTACCTTTATTGTTTATAAAAACAATATAGAAATAGGACGATTTGTTGAATATCCAAGAGATTCCGTTGAATCCGATTTGTTGAAAATCGTTAGCGGCCAACCATACAAACATTCTTACGAATAAAGGCCCCCTAACCCCCGAAGGGGGAATTTTTAATCTTTCAGTTTATGATTTTAGCCCTCATTTTTTTTAAAAATCAGTTCCCCCTTCAGGGGTTAGGGGGCTAAATCCTGAAGTTCCCCAAGTTGTTTTAGGATGTCAAAAGTTTTTTTGGCTTCTTCTTCATTAATGGTAGAAATGGCGGCGCCCACGTGAACCAACACGTAATCGCCTACATTGGCTTCAGGCACCAAAGTGAGGCTCACTTCTTTTATGATTCCGTCAAAAGACACTTTCCCCATTCTGAAAGTTTCATCCAGCTGAGAGGTAATTGCTATTAATTTTCCGGGAATTGATAAACACATGTTGATTTACGATTTTTGATTTACGATTTTAAAATTTTGCTTTCCGGTTTAAATTCCCCCTTCGGGGGTTAGGGGGCCTTTTAACCATTGATACCAAGCTTCCATTCCTTGGCCTGTAGTTGCGGAAACTTCAAAAAACAGCAATTTAGGATTTACCTGCAGCGCATAATTTTTGATGTTTTCAATATTTACGTTTACATAAGGCAGCAAATCTATTTTATTGATGATACAAACATCCGAAGTATAAAACATATCGGGATATTTGATGGGTTTGTCTTCACCCTCGGTGGTACTTATGATAACAACGCGTTTATTTTCGCCCAAATCAAACATAGACGGACAAACCAAATTGCCCACATTTTCAATCATTAAAACCGAATGGTCTTTAATTTTTAACTTTTTCACGGCATCAAAAACCATATCACTTTCCAAATGACAGCCTTTTCCTGTGTTTATTTGAACAACAGGAACATCGTGCGCGGCAATTCTGTTGGCATCATTTAAAGTTTGCTGATCGCCTTCAATTACATAAAACGAAATTTCCTCTTTTAAATCGGCCAAAGTGCGTTCCAAAAGCGCTGTTTTTCCTGAGCCCGGGGAACTTACCAAGTTGAGTGCGAAAATATTTTTTGCTTCAAAATAGCCTCTGTTTCTTGCTGCCAGAAGCTGGTTGTTTTGAAGTATGTCCTGTTCAATTTCCAATACTTTGTGTTGATGGTTGTGCTCGTGCGAGTGTGAATGACCGTCGTGATGATGTTCATCGTGCGAATGCGAATGTCCATCGTGATGATGATGATGATTCCCGTGAGAATGATTTTCCTCTCCAGGTTTTAAAATAATCGGACCGTTATTTTCGGTGCCGCAGCCACAAGTTCCACACATAATTAAATTAGTTTTAAATGACTTCCAATGCTTTTACCCTCAATTCTTTTCCCTGCAAAATACTTTTAAAATAACTTTGGCAATAGGGGCAAGGATCATATAAGTTTTCCATTTCAAATTCCGTATCGCAATCAACACATTTTCCTTTTCCTTTAATGACAATAATTTCTTTTTCAGCAAATTCAAGCACTGTATTCTTAATGGCCGATTCCCAAATAAAGTTTAAGGAATCAAGTTCAATACCCGATAAAACACCTATTTCAAGTTCAATTTTTGTTACGCTGTTTGCCTTTGCTTTCGCTGTTTCATCTTCAGCAATCTTAACAATTCCCAATGCTATGGATAGTTCGTGCATAATTAAAAAAGCCGTTTATATTCAAATTTACAAATTATCTTCAAATAAAGAGGTGTATCTTTATTTTCTTCCGTTATTTTTATTTGGTTTAAATAAGCATTAAAGCTTTATTTACCTTATTTTAAACCATTCTAAATTAACTAGTTACGGTAAATTTATCCAAAAAAATTTGTACTTTAGATTTGTGCTTATTTCAAACATAAAGCACACGAGTAAAATGGCTTTTTCATTACTTAAAAACTTTACTTATGCCTATCGATAACGAACAACGCGACACCTACTACGAAAGCATTATAAAGCAAGGTTATAGCCGTAGAGATTTTCTGAAATTTTCTACTTATATGGCAGCTTTTATGGGCTTGGAATCTTCTATGGTTGGACAAATAGCCGAATCTTTGGAAAAAACGCCAAGAATACCGATTATTTGGGAGCACTACCAAGAATGCACTTGCTGCAGTGAATCTTTTATCAGGTCGAATCACCCAATTGTGGCTGATATTATTTTAGACAAAATCTCCTTGGATTATACCTTAACCTTAATGGCGGCTTCCGGGCATCAGGCAGAAGCAGCCAAAAAAGCGGTTATGGATAAATATAAAGGAGAATACATACTTTGTGTTGAGGGTTCCATTCCATTAGGTGATGACGGAAATTATTGTTGTATCGCAGGTAAATCGGCAAAAGAAACATTTTTGGAAGCAGCTGCAGGCGCAAAAGCAATCATTGCTTGGGGAAGCTGTGCCTCTAATGGATGTGTACAGGCCGCAAAACCAAATCCAACGGGCGCAACACCTATCCATAAAATAGTAAAAAACAAACCTATTATAAAAGTTCCCGGCTGTCCGCCAATCGGCGAAGTGATGGCTGGTGTTATTGTTCACGTGGTTGCTTTCGGAAGGTTGCCGGAATTGGACAGACTGGGAAGGCCAAAAGCATTTTACGGAAAACGGGTGCACGACACCTGTTATCGACGTCCATATTATGATGCCGGCTTATTTGCGGAAACCTTTGACGACCAAAATTCCAAAAATGGCTATTGTTTATATAAAGTTGGCTGTAAAGGGCCTATGACGTATAACTCCTGCGGAAACATAAAATGGAACAATGGCGTTAGTTATCCAATTCAATCCGGTCACGGTTGTATAGGATGCAGTGAAGCAAATTTCTGGGACAATGGACCATTCTATGAAAGAACTACAAAAATACCTGGGTTTGCAGTTGAAAGCAATGCAGATACCGTTGGTAAAGTTGCTGGCGCCGTAGTTGTTGGAGGCGTTGTTTTACACGGAGTTGCCGCAAATATCTCTAAGCGAAAAGAGCTGTCAGAGAGAACCAAAAGAGCTAAAAACAATGAAAAAAATATTGACTTCTAAAACAAAATCCAATGGCAAATAGAATAGTAGTTGACCCAATCACCAGAATTGAAGGTCATTTAAGAATAGAAGCAGAAATTAAAGACGGTGTTATCGTAGATGCATTCAGTTCCAGCATCATGGTTCGTGGCATTGAAAGCATTGTAAAAGGACGAGATCCCAGAGATGTTTGGGCTTTTGTGCAACGTACTTGTGGTGTTTGTACAACCGTTCACGCATTAACTTCCGTAAGAGCCGTTGAAGACGCTTTGGGAATTGCCGTACCGCCAAATGCCGAAATGGTTCGCAATATTATGGAAGGCGCTTTGTATATGCACGACCATACCGTTCACTTTTATCATTTACACGCTTTAGATTGGGTGGATATTGTAAACGCCCTAAAAGCAGACCCTAAGAAAACTTCTGAAATTGCACAAAGCATTTCAAAATGGCCAAAAAGTTCACCGGGCTATTTTTCTGATGTGCAAAATAGGGTTCAAAAATTTGTGGAAAGCGGCCAGTTGGGCATTTTTGCAAACGGTTACTGGGGACATTCTCAAATGAAATTGCCGGCTGAAGTTAATTTATTGGCAGTTGCACACTATTTGGAAGCCTTGGAATGGCAAAAAGAAATCGTAAAAGTGCATACCATTTTTGGAGGTAAAAATCCGCACCCTAATTATTTGGTTGGCGGTATGGCCTGCGCTATAAATTCAGATGGTGCCGGAGGTTTAAATGCTGAACGATTGGCTCACGTGGGAAAATTATTGCAAGAAGGAAAAAACTTCATTGATCAAGTTTATATCCCGGATTTATTGGCCATTGCTTCCTTCTATAAAGATTGGGGCGCTATCGGAAAAGGATTCGGAAATTATATGTCTTATGGCGATTTTCCAACCAATGGTTATGCTGATATGTCGGGCTTTAAATTTCCACAGGGTATTATTTTAAATAATGATTTGTCTAAAGTGCTTGATGTTGACCATAGAAACAGCGAAGAAATTGAAGAATTTGTAAACAATTCCTGGTATGATGATTATGCTGAAGGAAAAGACAAAGGAAGACATCCTTGGGAAGGTGAAACCAATATAAAATATTCCGGACCAAAACCTCCTTACGACTTTTTAAATGTGGAAGAAAAATACAGTTTCATTAAAACGCCACGCTGGAAAGGATTGCCGATGGAAGTTGGGCCACTTGCCCGTTTATTGGTAGGTTACGGCCGTGGAAATAAAGAAATTCAAGCTGCCGTAAATGCCGCATTGACACATTTAAATGTTCCTGTTGATGCGTTGTTTTCAACCTTGGGAAGAACAGCTGCCCGCGGAATTGAAACGCAACTGGTTGCAAATTGGACTTTGGAATTCTACAACACTTTAATGAACAACATTAAAAATGGTGATGAACGTATGGCAAATATGGACAGTTGGGAACCTTCCAGCTGGCCAAATGAAGCCAAAGGTGTCGGTTTTATGGAAGCACCTCGTGGCGCTTTGGCACATTGGATAACCATTAAAGATCAAAAAACCGAAAATTATCAAATGGTGGTTCCATCTACCTGGAATGCGTCACCTCGCGATCCAAAAGGACAAAGATCGGCTTATGAAGCTGCTTTAATCGGCACTCCAATTGCAGATCCTGAATTGCCGTTAGAAATTATTCGCACCATTCATTCCTTCGATCCTTGTTTGGCTTGTGCCGTACATTTATATGATGAACACGGAAATCATATTTCCCAGGTTCAAAACATTGCCAGTTGTGACAGTTAAACTATAAATTATGGAAACTAGAAACTTTCAACGCGTATTGGTTTGGGAATTGCCGGTTCGGATTTTCCATTGGGTAAATGTGCTCTGCGTATTAGCGCTCACACTGTCCGGATTTTTAATTGCCAATCCGCCCGCACTGCTTTCAAATGCAGAGGCAACAAATTTGCATTCCTTTGGGATTGTTCGTTATATTCATTTTATCGCCGCGTACATTTTCTTCTTTAATATGATTTTACGCGTGTATTGGTCATTTGTGGGGAACCAATTTGCAAGTTGGCGTGCTTTATGGCCTTTCGATAAAAAAAGGTGGGGTAATTTTAAGCACGTCATAAAAAATGATATTTTATTGATGAACGACAAGCAACCTGAATTAAAAAACATCAGCATTGGCCATAACAGTGTGGCGGCATTTTCGTACCTCATCCTGTTTGTGATTGCATTAATCTCCGTTTTTACAGGCTTTGCTTTGTATGCCGACACTTCGTCTTGGTTTTTGCCAAAAATGTTTAGCTGGGTAACACCAATGCTTGGCGGCGACTTTATGGTGCGTAACATTCATCATATTGCGATGTGGGGATTCATTCTTTTTGTGATTATCCACGTGTATTTGGTGTTTTTTCACGACTGGCTGGAAGGTCGCGCAGAAGTTTCATCAATGTTTGGCGGCTATAAATTTGTGAGGGAAGAACGATTAAAAAAAGTTAAGGAAGTAGAAGAAAAAAAGTAAAGTGAAGTGTAAAGTGTCAAGTGTGAAGAGTGGTTAGTAAGACCCGATCTTCCATAATCCTTAATCCCAAAAAAATAACCCTTAAACCAAACTTTGAAGTAAGTTCATTCTGCCGCTGTTTTTTTCAAGCCGAATGAATTTACTTTTTTTAAACAGTTAATATGAGCATAAAAGAACGAACTCCCGTAGCTATCAGCAGCGATTCCTATTTTTTCGAAAAAGACAAATCGAACAGTATTTTAATCCTCGGCGTAGGCAATTATTTAATGGGCGATGAAGGTATTGGTGTTCACGTGATGCAAGAAATGGCTAAAATAAAATTGCCGGAATATGTCGATATTTTAGACGGCGGTACTGGCGGTTTCCTATTGCTGAATTGTTTTGAAGCCTACCAAACCATTATTTTTGTGGATGCCACGATGGATGGAAAACCTGCCGGAACCATTTCGCTCATTCGACCAAAATTTGCTTCCGATTTTCCTTCTGCATTAAGCGTGCACGATGTTGGCCTAAAAGATATGATTGAAGCCGTTTATTTAATGGAAGAAAAACCCGATCTTCATTTATTTACCGTTTCTATTGAAGAATTGGTTCCGATGACTATTGAGTTGAGTCCGAATGTAAAAAATGCCATTCCTAAAATTATTGAACAAATATTGAAACAAGCTGAAGCGCTTCACTTGGAATCTTAATTGTTCACTTTGGCTCCTATTGGGTAAAAGTTGGTAATTTGTTCCAAGTTTCAGGTTCGCAAAGTTTTACGCCCTTCGGCTCCGCTCCTTTAGATTTGTATTAAGGATTTTTGATTTTTTCGCCTAGCGGATGAAATCAATATTATGGATAGCTGACTGGGTTGATTTTTATAAAAAACTCATACCCAAACCTAAAGAAAGGCTATTGAGCCTTCCATTTTCAAAATTTTCCATTTTCTTTTGGTGAAAATCGATGTTAATGATAAAACTATGTGCTTTTTCTGTAGTGGCTTGATAACCTATTCCCGTCTTAAAATACAGTCCGCGTTCAAAAGCCTTTCCCAATTTTACCAATTTTCCATAGCCTCCGCCGATATAAAGCCGGTCATTGCCATCTCTAAGCATCGTAAATTTTGTATCAATATAATAAGGAACGGCGAGCACATCCAAATCTTCATGCCAATCGAGACCCAAATTTAATCCCACTGACACAAAATGATTTACAGTAACATCAAACCCGTTTCTTAGCATTAAGGCTCTTGGCAAAATGATATTCCAATCTCTTTCTTCGGCATACTCATCATATTTTCCGAAATTTTCATTTGCCATAAAAGTAGTGTTGACGGTAAAATTATAATGAATGTTGTTTTGGGCAAATATACCCATTGAAATATGCAGCATCGAAATAAGAAATGCCTTTTGCATCAGAGGAAAGGTTATAAATTGGCTATAAAATCTTTTACTTCTAAAGCATCATTAACGTTAAAATCGCCAATTTTAGTGCGTCGCAATTGAGATAAATGTCCGCCCGAATTTAATGCTTTTCCAAAATCATAGGCCAAGGAACGAATGTAGGTTCCTTTGCTGCACACAATCCTAAATTGCACTTTAGGCATTGTAATGTTGGTGATTTCAAAAGTTTGGATGGTGATGTTTCTCGATGTAATTTCACGTGTTTTTCCTTGACGTGCCAAATCGTACATACGAACTCCAGCCATTTTGATGGCAGAAAACATAGGCGGAATTTGCGCTATATCTCCCACAAATTGTTTTGAGGTTTTATGGATTAAATCAGCCGTAATATGATCAACCGGAAAATTTTCATCCACTTCGGTTTCCAAATCGAAGCTTGGGGTTGTTGCGCCCAATGTAATTTCACCGGTATATTCTTTGACTTGCGCCTGATATTCGTCTATTTTTTTGGTGAAATTTCCGGTGCAAATAATTAGCAAACCGGTTGCCAACGGATCTAACGTTCCGGCGTGGCCCACTTTTATTTTACCCAGGCCAAATTTATGTCGAATGTTCCAACGTAATTTATTGACCACCTGAAAGGAAGTCCAGGTTAAAGGTTTGTCAATCAACAATATTTGTCCGTTTTTAAAATCTTCTCCAGTAAGCATTATACAACGGTTAAAGGCATCACAAAATAATGAATCAGCAATAAAGCAACACCCAAAACGATCCGATAATAACCGAACAATTTGAATCCGTTTTTGCTTAAATAATCGATAAAAAATTTGATGGCGAGCAAGGCTACGATAAAAGAAATCACGTTGCCAATCAACAAATAATTAATTTGGTGCTGGCTTAAGGTAAAACCTGCGTTGTAATAATCGTACAACTTTTTTGAAGTTGCGCCAAACATCGTTGGCACCGCCAAGAAAAAAGAGAATTCGGCAGCGGTTCTTCTGTTCAGTTTTTGGGTCATCCCTCCTATGATGGAGGCACCGCTTCTGGAAGTTCCCGGGATCATAGCCAAGCATTGAAAAAATCCGATTTTAAGTGCGGTGACGTAACCAATTTCGGTATGTTTATAAGGTTGGTTGGGATCCAAAATTTCATTTGATTTAAACCAATCATCGACTTTCAGCAAAATAAATCCGCCCAAAATTAACGTAATGGCCACAATGATGGGACTTTCAAGCCAATCATCAATATAATTGTTAAAAAGCAATCCGAAAAATACGGCGGGCAAAAATGCCACAAAAAGTTTTAAGTAAAAATCGACACTTTGAAAAAAGCGTTTCCAATACAAAGCCAACACCGCTAAAATGGCGCCCAGCTGAATTACGATGGTAAATAATTTGGTAAAATCGTCGCCGGCAATGCCATAAAAAGAGGATGCAATAATTAAATGGCCGGTTGAAGAAACGGGTAAATATTCGGTAATTCCTTCAATAATGGCTAAAACAATAGCTTCAATATAATTCATTCTTATTTTTTAGGTTTGGTCATAATGGCATAAATTTGAATGCCCAAACCTATAATTACCAATGTTGGCGCCAAACGAATTCTTCTGAAATTGTACATTTCGGGATTAAAAATTTCGGGATTGTCGCTTCCGCCGCCTGCCATTAAAATAAATCCAAGTCCAATAAAAGCAAGACCGATTAACATAATTGCATAATTTCTTTTTCCGAAAAGGAATTTGCTTTTTATTTCTTTATTTTTTTGGTTCATCATAAAAATTATTTGTAGTTCGACAAGCTCACTATAAATTTACAGTAATTACAGGACTTATATTTTTATCAATAATAAAGTTCGTCGCTTCTTAGGTTTAAAAATCGCTGGGTTGCAAAAAACGTGCTTAACCAGGTAATGAGGATTCCCAATCCGATAATTCCAAGAAACACAATGCCCAATATATTGATATCGGAAAACAGTTCCAACTCAGGGATATTTTTGTTCAAATATGAAATGAATGCCAGCAAACCCACAATGGAAACCAATGCGCCAATAATGCCAAGTTTTACGCTTTGCCAAATAAACGGACCGCGAATAAAGCTTTTTGTGGCGCCCACCATTTGCATTGTTTTGATGGTAAATCGTTTTGAATATACTGAAAGACGGATAGATCCGTTGATTAAAACGATGGCAATTAAGGTAAACAGCGCACTAAAAATAAGCATCCAAAAGCTTAGTCGGTTGATGTTTTTTGAGAGTAATTCAATCAGCGGCTTGTCGTAAGTAACTTCTGAAACAATGTTTCTAAGCACCAATTCTTTTTCTATGCCTGCCATAATTTCTGGCGTCACAAATTCGGATTTCAGTGAAATATCAATGGCATTTTTAAGCGGATTCTCACCCAAAAACTCCAAAAAGTTTTCGCCAATGTCGGCACTGTAAATTTTGGCGGCTTCATCTTTTGAAATATAAGTGANNTTGGTTTTTAGCACAATAAGACCTAGAAGTCCCACTAAAAATAACACCAAAGCAATGCTTATGATGACGGAAAGGTAGGAAGATCTCAATCTTCTTTTTTGATATTTATCGAACGAGTTATTCAAAAGACACTGTTTTTAAAGTGGCTGCAATATACGAATTTGTTGTTAGTTGTTGGTTGTTTTTTAGGCAAAATAAGAAACTAGAATTAGTCGTGCAGTCTTTTTTGTTGTCGTGCAGTCGTGCAGTTGTGCGATCTTTTTTGTTGTCGTTTGGTCGTGCAGTTGTGCGGTCTATTTTGTTGTCGTGCGGTCGTGCTGTCTTTTTAATACAGCAGCAAATCTGAATTTGATTGAAATTTTTAGCAATTTTTAGTCCTAATGTTATAGTCACTATAACACTATGTATGGAGTATATATTCCTTACGCCTGTGAGGTAGTGTATTTATTAGTAGTTATGACTTTTTAACCTTTTATAGTACAACATAAGTACAACAAATCAGAATACTTTTACTTGACTGTAAATCCCGATACCATTGAGCTGCGCTTGGCGATTCATCATTTGATACGCTGCAAGCTGGCCACAGTAATATTGTGGAGTTGCTTTAGCATACCCATTTATTAAAAGTAGCTCGTTTAAACATAATCCACCAGGCAAAATCACATATCCCAATTGCCGGTTCCAGTAGTCGTAATAGTTTTCCTGTTCCGTAATTATGGTTACAACCGTTTTAGGCGGTGCAACCGATAAAACGAAGTGCAAGGATTGCAAACCAAATTGCATTAATAATTGGGCCGGTAAACTGCTTTTCTCTTCGTCCTCTTTCATCTTTCTGTTGATCTTTACTTCTGGTGCATCTAAACCATAAAGACGGATTTCTTTTCGCAATCCGGTGAATCGATGGCAAATGATGATGCTATCTCCGTCAAGGACTTCTTCAATTTGCCAGTGGGTTTCCACTGTGAAAGGTATTTTTGCGTTGTATTGCATTGATATACAGTGTATTAGTAGTTGTTTATTCAAAGATAATAATCGAAATTTGATTAAGCAATTGCAAGCAAATATTAACTTTTTAAAATTAGAAAAAATGGCAAGACAGAAAGGTGTTATTAAGTATGTTGGAACTCTTGGAGACATCCGACACTTTAAAATTAAAGGACAAGAAGGCTACTTCGCAGGAATGGTTGGCGGTCCTACTGGAGATCAGGTGCTCACAGCACCGGAATTCGAAAGAACTCGTGAGAATATGAACGAATTTGGCGCAAGTGCCAAAGCCGGGAAATCGGTTCGTACTGGTTTATCACAAGTGATGAAACAAATGTCCGACAGTCAATTGACTGGGCGTTTAACTTCTATTATGAAGAAAATCAATTTGGAAGACCAAACCGAAGCGAGAGGTTACAGAAAAATTGAAATCAGCACACAACGTCGTTACTTGAAAGGTTTTGAGTTTGACAAAAACGCGAATTTCAACGGGATTTTCAATCCTCCATACTCATTAACTCATACCGTTGACAGAGCAAGTGGAGAATTCATTGTTGATGCTTTTAATCCAGCGAATTTGGTGAGTGCTCCATCAGGAGCCACACATTTCCGTTTGATCAGTTCTCTTTCCGTGGTGAGTGATTTTGAATACAATGCCACCACCAACAGTTACGACCCAATGGATGCAGCTTTGAATGAGATAAGCGACATTCAATACAGTGATTTTTTGGACTTGTATGAAGCGGTTCCCTCAACTACAATTTCTGCAACATTACCTGGTGGAGTTCTGCCAACCGTAAACACAACAGTATTGCAGTGTGTTGGAATTGAGTTCTATCAAAAAGTTGGTCCAAATTACTACTTGTTTGCAAGTGGTAACTGCTTAAAAGTCGAGGACGCTTTTTAGGAAAAACCCAAAAGGATCCCTCGCCAAAAACGAGGGATTTTTTATATCAACTCCTTAATAACAAAACAATGGAAAATAAAATAATTAGGGTTGCCCAAGGCAAACAAAGCACATTGAGCCAGTTGTACATCAACGGAATTTTCCAATGTTATTTGCTAGAGGATAAAATCAGGGAGATAAAGATTGCTTCTCAAACTGCCATTCCTACAGGTGTTTATGAATTAAAACTGAACACTTATGGCGCTAAAAATGTTGTTTACAAAAAAGCTTTTGGAAAGCTGCACCAGGGAATGATTGAAATTTACGGCTTGCCGAATTTCAGCTTTGTTTATATCCATACCGGAAACACAATCAAAGAGACTGCCGGATGTCCGCTTTGCGGTTTTGGTTTTCAGTTTGTTGATGGTGATTTTCAAGTTTCTCAAAGCATTGCAGCTTACAAAGTTATTTATCCCAAGCTGGTTGCATTGGCGGAAGATCCTTCCAACAAATTTGCCATTGAGAATAATTTTCAATTTTAAAAAGCCAATCCAATGGAAAATATCAATACCATCGCAGCACTTTTTGGAACACTGATCACCCTTTTGTTATCGGTTGTAGCTTATTTTATCAAGCAATTACACACTGATTTCAAGAGTGTGGAAAAAGATTTGATTGAAGTAAAAACAATGGTTTTAATCATCAAAACCGAGTTCAAAAGTGGCAACGATTTACTGAACCAGAAAGTAGAATACATCGAAAAAAGAGTACACGATTTAGAATTATTCATCCATAAAAAATAAGATTATGAAAATTAACAAAATGAATTTAGCAGAAAGAGTTTTGGCACCAACTCCGAAATGGTTTAAAGTTCTTCGCACTATCGGGATTGCTTTGGCATCCGTTGGCGGAATTATCATTGCTTCTCCGGTGGCATTACCTGCCGCAATAGTTTCGGCTGCAGGATATTTGATCCTGGGCGGAAGTATTATTACGGCCGTTTCCCAAACTGGCGTAAAATCCGAAGAGAAAACAGATCCGGAAAAGTAAAAAAGTTTAAAATCAAGCAAAAAAGCTCCGAAATTCGGGGCTTTTTTCGTTTATAGCGTTAAAAAATGGGCATTTGCTTTGCTTTTCTGCGTTTTTTTTAAGCGGGTGGAATATATGGCACTTACATTGGGTTTAGGTAGGTTTCATTTGTCAGTCAGTTGGGTTTTGGTTTGTCGAAATAAGAATCAAAAGGAAGTATTGAACATCAAATTTGTGAGAGGGCAATCCGGCGAGGGGGGAATTTGAGCTGTTTTTTTTGAAAGAATGTGAATCGGGATGGTGGTTATGAAATGGGATGTGTTGGCATTATTTCAAAAAAAAAGGCATCCATAGGGGTTTGGGGAAATGGAAGATTGCCCCAACTAAATATACCAAGTGCGGTGGCAGCAGCGAAACAAGGGTGTTGTTTTTATATTTGTTGATCTGGAAGTTTTTGATTGCTTTCCTGAAAAAGTTGGTGCCATATATTTGATTGGAATTGGAAAGTCGGAAGGTAAAAGTGGGGTTGTTTGGAACGGTATGGCATCGGCTTTTTGGGTAAGCAATTGGCAAGGTGATGGTGGCAAATAAAAAACAATACGCTTGTGGGCAAATTTGGTTTTGTGGGTGCTTAAGGCTTCTGTTTAAATGAGGGTTTTATTTTTACTAGAATGTTCTGTTTGGTTGGTATAGCACTCACAAAAGCAATGTAAAATGTACCTAGTGCGCTGGCAGCAGCGATGGATTTGCGCGTCGGCTAGGCGGCTATTTAACATAATTTTTGTTATAACTACGGCTTTGGCGTGGCGGGGCGGATGTCGGCAGTATTATAACAGCAATTATGTTACTTAGCTTGGGGTTGTTTTTATGGCGGATTATTTGTTTGAGCGCTGGCAATAGCTTATTAATTTTTTTAGGAACGACAAAAAAGTAATGTGCTATTATTGTATGGCTACAAATAATGTGACCTAAAAACAACTATGCGGCCGGGTGCGGAACAAACTAAAATACAGGGAGTTTTTGCTTTTTCTGCAAAATGCTGGGTTTTAGTTTGTGGGGGATTATTTGTTCAAACTTAAATATGATGGATTCCCAATGTTCATTTTTTCATAAATATTACTACGTTGCGTTACTGCTAAATTCCACATCAATTAAATATATATCTAATTATTAATCCTCTATCTTGATATCTTTCTATTAGCTTTAATAAATTTCGTAGGATTTAAATACCCTAATGTAAACCACGAATACCCCCCTCCGATTTTCATATTTATAAAACTTCGTATTTCAAAATGAAGGTGCGCTATATACCTACCATTACAAGTGCCTATTGTTCCGATTTTCTGACCTTTCTTTACCCAAGTATTAGGTTTTACAATTATTCTATCACAATGGGCATAAAGACTTTCAACTTGTTTTCTATTTGGTAGCGTATGTATTATTCTTATCACATTGCCCCAGCCTCCTTTTAGATTTTTAGCTGATTTTACATAGCCATTAGCCACACTGTAAATAGGGTCCCCTAAATCTGTGTTTCCTCCGCCTTTTCCGTTCCAGTCGCTTCCTAAATGTCGGTTCTTGCCATATGGCTGTGCATCGTAATAGCCTTTAGCATTTGGCTTACCAACTGGAAAATCAAAGCCATTAGAAACGTACTCTGGATTTGTTGGAATAGCTTCATTGCATCCTATTAATAATAGTGCTCCGATTATGAGGATTAGGCTACTTTTCATCAAAAAATAGTTTAAATTAATATGATATATTAACATTGTTTAGCTTCAAAAAGTATATTCAAATAAACATCTTAATATTCTCAAAATTCAGATTCAAAATTATAAAGAATTTTACTTTCCAATCTTGGTGCAGTTATTTCTAAAGAGAATGTCGTAGATTTTCCATAACCAATTTCTAAAGCTTTAGCATTTAGTTTCCCAAGTAATTTCATTTTAACTTTTTGCCCACTCCAAAGATATTCATCCCATAGAATATTATGATTAATTTCTGCTGGTCCAAATACAGATTGTAATTTATAAAGTATATCATCTAATATATCTGGTAATAATTCTTCATCATATTTCCAATCTACTTTTATAGATATTAACTGGTCTTTTAAAAACAACAATCGCAAATCTGTCCAATAAAAACCAAAAAGTTCATTTACATTTCTATTATTGTAATCATAAACTTTATATCCTCTCTCTCCTTCGTGAGTTAAATTATATTCTACACTACTGTTTTTCAACTTACTCAAGTAACTTTGATGTAAAATTGCTGATTCTCCAAACTTAAAATCCTTAAAGCCATTTTTATTATCCAATTTAACATTGACTTTTTCCTGTTGAGAAAAGGAACTTGTTAAAATCAGTAAAAAAAATATTCTTATTAACTTAAATTTAATTTTTCTAAAATTCATAACTGTATCTTAAATTAACTTTATTTTAAACTTTCTAAAAAAATATACTGCTCCAAATATAATTGCCCAAATTATTAAGACATATCTAAATTCTTTTAAGGTTGCCAAATAATACAATTTTAATCTATTTCGATATGTATGAAAATCTCCTAACCCATAATCTATATCTATAACCCGCCAACCCCCACCAGGTAAAATTAAATTCTCCCCCATTGGAGTTATAAATTCAAATGATGTAATATAGTCTTGTCTATTTATATCTTCTCGAACTTCTTTAAGCCCATTACCAAAATCTTTAACTACAACTTGAGTCATAGGGTAATTGTAGCTAATCTTTCCTAAATGCATTAATGCTAAAACCGCTAGAAAACTAAATAAGAAACTAGCTAATCCAACTATAATATAGAACGTGTTAATTTTTAAATCTTTTTTCATAATATTTTTCTTTATTACTTTAAACTTCATTTTTAGTACTATCTGCCGAATGCACTATATTTATTTTTATGCTCTATTATTTTTTTTAATCTGTTCCTTTGAATAACATAAAGTCCTATTGAGCCAAATATCAATATTGGATAAAGCACACAAAATATTAAGAAGTTTATTTCATAATAAGATACTTTGAAAATATTTGCTAAGTTGATAAGCAAATCAGTGCAATATGCATAAATAAACTTGGCGAGTTCTACTAAAATATTCATTTTTGCTTCTTTAGTTTATTAATTTCATCTTGTATATTTAATGATTTGATAATAAAAAACCAAATCAACAATGGAGATAGAACAACAAGAAAAATAATATTAGCTAATCCATAATTTCCTGTTTTCTGAAACATACTAATTATTCCAAAGTATATAGTATCTGTGTATTTAAAATACGGTTTCAAGAATATTACGTGGTTCTCTTTACAAAATCTTGTATTGTTATGACAAATCCAAGTGCATTTATCTGAAATTTTATCAATGGAATTCATCGCAGTTATCTCATATTTTGAATATGGTTTTTCCATAATTGTTGGTCTAACGACTTCATTTACTATAATCATTAACAAAAATGGAAAAATAAGAATTGCAATATTTCTAATGAATCTTTTCATAATTAAGCATTAGGTTTATTTACTGCAAAATCAAAACCCTCTGCGATACAAGCTGGATTAGTAGTATATTTTTCATTGCAGTCTATCGGTAATAGTGCACCTAATATTAGGATTAGTCTACTTGCTATTGGTTTTAGCTTATTTCCAGAAGTCATAATTTGCTATTATTTCAGCTTTAACCACTAACGCTCCAGAACTAGAGTTGCACATCAAAATATCTGAAACATCTCCATCCTTTTTATGAATTACATATGAAAACTCTGGTATTACGTTCTTTCCGTAAAATTGGTAGCTATCTTGACCAGGATAGCATCCTTCACATATTCCTTTTATTAGAACTGTAGATTCTATCCCCATTCCTTTTACCCTATCAAATTCATCTTTTAAGGACTGTAAGAATCTGTATTTGTCCAAATCTTGAAAATATTGGTTTTCATCAATATAAGGTTCAAAAATACTAGCATCTAACCTTTCGCAAGCTCTAATAAATTTAGACTTAACATCATTAGATAGGGTTCCTTTGGAAGTTAATTTCATAGCTCTGATTTTGATTAATATATATTTTGTAATACTGGCTTAACGGAAAGAATTACTCATTTATTCTAATAATTATCATATTTGTTAGCATAGTAACTACATTCATTATCTGTACCTGTAAAAACTACTTTATCATTTGGATTTTCAGGAGATTTCCCTACATAATAAAAATCACTACCAGCTAACTTTTTTTTGTAAACATTAGAATAATTCCCATCTCTCCTTTGGGCACTATTAATTAAATCATTCAAATTTGGCTCTCTTGGTTTTGAAGGCGGAACTAAAGACCACCATAAGAAAGCGACTACAACAATTATAATAATTACAGTCATAACAATAAAATTTTAAAAATTAACAACACTATTAAGAATGACTTTTACAATTTTTCAGGCTCTTAATCCCAATTAAAATCTGGATTCAATTTAAATTCCCAATCAGCATTTACTCTTAATATTCGATTAACCTCTTTTTGATCATAGTAATCAAAAATAAGAGCGTAACAATGATCTACCAGATCTTCTATTTCATCGGGTAGCATCGAATTATACGGTGTAACTTCATATTTATACGGAATCTCATTTTCTGGTTCCATTGGATTATCAAAGTCACTATAATCCTTCTTAGCTTGAAACCTGACCTCTATACCATATTCAAAAACTAACTCTATCTCATTATTTACTTTTTGAGATATCTTTAATAATTTAACACTTTTCTTATGATCAGAACTTCTAAATGGATTATAATTGATATTTGATATCTCGTTAATATTTAAGATATTTTTAACTAGTAAATCATAGGCGTGATTTACATCTTGTAAATCTACTAATTCAAACTCCTTTACAGTTTTCGGGTCTATTAATTTAAGTAAACGTTCTCCACTAAAATCATAAACATTATAATCAACCTTGAGTATCCCATTGGATAAATTCAGTTTTAGACTAATTGAAAATTTATAGTGCAATGAGAATAACTCGAACAGTATGTTTCCTAGTTCATCTTGCTCAACAATTTTAATCTTTTGATTTGAACTCGTTATTTTGTCAATTAGCTTTTTAAGACTTTCAATAGCTTGAATTCCTTGAATATTAATTTCTAATTTAAAATTACTATCAATAAGTCTATCTGCTCCAACTAAGACATACTCATCAAAATCGGGATTCAATTTAAATCTTTTATTTGACCAATAAGCTAATTTTTCATCAGATTCTTGACGGGTAAAATCCCAATCGCCAAATAAAAGCTGTGTGGAATCCTCTACGAGATTTATAATGTCATCTTCTACAAATACCTTTTCAGGTATTATTTCCCAGCTATACTCATCATATGGAGCATAAGAATCTACATTTATTATTATGCCATATTCAAAAGTTAATTGTAATTCATTATGATTATCACTATTTAAATTTATGCTAAGAAGATTAACATTTTTTTGGATCTCATAATTTTTAAGTGGGTTATAATTTATGGAGAACAACTTGTTTCTATTTATAATAGAACTCTCCAAAAACTCATAAGCATCTTTTATTTCATCAAAATTCAATAGATTTTCAGAAATGATATTGCATTGCGTTGAGTTAGCATAGTTGTTTGCTGAATATTCAAAATATAACCATCCATCACTTTTGTTACTTAATTTTAAGGTAAAATTATATCTCCTAGAATTACAGTAAAGGACTGCATATTTTTCAGTCTTCCTAATAATATCGAACCTAGGATTAATTGTAATTAGCTCATTTATTAAGTTCTCAAATTTTCTTAATCTTTCATTTTCAAGTGTTTTTTTTCCTTCTTTGTTAGATTTTTGAATATTTGGAGTAAACATATCCTTTTCATACATCAAATTTTCCTTACTAAAGTAGAAACCCGTATTTTCATTCTGTATCCTAAAAAACACTACTTCCTTATTAAGAAACACTCTTAATTTAATATGGTTAGAGTCAAAGTCCACCACATTAAGAATTAGGATGGAATCTTTAGTCTCTGGTCGTATTTCTAAGTGATACTCTTTCTTACCTTTAAGCGATTCAATTATTAACTTCATTGAATTTGTAGCATAAGTGTTTAAGAAGAATATTGTTTCAACTTTTTTAGAATCAATAATATTTAAATCATTGTTTGGTTCCCATCTACAGCTTCCATAAAAAAAGTAATTACCAACTTGCTCTTTAAATAATTCTTTGACACCTATTAATTGTTTGAATTTTTTGAACATAATTTAAGATAGAATATTTTATATAAAAATTGTTGAGTTATTTTTATTTCTATATACCTGTTATGACTAGCTAAATATCTAGCATTTTTTAATTTAATTTTCAGGTTAAATGTTTATTTTTTAAATTTATAAAAATTAACATAACTATAAAAAACTTTTAAAAGCCATTCATAAGATTGATTTGATACCTATACAACTCCTCATCAATTTCTTTAATCATAGCCAATTGCTCCATCCCCTCTGGAAATCGCCAATTCAAAGAATGCTCACCAAAAGACAAACTTTTGTGAAACCAAAAAACAGATACATTTTCAAAACCGTGACTAATTATAAATCTAGTGACAACCTTAGGTTCCTTTACTGCCATTGTAATTGATGTTGAACTACGTTGTTCAACTTTCATCATTGGAATACTTAGAAAATGATTAGTTAATGTTTGATACTTCACCAAAACGCCTCCTTGGTTCTGTACTTTTTGAACCTCTTCTTTTTTTGTTGAAATAAACAAATAAAGTAAAAAACCTCCAATTACTATCGCCCAAAACATAAACTATTATTTTAATGTTATTCCATTAACATCTTCCCACAAAGCATAGCTTTTCTCATTCTTGAGAAAGTGAATATTACTAAATAATGATATTTCATATTAGCTTTCAATTAATTCATTATATACAGAACGTGCACATTCATCAATAATTTTAATCGTATTTTCTCTGCTAACTCTGTAATCTTCAGAAATTGAAATTGAACGATTTGAGTAAAACTCTTTCGCTTGATTTATTCCATCAACTAAAGCTCTTCCTTCCAGCATAGTTCCTTTTAAAGGACTTTCCCTATAAATCAGAATAGCTCTGTTTGCAATTTTTGTGTGCATTTCGTGTTTCAACTTGTCTTCTGGTGAGTTGAAATTTGGATGTTTTTTAAATAGTCCAAACATAATTTTATTTTAAGTCTTAATATTTTCTAGTTCCGATTCTGTTTTTCATTTATTCTCGTTTAATAATTTCCGCTGTGTCAATTCGTAATTTTATTATTTATTCAAGAATCATATAATTTAACCAAATGATGAAAAATTCCAATTCTTGGAAGTTTTATTACTACCAATACTTTTTTTATTTTTTTATACCTTTAGTTGTCAGTGAAAAATTAATTGGATTATAATTAAAAGTTCCTTTTATGCTTGGACAACAACTTGCGTCATCATCAGTCCAAACTGAGTATTTTCCGACAATACTTTTTCCAAGTCCATTATAATATATATAGATTTTATAAACATCATAAATTCCTTTTTCTATAAAAGAATCTTCTATTTTATGTTCAATTATTTTAGTGATATTTTTATTTGTTAGAATTTGACCTTTGTATGAATATACTAACATCGCAAAATTAGAACCATATCCATTTCCACCAACACAATTTACTGCAGGGAAGAAGAAAAGCCCATCTATAATTCCATCAGAATTAAAGTCAGATTCTATTGATTGAATTTTTTGCAATCCAAAATATGCATTAGGATTTGCTTTCATCCATTTTTCAACATCATTATCTTTTCGACAAGGATTTCCAACCTCTCCATTTGCAACTAGTTCTATTTTCCACTTTTCAATTTCAGTATTAAAATAGGGAGATTTTTGTTGTGAGTGAGATTTGAACACAATTAGTCCAATTATGATAAATGAGAAAATGTATTTTTTCATAGCATAATTCTTTTAACAATTTATCAAATATTATGAAAAACTATCCAATTATCCAACTTTTCAATCCATTTATTTCCAAATCAATAGCTTTTTATAATAAGGCAAGAAAATTTTGCTATCTCATTATCTTTCTTACCACTACTAAAAGAAACTATTAAACTGATAAGAATAAAAAATATAAATACCTTTTGAATTGATTGGATTGTTTTCATAGTGATTTTTTTAAATTTAAGGATATATCCTATATATAGATATTAATTTTTAAATTTCAATAACTTGTAGGTAGTTTTTATTTATCAATTTTCTAAATATTCAATTGGGTTTAAATAAAACATTTTTTTCCAACCTTGCTTATCCGAATCAATTCTCCAAACGTATGGAATAATTGTCAAAATTGCATAGTGTAGATGTGGCGGTTTTCCAGCAGCATTTCCACTTGTACCAACAGTTCCAATTATCGAATTTTTACTTACAAAAGAAAAATAAGATGTTTTTAATTCATTCATATGTGCATAATAATGTAATCGCCATTTTGGTCCGAGGACTAGAATGAATTTTCCTCCCAGACTTATTTCTCCAGATAATACAACTAGTCCAGAAGTAGAAGAGTTAATTTCAGTTCCTTTTTTTGCAAAAATATCAACTCCTTTGTGTGTTACAGATTTTCCCCAAGGGTAAGCCCAAAATGATTTAGAATTGTAGCTAGATTTAGTAGCTCCTTTTACAGGCATTTTCAAATTTTGAGGAATTAAAAATCCGATTATCAGAATTACTAATATGCTTACCCAAATTTTCTTTCTTTTTCTCAATAGCGTTTCGGTTTTAAATTACAGACAATGGATTTTTATAAGATTTGTGACTCGTAAATTGATTATTGAATGTTTGTCGGTTTGTACTAAATCCAATTTGAGCATAAATTTTATGAGGTGTTGGCAAGCTGTAATAAATTCTATAATCGGTTTGAAAGCTTATATTTATGACTAATATTAAGTTCAGGTTTATGCTTTTTTATTAGTTCCTTTTCTAAATCTTTTAATATATTTATGTCAGACACTTCAAAATATTTTAAGTATAAGTTTTCCATTATAAAATTAACAGTTCCAACTCCAGGTTTTATTAGATAAGTCCTTCCTATATTTTTTCTGAATGCACTTTGGTCAATTCCTGCTTTTAAAACACCTTTTACTTCTTTCATTATTGGATGTTTTAATTGAAATTTATCTTTTTCTTGACAGTGCTTCTCACTTCTATATTCAATATATTTTGGATTAAGGTGCTGTCTGACAATTCTATTGTAGAGCCCCTTTTTTCCAGAACCTGTTCCTATATATATTAATTTGTCTGTTTCATTCTTGAACCAAAAATAAATCCCAGTATTACTTGGTGTCTTTTCTCTTAAGTCTTTTGGGTTAACTCTTTTTAAATCTTCAAATTTCATATTTTTTTCTTTATAGTTGCCAACGTGTTTTATCCCTTATAACATTACACTTAGTTAATAATATTTACCTAATTAAAGATATTGTATTTTATTTATTTTGATTAGCAGCAATTTTTATGAATGACTAAATTAAGCAAAATAAGTTTACAGGAACAGTAATCTAATTCCTTATAATTGATTTTGTTTTAATTATTGATTTTTAAGCAGGCTCGAATAATTGTTAGACATTCTGTTTTGTTGAGACCATTCTTATGGAAACGGAGCAAAAGAGAGCAATGGCAAAAAGTAAGTGCTTTTCTGCGGCGGGCGCAGGACAGGTAAAAGCTCTTACTTAGCGGAATTGGAAGCTGTATTTGACATGATTGTATTTCAAATGATAAGATCCTGAAACGAGTTCAGGAGGAATGAAATACTGCTGGAAATGTGGAATTCTTGATTCATCATAAATGATGCGTAGACTTACATCATTAAAAAACAAGATTTCTATTCATTATAAGTTGTTCATATATGCAAACCAATTATATTTACATCTTATAAAGATTGCTAAAAAACCACATTTATTTTGGAAGGATTATTTGGACAAGGTCTGTTCCAACTTATTGAACTTACTAATTAATTAAAAAATATATGAAAAAGAGAGACTTAGAGTTTATTACAATTACCTTAACATTTCAACGCGAGCTAAAAGAGGGATCTGATCGTACTTGTTTACTGATGGCCGCGTCCTTTTTAGAAAGTGAACTTGAAAGGGTCTTAAAAATTAAACTGGTTGGAGATCCGGCTTTCAAATATGATTTATTTGACTTTAAAGGGCCGTTAGGGGACTTATCCTCAAAATCGAAAATGGGTTACGCCTTAGGAATTATCAGTGAAAAAATGATGGCTAATTTGCTTTTAATTGACGCGCTTAAAAATGAATTTGTGCGGGATTATAAAGCTACTACTTTTGAAGATCCTTTGATAACGCAACAAATTTACAATTTAACCTCCGGGCTTTATCTAAAATACGAGGCACCAACCAGACGCTATTTTTGCAATGCTGCATTTACAACGCTTACCTTTATACTTATCGGCTTAAGTGTCAAAAAATTCAAAGAAAAAATACATCCGGAATACACTGAAACTGAAAGACTTGAAAGGCTTAAGTATTATGAAGAAATTGCTGACCAATTAATTAATTTAAGTAATAAAAACTAAAAGTCTTTATTCGGCATCCAGAATTTCATCCGGTTTATTGATTAATGGGTCGAGCCAATTTGCTTTGTCGGTTGCCCAATTGATCCATTCTTGTTTTTCAGGGGTTAGATTGTTGTTGGCTATTGCCTTTTGCTTTCTGGCTTCAATGTATTGTCTTATTAAAAGGGTTTTGTTGTATTGTTTTGACAAGGCGTAAAGGTTATTGAATTTTTCAACTTCATCATTTCTGCGTTTAGTAATTTCTGCCTGGCGATTTTGCTCTTCTTCGCGTTTTATTTTATTAATACGATATATTTCATTTCTTTTTATCTCCTCTTCAGCATAAATTTCAAGTTTAGCCACTATCCTTGCCAATAGATTTTCAATTTTAATTTTTCCATCCCGCCATTCCTTTTCTCTGGAATATTTGCCTATTTTAAAAATAAATTCGCCAATTGGTTCTAATTCTGTGCCGCTAAAAGGAGGTTTTGCAGGAACTCTTTTAGAAGCTTCCCTTAAATCTATTTCTATAAAAATTCCATCAATTAGTACGCAAGTATGATGATATTCTTTAGAAATAGTATGCCCTCTGTGTCTGAGTAATTTTGTAAAAGTGTCCATAAATCGTAAAGCTCTTTCCCTATTATTTACTTCTACTCTAATTGGATAATGTAATTTGGAATCATCAGTGTAAAAGCTATTATTCTTGGCTGTTTTCCAATATTGAATGGTTTGTATTGTAAGAATATCAGGTTTTGTTATTACATCAGGAACAGTTAAAGGCGCATTGGGATCATTCTCAATTTCTTTGGTTCTGATGGTTAAAGGTGTTTGATCCACATTTATTGGATCACCTTCTTTCCTTATCGTTAAAATGATTTTATCCACCCCACCAAAGACCGGATTGAGGTTTTCTTTTTTGAACTTTTTATTGAATTTGAGTTTTGACCAATAACTGCTATCTGGCATAGGGATTTCAAATTGTTTGCAAATTTTTTTAATGCCGTCGTTGGTATAAGCATACTGCTGCGTCAACTTTGAAAGTGTTGTTGACCATACGATATCGTATAATTCTTTTCTGGTAAATTCGATGGTTTCCATAAAATATACCTCTTTAAAAAACAGCATTAAATATAATAAATGTTATCTGAAATATGAAATTACTCCTTCGACGCCGCTCAGGACAGGCTATGAAGCAACGGCAGCATTGATGCTAGGAATACTTGGACTAGAAGCGATTTTTGTGCAGCTGAATGAGGTAATGAATTTTATATGTTTACCTTTTTTAGGAACTAGCTTTTGTTTTATCCTCTTTAAACCATTCTAATAGTTTTTCTCGAATGGCTGTTTGCCATTCTTTAATGTCTTTCTCAACGGGAATTAGTAGTACACTACATTCTTTATCAATGATTTCTTTATTTTTTATTTTATCTAAATAATTTCCGCTTCTATTACTGTTTTCTTTTCCTGGATATACCAACGCTACTTTTTTCGCATCATAGTATTCGTGATAGACATACATTTGGCGTAAATCATCGGGTGAAGGATTATAGCCATTTAGGTTTTTCCACTTGGTATCCAAAATAATATTTTCATTTCCTTTTTGTATCCAAATATCGGGTTTCATACTGGAGCGTCTTCCATTTTCCGGTTTCCAAAAATACTTTGATGTTTGTGCAGTGATTGTAGTACCTGCTTCCTTTTTTTTGCGTAAAGTGACATAAATGAATTGTTCCCAAAGCAAGTTCATATCAAACATTAAAGCCAAAACGTGGTTCTTCCCTTTTGTAATATCAGGGTGGTATTGCAGCAATAACAATTTTGCAATGTCAATTGATTTCTTGTAATCTTGGGTTTTACGATTGAAATTTAATTTATTGAATGTTGATTCTGTAACTTTAATTTCCGGCATTTCTGGAAATTGTAACAATAAAGCACCAATGCGACTGTGTAATGAAGTATTCGTATTGATTTGTTTCAACAAACGAATGGTTTTATATAAAATAAAATGCAAAGTGTGTTCCACATCATAGGTTGTGTGGCGAACATAAAACCGTTCTTGATGTGTAAGATTTTGTTGGATGTGTTTGTTGAATAGTAAATTCCCTTTTAAAGCAGTAACATTTCCTTCTTTTTTCCGATATTGTTTAACTAAACCTGAATGTAACAGGTATTCCACTTGTTTTATAAAAAGTTCAAAATAAAGGTCCAATATTGTATTGGGCTTGATTTTTAAATTACTTGAACTTGTTTCTTTGATTTCAAAACCACCAACGGCACGGAGCATTCCAATTAGAATTTTACGCCATTTTGTGGTATCTGTATCATTTTTATCCGCTTTGGGCAATACCTCAATTAGTGTATCTCCAATTTGAATAACACCCACGTGCTCGTTAAATTGAACACCATTGTAAATTAATTTAAAGTAAGGCACTCCATTACCATAATATCGCTCCAGCGCTTTGAATTGATCTTCGGTGATTTTTTTTTCTCCTTTGTCAAAACGAAGTACTACGTGTTCGAAAACAACAATATTTTCTTTTGGTTTACTCAACTTATATGTTCATTAATTTAGAAATTGCATTCGCAAAACCTGTTTTATCATTGCTATAATTTATTATTTCAAATACATTCCTGTCTTCATAATCGCTTGCACTTTCATCATCAAAATCAGCAAAGAATCTATCTTCATTATCCCAATCTTTTGGTTTGACGAAACCTTGACCTAAAACCAACCCAATTTTGCCATAATCACCAAAGAAATATTCCTGCAATAATGGTATGATGTTTTTATAAAACGATACCATAATTTTATCATCGTCTTTTGATAAAAAATAGGAGTGTCCTATGGCGTGGTCTTTATCCAGAAGTTTTTCAATACGTTTGTTTATTGTTTTTAAGACATCGTAAGCGTAATGACCAAAAATTTTATAGTCTAATTCTTTTAGTTCATATACAGGCGGCATTTCTTGAAAGCTAAATCTTCTTCTTAGCGCTGTATCCAATGCTTCTACACTTCTATCGGCTGTATTCATTGTGCCAATGATATAGAGGTTTGGTGGCACCCCAAATTTTTCTTTACTGTAAGGCAACATTACTTCTAATGCTTCTTCTTTTCCTAGACGTTTGTCGTCTTCAATAAGTGTTATTAATTCACCAAAAATAGCAGAAACATTTCCCCGATTGATTTCGTCAATTATTAAGACAAATGGTTTTCCATCTTTATTTTTGAAATCAGATTTTGAAAGAGAAAGAACAACTTCCTTTTTTTCTTCAAAAGTGTATTTTCTTTTTTCTTTATTTTTTGGAACACTTACTTTTTCTTTTCGAATAGCATTTAAAACAGCCCAATAAGCGGAAGAATTACTTCCACCAATTATTGATCTGAATTCATCATTAATATTACTGACATCATTAAGGTCCTTGATTGCTGACTGTAATTTAGTCAATCTTGCTTTTGATACCGTGTAAGACCTATTGCCATCGTGATGTTTAATAATAACATTTCCTTGTTGAGAAATACTCTCAACAAGTACTTTACCTCCAGTCTTGATTACTAATTCAACTACTTTACCTTCAATGAGTTTTTCTTCAATGTCTTCAACGAATTTGTCATAGAGAATTGAAAAATCTAATACTTCTTCTGTAGTATCATCTTCTCTTAATTGAGCAATTTCAAAACCTGCTTCAATACAATGATTTCTTAAAATACCATACTTTATTTTATAAATTACCGGATCACCTTCTTTTTCTGGTTCTTCTGGTTTTATTCCTTCGATAAAATCTTCATAAGACATACTTTGATGAAAGGTTGTAAATACAATTCTACCTTCGTCTACTCTTTTATCAAAAAGAGATTTAACCGCTTTACGGTCAGTCCAATTTAAATTTTTCTCTTCCTCTTCATTTATTATTTCAAGCGCTTTGTTGATACTATTAAAAGTCTTTCCCGTTCCCGGAGGGCCATAAAGGATTTGGTTGAGCGAATTTGAATGATTATTTTTCATATCAGGAAATATTGCAGGAGTTGTTGTTGCTGGAGGAATTATTGTCATATCTGGCTCGGAAACAATTGCAGTTAAGTTGTCTTGTCTAGGGTAGGAATGGCTTTTATAAAGTTCAAATTCACTTGCAGGGATTGCATTAATTTTGTAAAAATTCTTTGCTAGAAAAACAATACTTGCCGACTTATTATCATCTTTATATTTAGTGAAATCATCTTGATACCATACTAATTTTTTAAATTTTGAAGGCCAGTTTTTTTGTTTCAATTGATTGTCATTTTCAACAAAATCAATTATTTCTGCAACATATTGAACATTACCTTGAACTGAATAAAATAATTTGAAATACTCATCATTATTAATTTTGTTTCGTAACAGTTTTAACGTAGCGTTTGTACCAGTTGGTCTCTTACTATTCCATAAGACGGCATAATCATCCACATTCATATCATTAATTAAATCATCTTTCCAAATTGTATTATCAGACGCCATTAATCCAATAACATCATCTAACCAATAATTTTTAATGTTATAGATAATGCTAGAAAGTAAACAGGTATAGTTTTTTGAATTGCTAACAACAATTTGATAAGAAGAAAAATATTGCTTTAATTCTTTAATGAATTCATTTGGATCATAATCTTTTTCAAATAGTTTTTTTGAAATCATCGCCCGATGATTTTCACTTAAAATAGTAGCGTTGTTTGCCGGATCAAGCAGATAATTTATTGCATTGAGTATGGAACCAACAGGAACATTATTTGGGCTGAATTTGTATAATATTAATTTTTCAATCCAATGATTCATTCTTACATAAGCCATTGCTAATGACCTTTTATCATCGTATTGGTTGTGAAAATTTTTATCTTTCGCCTTACTATCACAGTAGGAAACTATTTCAAATAATAGATTGAGTATTTCATTAATTGTTGCTCTCTGATTTGCCAACACTTGCAAGCCCTCATAATCACTAGCCAGATTTTCTAAATCTGCTTTATCTAAATCACTTACTGTAAAATTGAGCCATTTTTTTATCGCATCCTGACCCTTTTGAAAAAAGAAATCCTGCTCTTTACTAATTTGTTGAACAAATGCACTTTTTAAAGACTGTTCTATTTTTTCTTTTATTGTTGATTCCATTTTAATCAAAGCTATCGTTTTTTATATTTTCTAAGATCATTCCCGAGAATGGTTCTTTACTTTTTATTTTTACCCTTATTCTCTCCTTGGCTTCATCAATATCTTCTTGGCTAATAATATTATAAGGGGATGGTAATTGTGCTATTTTCATAGCCATTTTATAATTACTATAGTTGTCCTTTCTAGCTTCTGAAATATCTGGTCTGTCTTTTAATTTTAATATTTTAATTGTTTCATATCCTCTTGCATGTTTTGAAAATGGATCTGATTTGTAAAAAGATATAAATTGGGTTGGATCTTCCTCATATGGATTAATCAAAGTTGCTAATTCATCATTTAATCTTGATAATTGATTTGTAGCTCTTACATTTCCTATAGGAAATAAGTTTCCTTTTTGACTTTGATCATTACATTCACCACAAGTAAGTAATAAATTCAACCATCTATAAGCAAGCCAATAATATCCTGGTTTAGATATAGGGTCACCTAGATTTTGCTGCCAACCATTTTTAGGTCTGTAATGGTCTAAAGTGCCATTTGCAATTGGCTTTTCACAATAACAACATTTTCGTCCTTGGTTTTTTATAATTTCATTTTTCCAAATATCATAAGAAGGATGTCTTCTAAAATTATAATCTCCATTGATAAATTGATCAGAATTTTTACGAAAATCGTTTATGACTGTATTTTCATATATTCTCCATTTTGAAAAGCCTCTGTTTACACCTACTTGAAATAAATCTATAGGAGGAAATTTATCTCTACAAATTTTAATCATTTTTAGGTATTTTGGATACTACTTCTCTTAATAATCTAATCGTCTTAAAATCATTTAATGTTTCACCACTTGGCAAGTAACCCATTTCCTCATCTAAATCTTTTAAATATTTTAAATCTTTTTCAGTCACAATTACCTTAGAAAGAATTTCTTCTCTTTTAGTCATAAAATCATCTAAACTAGGAGGTCTTACATTTTCGATTTGAAAATATTCACTTTGCAGTACTTGATCTATTCTCCAATTTTTGATTTGATGATTTTCTGTATCAATAATTACTTCATCACCATTTCTTCGAAATAAAAATAAATCTTCATCTTCATAAGCTTGAACAAGTAAAGGACTATGGGTAGCTAAAAAAATATGGCTTTTATTACCATTCAAATTATATTCTCTCAAAAGTCCAGCAAAATTTCTTTGCCATTTTGGATTTATATGGGTGTCTGGTTCATCGAGAAGAAACAAACAATCTTCTTTACCAGTTACCAAGATTAATCCAACTACGCTTAATAATTGTTGCTGTCCTTCACTTAACTGACTAAATTTAATAGGATTTTCTAAACCCGCTTTTTTTACAGTAATATCAATATCATTTAGTATTTCAATTACTGATGAACTTTCTAAAGCATCAAAAAAATCTAAAGGATGTGGAAATTTCTCATAGATTTCTTCTTGGATTCCTGCGATAGTTGTATTTTTTAATTCAAGAAACTCATTAATAAATCTTCTTTTATCTTCGCCATCATTAGGATAAATTAAATAACTATCATTAGCCAAATGATGATTGAATAAAATTTCGAGTAATAAATTTATCTTACCTTTTAAATTCCAAAATGGATTTTCAACTTCTTCACCTTCTCTTCTATTAGTTACATTTTCTAAAAAATAATCTGCCGATTTATTCAGTTTTCGGTAATATTTTGATGGGGGATTATTAAATCTAATGTCAAATTTATCAACGCTTTCAATTTCAAGATATTCAAAGAAAAAATTATCTATCAAATCTTTATAATCAAGTTTTTTTCGATATACAGCCAATGTTAATAACAATAATTGACTATGGAAATTTTCTGCAAAAAATAATTTTCTTAAACTTTGCTCGGGTTTTGTTTTACGTCTATGAAAATCACGTTGGTTCTTTTTTTCCTTTTGAACATGCATTTCAATTAGCTCTTTAATTCTTTTATTCTCCCCAGAATAATATCCAATAACATATTTTGGAAGGAATAATTTTCTTTGCTTTTTGAAATCACTAAAAGACAAAACCTCGTAATCTTGAACTATTCCTAGAGGTTTAATTTTTGCTTCAAAAAAATCTTTTTTTATAGTTATTATAACATCATTATTGCTACATTCAAAGTTTATAATAAACTCAAATTGTCCTTTATCGGTAGAATAAGACCAACTAGTATAATCTTCTTCAATTTCTAATAAATCTAAATCTCTGAATATCATAGTTAAAATTTCTATAAGATTTGATTTTCCTAATCCATTTTGTCCTACTAGAAGAGTAATTAAATTAGACTCAAATTTTAAATCAATTTCTTTTAAGTTTTTATATTCAGAAACCCATAATGACTTAATTCTCATAAAAATTATTTCTTTTTAGGTTTTTTTACACTATTTTTCAATGTCTCAATCTCCTTTAATAAGACCCTCGCATCCCCATCCCCATCTAACTGCTCCGACAACTCCCCTTTAAATGCCTTGTGTAATAAGGATTGCGGCAAATTATCTATTTTTTCTTTTAACGATTTGTATTGTTGCTCGATAGCATCTGCTTTGGCAAACAAGCTTTCTACTTTACTAACGATTTCGTGCTGTTCCTTTGGAGATGGAACTGGAATTGAAAAATTTCTACATTGAGAGAGAGAAATATTAACTTGTCCTACAACTCCCTTTGTTTCATTAATTAAACTCTTCACAGAACTACCTTCACAAAAGAAATAATATAAAAACGTATTAGATAAATAATTTTTAGTTCTAAATAGGGTAATCGCTTGATTTAAATTCCATTCAGGATAATCATCAGGAATAATAGCAATTTTATTTAATGGAGGACCAACAATATTCATAACAACATCACCAGGAAAGGTAATTGACTTTTTTATTTGAGAATTTTGTATTGATTCTGAAACATATTGGGGATTATATTCAAAATCAATTTTATTATTTACTATGTTATAAACTTTTAAAAAGGGAATTCCTGAAGTATCAAAATTACTTCCTTTGGGTGTACCACCACTTTGAACTTTTTCACAACAATCTTGTGCTAATTCATAATTCCATTTCTCCAACTTTTTACCTTTCCTCCATTCCACAGTCAATTTCCCGGTAACCGCTTGTGTCAATATTTGCTGGCGGAAATCCTTGAGCAATAAAGGTATGTTTGACATACTTTTTTTTATGCTATCCAGCTGATTGAATAGATTGTCTAATTTTTCAACTATTCGGTTTTGTTCAGATAATGGTGAAAGTGGAAATTTTAAATCCCATAATATTGTTGGGTCAACATGGGGTATTCCAACACCTCTTGCATTAGAGTTTATAAACGGATATTTCTCAAGTAAATAATAAAATAAATAATTAGAATTAAATAAAATAGGATGAAAGGCTACTAATGTAGAGCCAATAGCTCCAAAATTTGTTTTTGAAACCCAACCACTTCGTGCACCATCCCAAACCATTGCCACATCGCCTTCTTCAAATAGTTTTGAACTTTCTACATCGGCATATTGCCTTATTTCATTATACTCTAATGCTTTAATGTCCATATATGGTACTGCCCCATTAAATTCAACTTCTGATTGAATATTTGGTTTTTTTCCTTTTTTGTTATTAGTTACTTCTTTTAAAGAAACCTCTATCCAATTTTTTGGCAATTGCTTACTCATTAACTTAATTCTTTTATCATTGCGTTTAACTGTTCGGTAATACTTTGCAGTTCTACTAAAGCTTGTTTGGCAATATCAATGGGTTCATCTAAATCGTCGGAGTTGGTTAATGTGCTATCTGCAATTAATCCTAAATCCAGACTGTCGTTTTTCTTGGCAATGGCTTCTCGAGCAATACAACTCCATCTTTCGTCTTTAATCTTTTTTCTATTATCTTCATTTACCAAGCCATCATATTCGTCTTCCACTTTGTCAAACGGTATTCCTCCGGTGTAAGCCAGAACAAAATCTTCGAAAGCTTTTTCGGTAAATGGGGTTCGCTTGCCATAGTTCGGTGCATTGGTACGCATATCGTAAATCCAGACGTTTTTTGTGTTATTCACTTCAGTTTTACCCCGTGTAAAAAACAATACGTTGGTTTTTACGCCTGCAGCGTAGAAAATTCCTGTTGGCAGTCGTAAAATGGTGTGCAGGTTGCATTTGTCCATCAAGTCACGGCGTATTTTTTGTCCGTCGCCGTCTTCAAACAAAACATTATCCGGCAACACTACAGCGGCTCTGGCTTTGCCGTCTTTTTTGAGACTCCGGTAAATGTGTTGCAAAAAATTGAGTTGCTTGTTGGCGGTTGCAAAGGTAAAATCGTCCCGAGTTGGTCGTTCACCCCCTTGCTTGGTTCCAAAAGGCGGATTTGCCAAAACACCGTCAAAGTTTTTGAGTGTTTTGCCAAATTCGGTTAAGGTATCATTTCTATAGATTCGGCTTTCCATACCGTGCAAACGTGCATTCATTAACGCCAAACGGTGTGCATCGCCCACGAGTTCCACGCCGGAGAAAGCATCTTCTTCTTGAAATTTGCGTTGCTTTTCATCTAATTTAAAATAATCGTTGGTTTTACTCTTCAGATAATGATCGGCAGAAATCATAAAGCCAAAAGTTCCTGCTGCCGGATCATTCCATCGTTCGCCTACTTTTGGCACCATCAAATCGACCATAATATTAATTAATGGTCGTGGTGTAAAGTATTGCCCGGCACCGCTTTTTTTCTCCCCTGCGTTTTTCTCCAGTAAACTTTCGTAGATATCGCCCATCACATCGCGGTCGTCTTCCTCGTACCAATCGAGTTTATCAATGGCGGTAACCAAGGTTCTAAAGTTTACGGGTTTGCGTAAACTGGTGGCGGCATCGGTATAAATTTCTTTGATGCTGTCGCTTGTGGTTTTGTTACTTACGGTAACCAGGAATTCCCGGTATTTGGCAAAAGCTTCGGCATTGTCGTGTTCCTGAACAAATTTTTGCCAACGGTATTCTTCCGGAATGTGTTCTGAAAATCCTTTTACATCGGACAATTTTAGAAACAGTATGTAGGTTAGCTCGTTTAGGTATTGGTGGTAGGTTACACCATCATCACGCAAAACGTTACATAGGTTCCATAGTTTGTTGGCGATTTCTTCTGCACTCATTGTTGTTGATTTAGGTATTTTGCACTTCGACAAGCTCAGTGTGACAAAATTTTAATTATTATTCGTTTTTGTTATTTATTAAATTGACAACCAGTTTGACCATCATATTTTTTTCTTCGGATTTGCTTTCGGCAATCATAATGGTTATGGCTACCAAAGCATTGTCCCCAATTCGTTTGTTTCCTTCTTCGTTGAGCAATATGTTATTCATATCCATAAAATAGACAAACAGCCCTGCTGCTATACGTTTGTTGCCATCGGAAAACGAATGGTTTTTAACGATGAAGTACAATAAATTTGCTGCTTTTTCTTCGACAGAAGGGTAAAGGTCAATACCATCAAAAGTTTGGTAGATTGTTTCCAGAGAACTTTTGAAGGACTTGTCTTTTTCGTTGCCAAATAAAGCCCCCGCTTTTTGAAAATCTCTCCAAATATGAATTTGATTAATGGCATTTTCATAAGTAAGTTTTTGGATTTCGACTTCTTCATAATGTGTTTCAATGGTTAGCTTTTGGTGGTCGTATTTGTCTAAGGTTTCCAGTGCAAAGGCATATTGTTCAATCACTCTGAGAATTCCTTTGGCTTCTATAGTGGTTAAGGCTTCTGTATTCCCTGCTTTAGCCGCCAGTTTTACAGCGTTTTTTAAATCCTGGAATTTGTCTGTCGCTTCCTGCAAGCGTTTTTCGTTTATGGCATATCCTTGTACTAAATAGTCTTTTAAGCGTTGGGTTGCCCATTGGCGAAACTGGGTTCCTCTTTTTGAGTTTACCCGATAACCTACCGATATAATAAGGTCAAGGTTGTAATGATCTATGTTTCTTTTTACCTCTCTTTTTCCTTCTATTTGAACTTGTCGGAATTTCCGACAAGTTGCAACTTGATCCAATTCACCTTCTTTATATATATTTTGAATGTGTTCAACAATATTAGTTCTACTACCATCAAAAAGTTCCGCTAATTGGTTCTGATTTAACCAAACGGTTTCTCCCTCAAACGTAACGTTTATCTGCGTATTACCTTCTGTTGTTTTATAAATCTCTATTTCATTCATTATAAGCTAAAATTTAATTAGCACTAAATTATCTTATCTTATATTCTTTGCTTTGTATGTGCGAAATTTACACATACCACTTTTAAACTATTCCTTCTTCTTCTTTAAAACTGCTACTTTTCTATTTTTGAACTGTTGCCTAATTTGCAACATTTGAACTTATTTTTTTGAATTTGCAATATGCATTTTTTGCACATTACTTTTTGATTTATGCTGTATATAAATTATCGTTCAGCACCACTAAAATATGCTCTAATTCGTTATTGAAAATTTTATTTAATCGGGTAAAACCACCTTCGTTGCTAAATGGTGCTTTGTCTAAATCACTTTTAGTTAAAACAGTTTCTGCCAATAATTGATCCTGGAACTTGTTGAGCCATTTTTGTTGGATTTTGTTCCAAGGTTTTAGCATTTTTATTTTGTTGATGGCATTTTCAATTCGCTGTTCGTGGCTTACCAAATCTGTATCTAAAGCCAATGTTCTGATGAATGAAATGATGTCAGCCGCAATGTCTTCATTTTTGGCATTTTTCCACGCAGTGTGCAATGTCATTGTATTATAGCCCTCCTGGTCGAGTAATAATTTTAATTCCTTCAAGGATTTTCTGTCTAACTCTGAAGGTTTGGTGCAAATCACATTTAAGGCCATTATTTTATTTCTGTTTTCCTGAATAAATGATTTGAAACCATCGATATAATCTTCCGGTTTACTGGCTTTTCCATATCCGCGTTCTACACCAATAATTTCATCGTGATGTTCGGAAACCAATTGCAGTTTGGGCTGGTATATTTTTTCATCCAAAAATTGCCATAAAGTGGAATAATTGAAAAGCACATTTTTTACTTCATTCTCATCGATGGATTTCAAGAATTCGATAAAGTCCTCGGGACTATCGCCATTTGTCATATACATAAACTGATCCAGGGGACCTTCGTTTATTGATTTTTTCTTACGTTGTAATTTGGCTATAATTTGTTCCAATTGTCTTTTGGTACGTTCCGGGGTATCGATAAAATCTAATTCTTCGACCAATTTGGTAAATGAAATGGCCGGATTTGATACGGTTTGCATTTGGGTGTAGCCTTCCAAAGCTTCATATACTCGAACAGCATCGTAAATACGGAAACATTGTTTGTCTATTTCAGGACACAAACGCGTGGCACGACCTATCATTTGTTCAAACAAAATACGAGAACGCACTCTCCTGATAAATACTAAATTGGCAATTTGAGGAACATCAATACCCGTGGTTAATAAATCGACCGTAACCACAATATTGGGAAATTTTTCGTTCTTGAAACACTTGGTTAATCCTTCTACATCATAAACACTACCCGTTATTTTCTCGATAACTCCCTCAGTAACGTCTAAACCAATGGCAGCAAATTCTTCATAGAGCAACTGCACAATTAAATCAGCGTGCGTATCTCTTACGGCAAAAATCAATGTTTTTTCATCACCGTCAGGATCTAATTCCTGCACCAGCTGCTTAATTACGGCTCTGTTGAAAGGTTCTGTGATTACCATTTTATTGAATTGCTCTATCTCAATAAGCAATTCGTCTTCGAGTTCCGCTAACTCTTCAATGGTATTGGTTTCTGCAATATATACCTTTGGTCTTTCTCCTTTTTGCCAAAGAATACCTTCCTCGCTTAGTTTTGTTTTTAATAAATAGGGTGGTTCATGGTCTGTTAGAAATCCATCAATAACTGCTTCACGATAGGAATAATTGTGAACCGGATTGCCAAATATTTGTGTTGTATGCAAAGCAGGCGTTGCTGTTAAACCGATAATATAGGCATTGAAATATTCAATTACTCTCTTGTACTGTCCTACATAATCGTTTTCATCTTTGAAAAACAAATCGCTTTCATCAATTTCCTTGTCTAAATTATAACCTCTGTGCGCTTCGTCAATAATGATGCAATCGTACGTGTCGATGGGCAAAGTTTCGTTATCTGAATAGAAAAGTCGTTTGACCATACTTTGTACCGTTGCAAAATGCAAACGAGTTGTATCATCAGGAAAAGCTGTTTTAAGCTCTTCCATTTTATATACATTCGAAAAGGTATTTAAATCCTCAACCCGGTTATCTTTAAAGTTTCCCAATGCCTGAATTGCCAATAATCGTCTGTCTGTAAGAAACAATATTCTTTTGAATCGGTTGGCTTTTATAAAACGGTAGGCCAATCCAATCACTGTTCTGGTTTTCCCTGTTCCTGTTGCCATTACCAAGAGCGACCGTTTGTCTTGTGGTTGATTTATTATTTTATTTTCGACTGCTTTTATGGCATCAATCTGGTAATAACGCAGGTTTAAACCGCTTGGATTTTCTAAATATTCATAATCACTTTCTATTAATCTGGTGTTTGCAACTTCTATATTTCTTTCGTACAAATCCAGTAATCCCTCAGGAGAAAACCATCCGCGCAAAGCGTCGGCACGGTTCACTTCTTTACGAATATCTAAAAACCATATTCCGCTTTTGGTTTTAATCTGTTCTAAATAGGCACGGCCATTTGTTGAAAACAGAAAAGGGACTTTGTAGTTTTTCCAATTCCCCAAAAACAAAAAATCATCTTTGGGCAGAATATGTTCAGCATAAGCTTTAGATTGGTGCAAATCTGTAGAAATGTCAGTCGCAAACTTTTTAGCCTCTACGATTCCGTAAAGCGTTGTTCCAATAAATAAAGCATAGTCTGCCCATTTGATTCCACAAGGCCATTCTGCGATGGCTTTGTTTTTACCTTTTTCGGGCAGTGATTTATTTATTTTATAATTAATAGTAGTTGAATTACATTCCCATCCCGCTTCAGTTAATTGCTTGTCAATAAAAATTAATCTTGTATCTGCTTCGTCCAAAAAGATATTATTGGCATTAAGGATTGATTTTTGCTTACGCCTGGATATAATTTCAGGGGATGCATTTAATGAAGCTATTTTTGTTTGATAATTGACAACGTCTTTAGAAAGTCTTTCTAATTCTGCATTAAGCGTATCAATCGTATTTTTATGATCATTTTCAGGGAGTTCATACTCTTCTGTTTCCAGAAAATCATTTTCAAAGGTTTCAAAAAACCATTTAGCCAGTTGGAAGCATTTTTTTAAAACAAATAGTGCTTCCGGATTTGAACCTGTTCCATTGTGACTGGCTTTATTCCCTGATTTTCTAACCGTATGCAATAAATCTTTTATAACATCGGGAATACAGTTTTTATAAAAAAGTTGGTTGATACGCTCAACCTGATTTCCCTCAAAAAAACCTAAATCTTCAAATTGCCAAATTAACAAGGTCATTTTCTCTGAAAACAATCGGGATTTAGCTAATGAAGAACTTGGGTCAACATGATATAATTTCTCTGATAATTCGCCTATCTTGAATAATTCAGGATATTTTATTTGCAAAAACGAGAATTTTGAAATCATTATTTTGAGCAGAATTTTTTGAAATTATTTTTATAAAATTAATCTAAAGTACTTGTTTTATTAAAAAACGAACTACTGAAAACTATTTAAATGTTTGAAAAGATGTTCTTTTTCTCTTTCACTCTACAATAATACGAAAAAGCAATGGAAAGAAATATCAGGAAAGCCGTAAACGGACGAAAATAAATGAATATAAGTGCTAATAAATTTAGGGTAAGGAGGGCAACCAAATTTGGGATAAAAGATATTTTATTTTTATAGAAAATAAAAAACGGATTTAAGTGGCTGTACGGGCGCAAAGTGGAACGACAACTTTACCAAAATGCGTTGTAATGGTCTTATGTTGCCTGAAAGTTTAATAAGTAAAAAAGTAAAAAATGTTTGTGGCGTTTTTTGGTTGCCTTGCCTGCCCTATAGGCCTCACCCCAGCCCTCTCCAAAGGAGAGGGAGTCAAAACCAAAAAATTCGTGACTGAAAATTTTCTTTAGTCACCTATAAAAAAGCCTCTTGACTGCGCTGGAGGTGACAAAACACCAATTTATTAATTTGGATTTTTTATTCTATAGCCTTGTTTCTATAATCTACTTCTTCCCAAGTTTTTTCCAGTAAAGCATAAACTGCGATTCCGTTCTTTTTTAATCGAATGAAATTGTGTTTTTTAAGTGCTTTCCCTAACTTATTAATGGTGCCCTCTGTGATGTTAATCTTGGCTTTTTCAGCCAGTTTGGCGGCGATTTGAGAAGCATTGAGATAAATGTTTGCCTTTTCTCTTTCGCAAGGATCAAACCAGGTTAACAGCAATTCTTCTTCCGGGCTGTGCAGCTGGTACTGTTCGTTATTTTCGGTAATCGATTTAATTTCTTCCTGGTCAAACCAATGTCTGAATCCACTTTTAAAAAGGAATAACGCTTGTGAATATGCCAGGTTGATGTCCACTTTGTGTTGGTATTGGATGCCTTCCAATTCAAAACAAAGGAATCTTCTGCTACCGGTTGTGTCGTTTAAGAATTGGGCAGTATTGACACTTCCGGCAAAGGATGCCCTGCGTGGCATCGTTTCATTGTTGTGTCCGTAAGCTTTTCGCATCCGGATTTGGGTTTTGGTGATGATTTCTTTGAGAGAACCGATCTCGGAACGGTTTAGGTTTTCCAACTCGTCCAAATTAATCAGCATACATTCTGACAACTGCACCAAGGTATCTTTGTTGTTTGGGTTTATGGTACCGGAAAATAAATATTCTTTCAAAGGTCTTGGTACCAGTTTCTCCACCCAGGTTGTTTTTCCCAATCCCTGTTTGCCACTGAAAACAATTACGGTGTGATTGATTACTTTTTCATCCAATACACAGCCTACCATTGCCACCAGCCATTTTTTAAAACATTGTTGCCAAAGATCTTGCTTGGTTGTTGTTATCGTGTCGGCTAATTGCGTGATGTAATCTTCTTTTTCATCGTATTGGGGTAAATTATTGAAGTAATCCTCAAAGGGATTAAAGAGCGGACAAAAATCGGAGTTCAGCAAGTTTCTTAATGCCGACAGGTTTGTTCTGATTCGTGCTTTTAGACATTCCCGCAGCATTGAATTTTCTATAAAATCGTTCATTACATTCCACTTTCTTTTTCCGAAATATTGAAACTCTAATTTGCCAGAAACAATGTTATGCCGGAAGATGTATTTGTTGGATAAAAACAGCTCCAGACGGTCGATTTGGGTTGGTTTTGGTTTGTCCTCGTCGTCTTCATCATTTAAAATGGTTGTTGGTTTTTGCCCTTCGACAGACTCAGGGTGACACTTCTTAGATGTTTCGCTTTTTCCGAATTCCTGGATGTTTCCATAGGCACTATTCACAGCTAGGGTTACTTCCTTGTCGTCATAGCCAAAATCGGTTAAAAGATAACCCAAAGTTGTTTCTAATGGCACCGCTTTTCGGTTCATATTACAGGCTAATTGATGTACAAAAACGTTGCGACTACCACTCACATATTGAACTTTTTTTTCGGTAAATTTTATGCAATGCTCATAGAGCAGTCTAAAGTCTAAAGTCGAAGATCCAATGTCAGTAGATTTTAACGTATTCACTTCATTCACTAGGGCAGATTGCTCCTCTACGCTCGCAAAAACGGAAGCTTCGGGATTGAAATATAAGTTTTCATCTGCAGCATAGAAACATAGTCGGGTGATGTCTTTTCCGGATTTGTCGATGGACAGATTCAGGAATTTTTCATAATGTGCCTGGACCAAAAGAAACGTTTCTTTGTGTTCGGTTTTTGGCGTATCAATTTTCACCAAAATTTTTAAACCGTTTCCAGACGGACTGATGAAACTGGCATATGTAAACTCGGACTGATTGGCTAAATGACTGGCTTTTGTTAGGTCTTCCTTGCTTAATTTATCGATGTCTAAAATGATGGTTTTGGAATATTCAGCCAAGAATTCCATTTTTCTGCCGCCAACAAATTTGCCGGAAGGCGTGAATGCCAAGAGTGATTTTTTGGCTTTGTTGTACGCTTCTTCCTTCTTTTCGGCCAAAGATTTGCGTAAGTAAACAATGGCGTGTTTGTATTTTCCGGTGCGTATTTCTTCCAAAATTACCGGAATTGATTTGTGTTCAACTACTTCGTTGAAGTTTTTGAAAATGGTTACCATAATCGTTTTTTAAAGTTTTAGGTTTAAAGTTTTTTTGGAGACTCCGCCCTTTGTGCACCCCTCCGAAGGAGGGGAAACAGGGATTGCTTTGCAGATACAAGCTTCGCAGGTTCCGTTGCAGCAGCTTATTTTATCTGCTTTTGAAAGCTTTGTTGTAATGCTCCTGCATCAACTTTTCAACGTCTGATAATTTGTAGTAGATTTTGCTGCCCACCTGGCTAAAGGAAATTTTGCCTTCATCTCTCCAGGTTTGCGCAGTTCGTTTTGAGATTTTTAAGAGGGTTAGGAATTCCAGGTTGTCCAAATAGATTTCTTTTTTTGGATTGGCCTTAAAACTGATTTGATTTTGAATTGTGTCTAATTTGCTCATTAGATCCGAAAATTGGTCTTTTGTGAAGATAATTGCATCCATTTTTAAAGTTTTTTAATTGTTATGGTGCAAATGGAAGAATTAAAAAAAAGTCGCACAGGTATTATCTGGTCGTATGCGACTAAATAGTTTTTCAGACCTTATGGGTATTGAATCGCTGAAATGTTCATTTTAGGAAAAATGTGACTATATCCAAATTTTAGTGTCATTATTTGGGTCTTTATCATTCCTTGTCGGAGATAAATAGGTGCGAATTGTGTTCGGAGAAAGTTCATTTCCAAGCTCGTCTAAATAGTTGGCGCAAATGAATTTTGTGATGTCCTTTATGGAATGACTGATGTATGTTTTTCCATTCGACTTTGGTGAATTCATCATTTGTTTGTAAACATCAGTTAAAATATTAATTGGACCATTGATACGGATTTTGAAAGTTGTTGCCTTTTCCAATAGTACATTTTCTAAATTCTCTCGCTGCTCTTTTTCATAGTCAGCACGCATTTTGCGAAGTGTTTGCAAATGCTCAATTTGATGGTTGCATTGTTCGTCGTACGCCTGCAACGTTGTATTTATTGAAAATTTATCTGCTTGCTTGTATGCAAAAGCTTCCTGGGTTAAATAAATTAGTTTTTCGCTGAAGTTTGGCAATGTTTCAATATGATTTTTAACTTCAAAATATGAAAAATAGCGATCATCAGAAGTGGCATTGATTAACCTTTTCGGGGTTTTAATTTTAAGGGCTTTTACGGGCGAAGATTGCACTTCCTTTCGTTTGTGTTCAACTAGATTCATAAGTTTGGTAAAACGACACAAAACCTTTCTTAAAATGAATTCATCTTGATTATTGGCCAGTAACTTTTCAAATTTGTTTAACCATACGATGGTATTTTTAACCTGTCCGGATTGGTAGTCTATAAAAGCCGGAAAGTCTGATTGTCGAAGTGTAAAGGTTTTTTCAATTAAAGCGTTGCAATAATTCTGAAGCGTAATTTTTTCATCTATAATAATATCAAATACAGGATTTTTGGCCAGCGCCGCCGGCACTGCCAATAATTCTACAAATGGAGCAGTTTGCATATTTTGATCCTGAGAATTCAAATAATCCTATTTTATTTAGATGTTTCATTGTGACTTTAAAGGCAATTAATAGTTTACGTTTACCTGCAATTTTTAACGAGTTATAGTGTTTTCAACTATAAATCGTTTCTTCCTCATTTTAAATGCTTTGGAATTTACTAATCTTCTTCAATGTAAATGTAGATATAAATAAAAAGCTTTGTTAAAGGGTTTTGGATTAAGTTATTAACAATTTAACAGGTATATGATTGTTGCTCGATAATATCAAGTGCAGCTCTAAATAAATACTGAATTAATAAATAAAATTATCAACCGCTTTGTCCAGTTCTTCACTAATGATTTTGGCATAAATCTGCGTTGTACCGATGTCGCTGTGATCCATCAACTTTGAAACGTGCTCAATTCTCATTCCATTATTTAAGGCATTGGTGGCAAAAGTGTGGCGGCTTAAATGAAATGAGAGTCCGAAAGGAAGTTTCAATTTTTCTCCCATACTTTTTAAATGGGAATTGGCGAGCTTATTGTATTTAGCTGTTTCTGAATAACGGATTGATTCGAATTTCTCATAGCCTTCTTTGTTTTGTAAAATCGGAAAAAGATAGTCATCGTGTTTGGCATCTTTTTTATGGTATTTTTCCAAGATATCAATGGCCACTTTTCCAATTTTGAACTGGTGCATTCTTCCTGTTTTGCGAATGAGTTTATTGATTTTACTTTCCGCCTGGTTGTAGTTGGAATATTGCATTTCCAGCACATCACTGAAACGTAAACCTCCAGCGTAAATTGAAAACAAGAATAAATCCCTCCACAGTATGGATTTTTTATTTTCACCCAAATTCAAATTGGTTAAATCGTCTATTTGAGCTTTGTTCAAAAACAAACGTTTAGCGGCGCTAAATTTAAGTGTCAGCTTATTGAAAGGATACATTGTTTCCGCAATTACATCTTCTTTTATGGCGTGTCTAAAGATGGTTCCCAGAACAATTATGGAATGTCGTTGGGTTGTCTCATTGTTTTTTAAGGTGTTCCCCAAATAAAATTTATAGTTGTTTAAGAATTCTACGGTGATTTCATCAAAATACAGATCTTTAGATTTATTGTAGGTTTCTAACTTATTAATATGAGTTGAATAGGATATATAAGTTGAATAGGACAGCGTTTTTTTGATTTTCTCTAATTGTTTAAGGGCATACTCGAAAAAGTTTGGGACTTCCTTGCCCTTTATGGCTTCTTTTAGTTTTTTGACTGATACGGTTTTTATCTTTCTTTCCATATCGGCAACCTGTCCTTCAGCATCAGCAACTTTTTGGGATAATGAGGCATTCATCCTGGCACTGTTGGAATGGTTCTTTTTTACTCTCTGTTTTCCCTCATCCCATTCGCTCTCTTTGAGTTTTACTCCAGCAGTGATAAATTTCGTTTTTCTGTCTTTTATAATTCGGATATAAAGCGGGCAATGTCCGGTTTGATCTAATTGATGTTTACGCAAGATAAGTTTGATAGATGCCATAAAATTTGAAATTTAGAAATGTTGTACTATATTTGTAAAGCGGTGCATAGGGGTGAATGTTCAGTAAAATAGGGGTTTTCAAACGGGTGCAACGCGATACTAAGGTACAACAATTGGTACAACTAAACAAGGATTTCATTGCTTTTCGATGCATTATATTTAGCTTTCTAAAATTGAAAAGTCAATAAATACGGCACATTCAGTGCAAAAAGGCGGTTTCAGGAAAAAGTTGCGTATAAATGGAGTATGTATGGACTATCTATGGAGTATCCCCCCATTTTCACCCCTTGAGCCCCCGTTATGACTGGTGTTGTGCGGATAAAAAAAGGCTAAAATGGCTGTTTTGGCAAAGAAATGATTGATTTTTCTTTTGTTGCGGCATTGGCTATCCAATTATGTTTCTGTTCATTTTCTTTACTCACCATTTTTTATTGTTTTTTTGGTGTTCGTGAACCTCCTTTGTCGGTTTGTCTTGCACAAAGAAAACGAACCAAAAGAAAAGGCACTTTCTCGTTAGGTATTTTTTAAAGATCGATTGAAAAAATCGCTCTTTAAAAACCATATTTCAAAAGCTAAATTTTCTCCAAGGCTTCAAAAATTTTTAACGCTTTTGAAATATTATACTTACGATAAAGGGTTTGTGATTTGAGTGAATTTGAGTTTTGTGTTTTAAAATTATCAATTGAATTGTTGGCCAGGATGTTTTTGGGTTCTTTTCATGAGATCCTGAAACAAGTTCAGGATGACGCGGTTATTATTGTAATTTGAGTTGTTTATTTTAAAATTATCAATTGAATTGTTGGCCAGGATGTTTTGGGTTCTTTTCATGAGGTCCTGAAACGAGTTCAGGATGACGGGGTAACAATTATATTTTGGATTTTTAGGATAAACTGCGTTAGGGATTGAACCCTTCGGCTGCGCTCAGGGTAAACTAAGTGTTTGAGCTATTTTTTTGTTGCTTTTTGCAACTAAAAAAAGCGAGTAGTGAAAGCCCGACCCGCCAGTTGGCGGGGAACGCCCTGCTTCGACTTCGCTCAGCAACTGCAGATTGCAATTTAATTTGATTTGTGCTTTTTATTACTTAAAAAGTGTATATTTGATGTGCTATGGAAAACGAATCTAAAAAACCAATTACGCTTTTGCTGAAGAAAGTTAAGCATCGAAATAAAGTTCGGTTGTTGCTGGTGTTTGCGTATAATGATTTGATTATTGCGAAAATCAGGAAAATTGAAGGTTACCTTTGGAGCAAAACTTTGCGCGGCTGGTATACTGATTTTACTGAGGAAAATGTGCAATTTATTAAAGAAACGCTTAAAAATGATGTTGTTTTTAAATTGGACAATTCGGTTTACAATAATCATTTGAAGGATTTTATTAGACATCGAGAAAGATCGATATCGGATGAAAACAGGGAGGTTCTTAAATCATATTCGAGCTATTTGACAGGGAAATGCTACAGTGAAAGCACGGTTAAAACGTACTCATTGTTTATTGCCGATTTTTTTAATTATTTAAATGACAGGTGTTTAACTGATGTATCGAACCGTGATGTTGAGCAGTTTATTGAGGCTGTTTTTATTCCGAAAAAATACAGCATTAGCACGCACAGGCAGTTTGTGAGTGCCATAAAATTGCTTAAAGCGTTTTATCCGGAATGTAAAATTGTGGAACTTGAGCTGCAGCGGCCTAAAAAAAGTATGATTTTGCCGACGGTTTTGTCGAAAGAGGAGGTGATTGATTTGTTGCGTTACACTAAAAATTTAAAACACAGGGCGGTTTTGGCGATGATTTATTCGGCCGGCTTGCGCATAAGTGAGTTGTTGGGTTTGCAATTGGCCCATATTGATGTTGACCGCAGGCAAATTTTGGTTAAAAACAGCAAAGGACGCAAGGATAGGAATGTGATTTTGGCGGAGAGCATTATACCTTTAATGAATAATTATTTGATGAGTTACAGGCCTGATTATTATTTTGTTGAAGGAAAACCTTATCAAGCATACAGTGCGGAAAGCATCAGGGCGTTTTTACACAGGGCCAGCAAGCTTGCAAAAATTAACAAAAACGTTACGCCGCATACTTTAAGGCACAGTTATGCGACGCATCTGTTGGAAAATGGGATTGATTTAAGATACATACAGGAACTCCTTGGTCACGCGAAACCAGAAACGACGATGATTTATACGCACGTTACGAAGAAGGATTTGCTGAAAATTGAGAGTCCGCTGGATTTGGCGTTAAAAAGCATGTCTGATGCGGATAAAAATAACAATAATATACGGTTATCCGGGAATTATTGATTTTAAACAGTTACATTTGAAATGATATAACCAGTTGCCTTTAATGCCAGAAAAAAATTCAGCTAAACAAGAAACTGTCGAAATTTTAAAACAAAAAAGACAAATTTTAGTGATTTTGAAAATTGAGAAATAAACAGAAAACAGAAAGAAAACATTTAAAAAAAACAATTTTAACAAACAGAGAAAGATCAGAGTTTTTACAAATTGAAACGGAAATCCAAAACAGAAAATGAATTTTTCCAATTCAATTTTTTAGTAAACAGAGAAAGTTTTGACTTTTTACAAATTGAAACGGAAAACCAAAATAGAAAGTGAGTTTTTCAAATTCAAGTTTTCAACAAACAGAGAAAGTTCCGACTTCTTAAAAATTGAACGCGATTATTGAAACGGAAAACCTAACAGAAAGAGAATTTTTCCAATTCAAGTTTTTAACAAACAGAGAAAGTTCCGACTTTTTACAAATTGAACGTGATTATTGAAACGGAAAACCAAAAAATGAAAATTGTAAAAAACCGACAAATATTCCAGATTTTACAATCATTAAACTGATTGAAAAATGGTCAGATTAAATTTAGAACTTAAAGAACAAAATTTGAACTAAAAACCACATTTTGCAACAATGCGCATAAAAAATTGCTAAATTCTAACAAATATGATATTTAAA
>DPCK01000153.1 GCA_003516285.1 Lutibacter sp. | reverse complement strand
AAGAATGTATCGAAAGAGGTTTAACTTATTGCGTGCCTTTAAAAGCGCGCTTAAAGCTGTATTGTACAGATCCTGAACACGAAGATTTTGAAACGATTGTACAAGATGTTTATCTTGGCACAATTCCATATATGACACACAGCGGTACCTTTGTAATCAATGGTGCTGAAAGGGTTGTAGTTTCTCAATTGCATCGTTCACCGGGTGTATTCTTCGGGCAATCATTCCACGCAAATGGAACAAAATTATATTCAGCAAGAGTAATTCCTTTTAAAGGTTCTTGGATAGAATTTGCAACAGATATCAATCAAGTAATGTATGCTTATATTGATAGAAAGAAAAAATTACCGGTAACCACCTTGTTCAGAGCCATTGGTTATGAACGTGATAAAGATATTTTGGAAATTTTTGATCTTGCAGAAGAAATTAAAGTTTCAAAAAGCGGATTGAAAAAATACATTGGCAGAAAACTGGCCGCCCGTGTTTTAAAAACTTGGTTTGAAGATTTTGTTGATGAAGATACCGGCGAGGTTGTTTCTATTGAAAGAAATGAAATCGTATTGGACCGTGATACCATTTTAGAAAAAGATCAAATCGAAGAAATTATTGAATCAGGAACAAAAACCATCCTGCTTCATAAAGAAGATAATGAAATGGCCGATTATGCCATTATTCACAATACCTTGCAAAAAGATCCAACAAACTCTGAAAAAGAAGCTGTTGAACATATTTACAGACAGTTACGTAACGCTGAACCGCCAGATTTCGAAACTGCAAAAGGTATTATTGATAAATTATTCTTCTCAGAACAACGTTACAATTTAGGTGAAGTTGGTCGTTACAGAATGAACAAAAAGTTAGGATTGGATGTATCTGTTGATGCAAAAGTTTTAACGAAAGAAGATATTATTACCATTATCAAAAACTTGATAAAATTAGTCAATTCAAAAGCGGAAGTTGATGATATTGACCATTTATCAAACCGTCGTGTACGTACAGTTGGCGAGCAATTGGCAAGTCAGTTTGGCGTTGGTCTTTCCCGTATGGCAAGAACCATTCGTGAACGTATGAATGTGCGTGATAATGAAGTGTTTACACCAATTGATTTGATTAACGCTAAAACGTTGTCATCTGTGATCAATTCATTTTTTGGGACAAACCAATTGTCTCAATTTATGGACCAGACAAATCCATTGGCTGAAATTACGCACAAAAGAAGATTATCAGCACTAGGACCTGGAGGTTTATCCAGAGAAAGAGCGGGATTTGAGGTGCGTGACGTTCACTTTACACATTATGGCCGTTTATGTCCGATTGAAACTCCTGAGGGACCAAATATTGGTTTAATTTCCTCTTTGGCAGTTTTTGCCAAAGTGAATAACTTAGGATTTATTGAGACGCCTTACAGAAAGGTAACCAATGGCCAGGTAAATATTGCTGATGAACCGTCTTATTTAAGTGCCGAAGAAGAAGAAGGAATGAAATTTGCCCAGTCAAATCTTCCTTTAGACAATGATGGCAATTTTGTAAACGAAAAAGTGATTGTTCGTGAGGAAGCAGATTATCCGGTAGTTGATCCAAAAGTGGTGAATTATATGGATGTTGCGCCTAACCAAATTGCTTCAATATCAGCTTCATTAATTCCATTTTTGGAACACGATGATGCAAACCGTGCGTTGATGGGATCGAATATGATGCGTCAGGCAGTTCCTTTAATAAGTCCGGAAGCGCCAATTGTTGGTACGGGATTAGAGAGAAGGGTTGCAAAAGATTCACGTATTTTAATCAATGCTGAAGGTTTAGGTACTGTTGAGTATGTAGATGCCGATCACATTAAAATAAAATATGACAAAACTGATGAAGAACGTATGGTTAGCTTCGACAGCGACAGCAAAACCTACAATTTAATCAAGTTTAGAAAAACAAACCAAGGAACTTCCATCAACCTAAAACCAATTGTTAAAAAAGGTGACAGGGTTGTAGAAGGTCAGGTGCTTTGTGAAGGTTATGCCACACAAAACGGTGAATTGGCTTTGGGAAGAAATATGAAAGTGGCTTTTATGCCTTGGAAAGGGTATAACTTTGAGGATGCGATTGTGATTTCTGAAAAAGTGGTAAAAGAAGATATTTTCACTTCTATACACATTGATGAATATTCATTGGAAGTTAGAGACACGAAATTAGGTGCTGAAGAATTGACCAACGACATTCCAAACGTTTCAGAAGAAGCTACAAAAGATTTGGATGAAAATGGAATGATCCGTATTGGTGCTGAAGTTAAACCGGGAGATATTTTAATCGGTAAAATTACGCCTAAAGGAGAATCTGATCCAACACCTGAAGAAAAATTATTGAGGGCTATTTTTGGTGACAAAGCCGGTGACGTAAAAGATGCTTCGTTAAAAGCTTCTCCATCATTGCGTGGGGTTGTTATTGACAAGAAGTTGTTTGAACGTGCCGTAAAAGACAAATCAAAAAGAGCAAAAGATAAAATAAGCATTACCAATTTAGAGCACAAATATTCTGCTAAATTGGAGGAATTACGTACCATTTTAACTGAAAAATTATTTACCTTAATCAGCGGAAAAACTTCTCAGGGAGTGATGAATGATTTGGGTGAAGAAATTCTTCAGAAAGGTAAAAAGTTTACGTTAAAAATGCTGAATGCAGTTCCTGATTTTGCTTATTTAACCAGAGGCGTTTGGACTACAGATGACCATATCAATGCCTTAGTGAATGAATTAATTCACAATTACAAAATTAAAGTGAATGATTTACAAGGATCTTTGCGTCGTGAGAAATTTACGGTTTCAGTGGGTGATGAATTGCCTGCAGGAATTTTAAAACTTGCCAAAATTTACATCGCTAAAAAACGTAAGTTAAAAGTGGGTGATAAAATGGCTGGACGTCACGGAAACAAAGGTATTGTTGCACGTATTGTTCGCGCTGAAGATATGCCATTCTTAGAAGATGGAACGCCAGTTGATATCGTGTTGAACCCGCTTGGGGTGCCTTCACGTATGAATATCGGACAAATTTATGAAACGGTTCTTGGATGGGCTGGTCAGAAACTTGGAAAAACATTTGCAACACCAATTTTTGATGGTGCAAAAATAAGCGAGATCAACCAGTTAATTGAAGATGCCGGAATACCAAAACACGGTCATACTTATTTGTATGATGGCGGCACAGGAGAACGTTTTGACCAACCTGCAACAGTAGGCGTTATTTATATGATCAAATTAGGCCATATGATTGATGATAAAATGCACGCACGTTCAATTGGACCATACTCATTAATTACACAACAACCATTGGGTGGTAAAGCTCAATTTGGAGGTCAGCGTTTTGGTGAGATGGAGGTTTGGGCACTTGAAGCTTATGGTGCATCAAGCACTTTAAGAGAAATCTTAACAGTAAAATCGGATGATGTTTTGGGAAGAGCCAAAACGTATGAGGCTATTGTAAAAGGTGATGATATGCCAGAACCAGGATTGCCAGAATCATTTAACGTATTAATGCACGAGCTTAGAGGTCTTGGATTAGACGTTAGGTTAGAGGAATAACAAAAAAAGGATAGTCAGGAGGTTTAAGGCCTTCTGGCTATTTATAAATTTTTACATTTTTAAATTCGAACCCATTATTAACATATTATGGCCAGAAAAACCGATAATAAATACACTGTAAAAAAATTCAATAAAATTTCTATTGGTTTGGCATCTCCTGAAGTAATTCTTGAGAAATCAAACGGAGAGGTTTTAAAACCGGAAACTATAAATTACCGAACTCATAAACCTGAAAGAGATGGATTGTTTTGTGAGCGAATTTTTGGACCAATAAAAGATTTCGAATGTGCTTGTGGAAAGTACAAGAGAATTCGCTATAAAGGAATAGTTTGCGACCGTTGCGGTGTTGAAGTAACTGAGAAAAAAGTTCGTAGAGACAGAGTAGGACACATTAATTTGGTGGTTCCTGTTGCTCATATCTGGTATTTTAGATCATTGCCTAACAAAATGGGATACCTTTTAGGTTTGCCATCTAAAAAGTTAGACATGATTATTTACTACGAACGTTATGTAGTCATTCAACCTGCCGGAGCTAAAAATTCAAGCGGAGATCCATTGCAAAAAATGGATTTCTTAACGGAAGAAGAATACTTGGACATTCTTGAATCATTCCCTAATGAAAATAGATATTTAGACGATAACGACCCAGAAAAGTTCATCGCTAAAATGGGTGCCGAATGTTTAATTGATTTATTTAACCGAATCAATTTAGATGAATTGTCTTATGAATTGCGTCATAAAGCTAACACAGAAACATCTAAACAACGTAAAACAGAAGCATTAAAAAGACTAAACGTAGTTGAAGCTTTTAGAGATGCAGGCAAAAACAGAGAAAATCGTCCGGAATGGATGATTATGAAAGTGATTCCGGTGACACCACCAGAATTGCGTCCGTTGGTGCCGTTGGATGGTGGTCGTTTTGCCACTTCCGATTTAAATGATTTATACCGCAGGGTAATTATCAGAAACAATCGTTTAAAAAGATTGGTCGAAATAAAAGCGCCTGAGGTAATTTTACGTAATGAAAAACGTATGTTGCAAGAATCTGTGGATTCATTGTTTGATAACACACGTAAATCATCAGCAGTAAAAACTGAATCAAACCGTCCGTTAAAATCATTGTCAGATTCCTTAAAAGGTAAGCAAGGACGTTTCCGTCAAAACTTACTTGGAAAACGTGTTGATTATTCTGCACGTTCTGTAATTGTTGTCGGACCAGAATTAAAATTATTTGAATGCGGATTGCCAAAAGATATGGCAGCTGAATTGTACAAACCATTTGTGATCAGAAAATTGATTGAAAGAGGGATTGTAAAAACAGTAAAATCTGCTAAGAAAATTATAGATAAAAGAGAGCCGGTTGTTTGGGATATTTTAGAAAATGTTTTAAAAGGACATCCTGTATTGCTAAACCGTGCTCCTACATTACACCGTTTGGGTATTCAGGCTTTTCAACCAAAATTAATTGAAGGAAAAGCAATTCAGTTGCATCCATTGGTTTGTACTGCATTCAATGCCGATTTCGATGGTGACCAAATGGCAGTTCATTTACCATTAGGCCCAGAAGCTATTTTAGAATGTCAATTGTTGATGCTTGCATCACATAACATTTTAAATCCAGCCAACGGAGCACCAATTACGGTGCCTTCTCAAGACATGGTTTTGGGATTGTATTATATGACCAAAGAAAGAAAATCTACGCCTGAACGTAAAGTGAAAGGTGAAGGATTGACTTTTTATTCTCCTGAAGAAGTAACCATTGCATTCAACGAAAAAGCTGTTGAACTTAATGCGGTTATTAAAGTTAGAACGAAAGATTTTAACGCGGAAGGCGTATTGGTTTCACAAATAATTGAAACAACAGTCGGAAGGGTTTTATTTAATGAAGTGGTGCCTGAATTGGCAGGATATGTGAACGAAGTATTGACTAAAAAATCTTTAAGAGATATTATCGGACAAATCCTTAAAGTGACGGATGTGCCTACAACAGGTAAATTCCTTGATGATATGAAGGATATGGGATACAAATTTGCATTCCGTGGCGGCTTGTCATTCAGTTTGGGAGATATTATTATCCCGCCGGAAAAACATACAAATGATTGCTGATGCAAACGAACAAGTTGACGTTATTATAGCAAACTATAATATGGGTATGTTAACAAATAAAGAGCGTTACAATCAGGTAATTGATATTTGGGGTTCCACAAACAATCGTTTAACGGAACTTTCGATGAAACGATTGCGTGAAGACCAACAAGGATTTAACTCTGTGTTTATGATGCTTGATTCTGGTGCAAGGGGTTCTAAAGAACAAATTCGCCAGTTAACAGGTATGCGTGGATTGATGGCGAAACCTAAAAAATCTTCAACAGGCGGAGGAGAAATTATTGAAAATCCAATTTTGTCGAACTTTAAAGAAGGTTTGTCAATTCTTGAATACTTTATTTCTACGCACGGTGCACGTAAAGGTTTGGCGGATACTGCGTTAAAAACAGCCGATGCGGGTTACCTAACACGTCGTTTGGTTGATGTTTCGCAAGATGTGATTATTAATGAAGTGGATTGTGGAACTTTAAGAGGTTTATTTGTTGAACCACTTAAAAAGAATGATGAAATTGTTGAATCATTAAGCGAAAGACTTGATGGCCGTGTTTCATTGCATGATGTTGTAGATCCAGTTACAGAAGAGTTATTTGTGCGTTCAGGAGAAGAAATTTCTACTGAAATTGCAAAACGAATTGAAAATTCATCTCTTGATGGTGTTGAAGTACGTTCTGCTTTAACTTGTGAATCCAAAAAAGGTATTTGTGCCAAATGTTATGGGCATAGCTTATCAACAAGAAAAATGGTGCAAATTGGAGAAGCAGTTGGCGTTGTTGCGGCACAGTCAATTGGGGAACCTGGTACACAGTTAACCTTGAGAACATTCCACGTTGGAGGGGTTGCAGGAAATATTTCAGAAGAAAATAGTTTAAATGCAAGACTTTCAGGAGTTGCTTCCATAGATGATTTAAAAACCGTTTCTGGGAAAGACAATGATGGAAATGTTGTTAATATCGTTATTTCAAGAACATCTGAGATTAAAGTTATTGATGAGAAAACCGGATTAACCTTAAGCACAAACAACATTCCTTATGGTTNNCAAACTGGTTTCCAGGAAAAAGTAATTATCGAGTCAAAAAGCAAAAAAACAATACCAACGTTATTGTTAAAAGATAAAAATGACAATGTACTCAGATCGTACAACTTACCTTTAGGGTGCGCACTTAATCGTTGAAGACGGTGAGAAAATCCCTGCCGGTAAAGTAATTGTTAAAATCCCTCGTAAATCTGGTAAAGCCGGAGATATTACAGGAGGTTTGCCACGTGTAACCGAGTTATTCGAAGCACGTAACCCATCAAATCCAGCAGTTGTGTCGGAAATTGACGGTGTGGTTTCCTTCGGTAAAATTAAAAGAGGTAACCGTGAAATAGTTGTTGAATCTAAATTAGGCGATGTTAAAAGGTATTTAATTAAACTTTCTAACCAAATATTAGTTCAGGAAAACGATTATATAAAAGCGGGAATGCAACTTTCAGAAGGGGCAACAGCACCTGATGACATTTTAAATATTCAAGGGCCTGCAAAAGTTCAGGAATATTTGGTGAATGAAATTCAGGAAGTTTACCGTTTGCAAGGGGTGAAAATTAACGACAANNGGCGATACCTTATTCTTAGAAAATCAATTGGTGCACAAAAACGACTTCTTTGAAGTAAATGATGATATTTACGGATTGAAAGTGGTTGAAAATGCAGGTGATTCGGATGTTTTAAAAGAGGGACAAATTATTACGCCTCGCCAATTACGCGACGAAAATTCCGTATTGCGAAGAGAAGACAGAAATTTGGTGGAAGCAAGAGATTCAAGACCTGCAACTGCTGAACAAATTTTACAAGGGATCACAAGAGCGTCATTGCAAACGAAATCATTTATTTCTGCTGCATCATTCCAAGAAACCACAAAAGTATTGAATGAAGCTGCGGTAAGCGGTAAAATTGATTACTTAGAAGGATTGAAAGAAAATGTTATTGTCGGAAAACGAATTCCGGCAGGAACAGGAATGAAAAATTACGACAATATGATTGTTGGCCCTAAAGAAGAAATGATGTCAAAACTTTAATTATGAGCCATAAAGAACCTAAAGAAGAAGGACAAATAAATATTGAGTTGGATGATAAAACTGCCGAAGGAATTTATTCAAACTTGGCGATTATCAATCATTCAGTCTCTGAATTTGTTGTTGATTTTATAAGTGTAATGCCGGGGCAACCTAAGGCTAAGGTAAAATCAAGAATTATTTTAACGCCGCAACACGCAAAACGCTTGGTTAAAGCACTTGCGGACAATGTGCATAGGTTTGAGAAATCTCACGGTGAAATAAAGGATTTTGACCAACCTGGAATCCCATTAAATTTTGGGCCTACAGGAGAAGCATAAAGAGCAAAAAAAGCCAAACGAAAGTTTGGCTTTTTTTATTTTATGTAACTTCATTTTAATAGATTTGCCAACTACTAACAATGAAATTATTTAAATGAGAATACACATTATTTTACTCATATTCCTGCTAATTTTAAGCAATTCTGCAAACGCACAAAAAGACACCGTAAAATTAAAGGAAGTTGAAGTGACTTCAAACAGAATATCCTTGCCTTTTTCCAAAACATCCCGTACCATCACTATTTTAACTCAGGAGGATATCACCAAATCTGCAGCAACCAACTTGGCCGATGTGCTTCAAAATGTTGCCGGAGTCGATATCAGAAGAAGGGGAGTTGACGGAATGCAATCGGATTTATACATTCGCGGCGGAAATTTTGACCAGACTTTATTGTTGATTGACGGCGTAAAAATGGACGATGCACAAACGGGACATCACACGATGAACGGTATTTTATCTCTGGAAAATATTGAAAGAATTGAAATCATTAAAGGTCCGGCCGCACGTATTTACGGACAAAATGCTTTTACCGGTGCCATCAATATTGTCACAAAATCGGTAAAGGAAAATACCGCCGCCATCAATATAAATTACGGATCTTATGACAATAAAAAAGGAGAAGCCACTTTGGGCCAAAAATTTAACGGAGGTGATATTTTGGCGACGGCAAGTTATCAGGAATCGGATGGTTACAGGTTTAATACCGACTTTAAAAATGGCAATATTTTTCTAAAATCCAATTTTAAAAATTATAGTTTAATCACTTCTTTTGCAGAACGCAAGTTTGGCGCCAACGGATTTTATGCAAGTCCGGCCTTTAAAGACCAATATGAAGAAACCCAAACAAGCTTGGTGGCGCTTTCTTCAGATTATTTGATTGGAAATGTGATCATCAAACGAAGAATTTATTGGAGAAGAAATCAGGATTTATATTTGTTTATCAGGGAAAATCCTTCCTATTACAGAAATCTGCATATTTCAAACAAAGTTGGCGGTGAAACAAATGTTGTTTTCAATTCGAGCCTGGGAAAAACAGGTGTTGGATTGGATATTTCAAGATTGTTTTTTGTGAGCAACAATTTAGGAAATCACCAAAGAACTGCCATTACGGGTTTTATAGAGCACCGATTTGAATTGTTGAATGAGAAGCTGGATATTACGCCGGGCGTTGCCATAAGCTCTTATTCGGATTTTGACACCAAAGCTTTTCCCGGATTGGATATGGGTTACCGCATTTCAGAAAAAGTGAAGTTGTACGGAAATATTGGTTATACGTATCGCGTACCCACTTTTACCGATTTGTATTATGTGGGGCCAACCACCAAAGGAAACGCTGATTTGGAAGCGGAATCTGCTTTGGCTGAGGAATTTGGTATAAAATTTACGGCTGCCAATTTTCAGATGGATGTGGCTTTTTTCAACAGAAAATCGGATAATTTAATTGACTGGACCAAAGACAATGAAACCGACAAATGGGAAGCCAGAAACTTTAGCGAAGTGGTTGCGCAAGGCTTGGAAACCAATATCAATTATCAATTTAAAATAGGAAATTACCCACAAAAGATGAATTTGGGCTACAGTTTTATTGATGATCGGATAAAGGACAACAATGTTCAATTTACGCAATATTCCATCAATAGCATCAAACATCAATTAACTTCCGGTATTTCAACCAAATTTTGTCCGATTTTTAGCCAGCATTTTTCTTACAGATTTGTGGAAAGAACAAATGGCCAACATTACAATGTGGTGGATGCCAAAATAGTGGCCGCGATTAAAACTCGTATGGAGTTTTCATTGGCGGCAAATAACATCTTCAATGCGGAATATACCGAAACCAATTTGGTGCCTATGCCAAAAGGAAATGTAATGGTGGGTTTTACTTTTAAACTTTAATTAAATGTTTGAAAGTTGAAAGAGAAACAAAATTCCCCTCTCGAGAGGGGCAGGGGTGTGTTTTTGATTGAATTGAAAATCAAGATAAGATAGTCTAAATTCAAAAATCACTATTTAAAATTATTTGAATATATTTGTTTTATGGAAGACCGCATAAAATCATTTGAGGAATTTTACCCGTTTTANNTATCACAACATTCCTGCATTATGGATTGCAGTTCCCATCGCCGGTTATGGTTTTGCCTGGGTGGGTCATTTCTTTTTTGAAAAAAATAAACCCGCCACCTTTCAATATCCTTTGTGGAGTTTGCGATCCGACTTTAAAATGTATTTCGACATATTTTCAGGGAAAATTCCGCTGGATCCTTCTAAATAGTTTACCTGTTAATAGTTAAAGTTTTAATCTTTCAATCTTTTAATTCTTCATTAGTTTAATTGGCATATTGGCTAATTGCCCAATTATTTGAGTTTTCCATAGTTTTAATTGAAAAGAGTTATACAGGATCCGTACAATTCAGACGTTTATTGCGAATAATATAAAGATATAGGTATATAAACATTCATAAATTAATATATGTAAAAATAAAAGTTAAAATAATGTGAAATATATAATAAATTGTTTTTTTAAATCTGAAAGATATTGTATATTTGCACCAGTATTAATTACCAACACCAACCGTTATGGAAACCATTAAAAACAGTATAAATCAGGACCGCAAAACAAGACCAAACACCATCGATTTCAGAAATTCCAAAAGCATTACCTGGAACAGCAAAAGAAGGTTTGGCATCTAAATGATAAAAACCATTGTTTGATTATTTGATATAAAAAGGGCGAAAGATTTAAATCTTTCGCCCTTTTTTAAGGTTTAATAAAAAATGTTACAAAATTATTATAAACATACAAGGCCTAACACTTCATCATCATAATCAACACCATAGGCATCTTTAACTGACCATTTGCCAGTAATAACACCACCTGAATTAGAAGAATTCCAAGTAATATTTACACGAATTGAACCACAGCTATCTAAAGCACCTTCTACAGAAATAACTCGGTTAGAACTTCCTCCTGGAGTCCACTGATTCACAGTGTAACCCGATGAGATAACTTGGTTTGTTGCATTATAAAGAGTTACAACTGCATCAGCACCGGTAAAGTTGGTTAAACCGCCTTGCATTTTAAAGTAGCCTACACCATCTTCGGAACCAAAAGTAAAGTTAGCTTCACGTGAAGTAACGCAAGAAACAGCTTCGCCTGAAAATTCTTCGCCAACAATTGTGCAAGAGTTACAATTCACAACAGTAATAGATCCACCACTAACATGGCCACCATTTCCATCCATTTTATATCTTAAAGCATAAGTTCCTGCCGCTGTGAATGTAAAGGTGAAGTTTGTAGGTGTAGTTGTAGCTTGAGCTATATTAATGAGGTTTTCCCAATTTCCGGAAGTTACTTCATATTGAACCTGAATTCCATTGCTTGGCCCAGTTTGAGTATTATTAATAGTAAAAGAATGTGGTACTCCCACACAAGCTGGTTCTGAAAATACCATTGGAGATATAGCAGCTAATGTACTTAATTTTCCACCTTTTGCCGATATTTCACTGTTAATTTCTTTTGCCAAAACGGCAGCGTCCATTGCTTCATCATCTTGGCTGCAAGAAGAAGCGATTAAAACAAACATAAGCGCGAATGTAAATTTTACAATTCGTGAGGTAAATTGATTTTTCATAATTTTAGTTTTTAGTTAAATTAAATATACATACGATTGCGCTGCCTAATATGATTAGTGTCAGCTGGTTAATTCGAAATAATTTTTTTGATTTGTGGGAACTTAAATTGATAAACCCAAATCGTTTCTATCAATAAAGTAAATTTATAATATAAACCAATATAAAAAACAAGTCACAAAACAATCTAACAAACTGCTATAAATTTATTATAAACGGTTCAATATTTAAAATAAAATGCGCTAATTGGATTGTTTTAAATCGCAATCAATCAACGATTTAGTGATTTTTAAGGGTATTTTTTGGATAAAATGAAAGAAAATAGAGTTAAATTTTAGAATAATTGATTTTAGAAATGGCCAAATTGAATGGAAAAAAGGCGCTTGTTGAAAAGTTTTTACAATTGCCAGCCTGAATCATTCATGAAAGCAAGGGATGTTTGACGGAAATAACACATTTTATAAATCTAATTCTTTTGTTTTTATAACCTGTTTCTACTTCTGCCTTCTGTGTTAAGGCTTTCCATTATTTACTAAAACCACTAAAAATTTGGGAAGTTAAAACAATTCTTCACTGTCAATATTCAAATTTGTTATGAATGCCACTGTTTTTTTAATTTCCGTGCTTAGAATGATGTCGTTTTCAATAAAAGGAACTTCACTTCGGTACATTTCCAAAAACGATTCCAAAAATTCGGAGCTTTTTAACGGTTTTCTAAAATGCAGGGCCTGAGAGGCATTCAGCAGTTCAATGGCCAAGATAGTTTCTATATTGTCAACAATTTGTTTGGTTTTTGTGGCACCGTTGGCACCCATACTTACGTGGTCTTCCTGTCCGTTGCTTGAAACTATGGAATCTACGGATGCCGGTGTTGCCAATTGCTTATTTTGGCTGACGATGCTAGCGGCAGTATATTGAGGAATCATCAAACCGCTGTTCAATCCCGGATTCTTCACTAAAAAAGGCGGTAAATTCCGTTGTCCGGAAATCAGCTGAAAAGTTCTTCTTTCTGAAATGCTTCCCAGCTCTGCCATCGCAATTCCCATAAAATCAAAAGCCAAAGCCAAAGGCTGTCCGTGAAAATTTCCACCTGAAATGATGTCATCTGATTCCACAAAAATGTTTGGATTGTCGGTCACCGAATTAATTTCCGTAGCAAAAACCTTTTTGCAATAGTTTAAGGCATCTTTGCTTGCGCCGTGCACTTGCGGCATACACCTAAAAGAATAAGGATCTTGCACGTGTTCTTTATGTTGCGCCGCAATTTCGCTGTCTGCCAAAAAATCTTTAATGCGTTGCGCCGTTTTTATTTGTCCGTTATGCGGCCTGATAAAATGGATCAATTCATTAAAAGGTTCAATTCTTCCGTCGAAAGCATCCAAAGAAATCGCGCCAATCAAATCGGCCAAATAAGATAGTTTAAATGATTTCAGTATTAAATGAACGCCATAAGCACCCATAAATTGGGTTCCGTTCAGCAAAGCCAGTCCTTCTTTCGATTTCAATTCGATTTTATTCCAGTTAAAATGCTTTAAAACAACCTCGCTCACCACAATTTCATCGTTAAAATACACTTCGCCTTTGCCAATTAACGGCAACGACAAATGGGCCAGAGGCGCCAAATCGCCCGAGGCGCCCAAAGAGCCTTGTTCATAAACCACCGGAATAATGTTGTTGTTGTAAAAATCGATCAAACGCTCCACCGTTTCTCGCTGAACACCCGAATGGCCGTAACTTAAGGATTGAATTTTCAATAAAAGCATCAACTTCACGATGTGTTTTTCCACTTTTCTTCCGGTGCCGCAGGCGTGGCTCATCACCAGATTTTCCTGCAGTTGATGTAAATTGTTATTGTCTATTTTTACATTGCACAAAGAACCAAATCCGGTGTTGATGCCATAAATGGGCGTTGCGTGTTTCTCGAGTTTTTTATCTAAATACAAACGGCAATTCTCAATTTTTTCAATGGCTTCATCAGAAAGTTTTAAATTTTTTTCAGTAAAAATAATGTCGCTTAACGCAGCAAAATCCAAAGGCTTAGAATTGATCTGATGTAGGTTGTTCATAGTGGTGTTTTGGTGCATCAAAATTCAGCATTCCTAACGCAATATGCAAATAATTTGTTAAAGTAATATTATAATTTATTTATGATGCAATATGTTTTATATTTGCCCATTAATAAACAAAAAACAGCAACAAATATGAAAAAAATATGGTTATTGATAGCCGCCGTTACAATATTGTCTTGTAAAAATGATAAAGAGACAGATTTCACGATTATTTCGGGTGAAATCACAAACAACAGAGGAGGTGAAATCACCTTAAGAAAGCCAAATAATTTAGAATTTAGTGAAAGCATTAAAATTTCCAACGAAGGAACATTTTCGGATACTTTGTTTATTGAATCAGGTAATTACACTTTTCAATATGGCAGAAACAGGGCGGAAATATTCGTGAAACCGGGCAGTAGTCTGGTTATTAATTTTAATTCCGATGATTTTGACAATACGTTGGTTTTCTCAGGAAAGGGTTTTGAAATAAGCAATTATTTATTTGGAAAACAAAAAACAGAGAAAAAATTATTGGGTGAAAACAATGAAATTTACAAATTGGATGAAGCTGCGTATGTTTCAAAAATGAAAGAAATTAAATCTACTTTGGAAAAAATGGTTTCTGACAGTAAAGGCATTGACGATGATTTTGAGCAAAAAGAAAAGAGAAATATCAATTATGCCTATTTAACGAGACTTAATAATTATCAAATTTTTCATAGCTATTATGCGCAAAAGCCTGATTATAAAACTTCTGAAGGATTTTTAAAAGAGTTGGATGCGGTGACTTACGATAATGAGGAAGATTTTTTATTCTCATCGGATTATAGAACTTTGGTAACCAATCATTACCGAAAAAAAGCGGGTGAATTGTCGCGTGAAAAGCAAATTGACAGTGATGTTGCTTTCATTCAAGTGGTGGGGGCGTTGGAAAAACCGACGATGAAAAATGACTTGATTTATGAGCGTGTTAAATATGCATTTACCTATTCAGAAGACTTAGAAACGCTTTACAAACAATTTATGGCGTCTTCCACCAATGAAGCACATAAAAAGGAAATTACAGAAAGCTACAATAAATTTAAAACGGTGGCCAAAGGACAGCCTTCCCCGAAATTTAAAGATTACGAAAACTATGCTGGCGGAAAAACTTCTTTGGATGATTTAAAAGGCAACTATGTTTATATCAATGTTTGGGCAACTTGGTCAAGTCCAAACCCAAGAGAAATGAATTCTTTAAAGGAGCTTGAAACTGAACATAAAGGCAAAAAAATTAAATTTGTGAGTATTTCTGTCGATAGGGCTGCAGACCACGACAAGTGGAAGCGTGTGGTTGCTGAAAATAAATTTGGAGGAATTCATTTATTCGCAGATAAAGATATGGAATCAAGTTTTGTTCAGGAATATTTCATTAAAATGACTCCTCGCTATATTTTAATTGATCCTTCAGGAGAAATTGTAAATTCAAATGCGCCCAGACCGTCGAGCAGCAAATTAAAAAGAACAATTAGTGCACTAAATATTTAAACAATAATTTAATAACATAATGAAAAAAATAATTTTACTTCTTGCAGTGATTGCAATAGTATCGTGTAAATCAGAACCAAAGGATTACGTAACTTTATCGGGAAAGCTAAAAACGCCGGGCGTTGAAAAATTAACCGTTCAGGGGAGAGATTTCACAAAGGAAATTTTTGTAAATGCCGACGGTACATTTTCAGATACCTTAAAAGTAACCAACGGTGTTCACGCAATTTCCAATGGTGACGACAGAATTACCTTATTTCTTAAAAATGGCTACGATTTAAACTTGGAATTTAAAGGAGAAAGATTGGATGCCGGAGTTTCTTATAAAGGTGAAGGTGCTGAAACCAATAATTTTATGGAAAATAAACGCGGCTTTTATATGAGCGATAACGCCAATCCAAAATCGTACTTTACATTGGACAAAGCGGCTTTTGACGCAAAACTTGCCGCTGCAAAATTAGAATTGCAAGGTTATAAAGACAAAGCTAAAAATTTAGATTCACTGATTGTTGCTATGGACGCCAGAAACGATGAAATGTTTTTTGGTTATATTGAATCCAATTATGAGAGTATGCACGAAACCTTGACCCGTTTGGCAAAAGGAAAAGCATCACCGGTATTTGTAAACTATGAAAATTTTAAAGGTGGAAAAACATCATTGGCAGATTTAAAAGGGAAATATGTTTATATGGACATTTGGGCAACCTGGTGTGCACCTTGTAAAGCTGAAATTCCGTTTTTAAAAGCATTGGA
>DPCK01000130.1 GCA_003516285.1 Lutibacter sp. | reverse complement strand
AACTTTATTGTTGGAGGTTTTTTTTTTGATAGTAAGTGTATTGTTATTATAAAAATTATCGGATTTATGACTTATTTAGCCTTATTTTGTACCAGAAATGAATTCATTTAACTTATCAGTTTGAAAAATATTACCATAGCCATAGACGGGTTTTCCTCCACAGGAAAAAGCACGATAGCAAAAGAATTAGCTACTAAATTGAAATATGTTTATGTTGATTCTGGCGCCATGTATCGGGCGGTTACTTTATATGCGATGAAGCACAACCTGATTTCTGAAGAATCTTTTTTAAAAGAAGGGTTAATCGATGCGTTGGACAAGATCAGTTTGGCATTTAAGTTTAATCCGGATTTGGGTTTTGGAGAGATTTATTTAAATGAGGTGAATGTTGAAACCGAAATTCGCAATATGAAAGTTTCAAGACTGGTAAGCAAGGTTGCCGAAGTTCCCGAAGTGCGAAAAAAATTGGTGGAACAGCAACAGCAAATGGGTAAAAATAAAGGTGTGGTGATGGATGGAAGAGATATTGGCACCGTTGTTTTCCCTGAGGCTGAATTGAAAATATTTATGACAGCTTCCGCAGAAAAACGTGCGAAAAGAAGATTTGATGAATTTGTGGAACGAGGAGAGCGGGTTACTTTCGACGAAACCTTAAAAAATGTGGAATACCGTGATCATATTGATACTACCCGAGAAGATTCACCATTGGTAAAAGCAAAAGATGCCATTGAAATAGACAACTCAGCCTTGACCAGAACCGAACAATTTGAAAAAGTATACAAATTGGCCAAGGAAATTATTAGACAAGATTAATTAAGGAATATTCAAATATTTGTGCGTTTGCAAGGATACTTTCCATTTGGGATTTTTCATAACATAATCCACAATTAACGGCATCATCTTTTCTCGGTTGCTCCATTCTGGCTGTAAAAATAATTCACAACTTTCGCCAACTTTTGCTGCTTGTTCTTCTGCAAATTTAAAATCATTTTTGTTAAAAACAATGACTTTCAGTTCATCGCATTTTAAATAAATTTCATTCAAAGGCAGTTTTGTTTTTTTTGGTGAAAGACAAATCCAGTCCCAAGTGCCGCTGAGTTTATAAGCGCCAGACGTTTCAATATGCGTTTTTATGTTGTTGTATTTCAATGCGTTGGTGATATAATCTAGTTCCCACATTAAAGGTTCTCCGCCCGTGATCACCACGGTATTTGCATATTTTTTGACATTTTCCACAATGCTGTCAGCACTTGTTGGCGGATGCAGTTTTGCGTTCCAGCTTTCTTTCACGTCGCACCAATGGCAACCCACATCACAACCGCCAATTCTAATAAAATAAGCCGCTTTTCCCGTATGAAATCCTTCACCCTGAATGGTGTAAAATTCTTCCATTAAAGGCAGCATTTCACCTTTGGCCAATAATTCTTTTGTACTTGCATTTACCATGCTGCAAATATAAGATTTAGGAACGGGAATAAATATTTGCAACTTAATTTCTTTTCAAATTTTTGGTTTCAGTTTATTTCTTATTTTTATAAAAATTATTCAATATGAGAAGGGAAGAAATTTTTTTTAACCATATCACTGAAGGCTATCAAACCAAAGGCGATTCTTTTGTTTTAGGCGCTGCAATGTTAGAAGGCAAAACCATAAAAGATGCTTTTGTGAAAGTTCCGCTAAAAACATTGAACAGGCACGGTTTGATTTCTGGTGCTACCGGAACCGGAAAGACAAAAACCTTGCAGGTGATGGCCGAAAACTTGTCGGAAAACGGAATTCCTTTGTTGTTGATGGATGTTAAAGGTGATTTAAGCGGATTGGCGCAACCGAGTACCGGACATCCAAAAATTGATGAACGTCATGCCTCGATTGGTTTGCCTTATGAATCGAAAAAATTTCCGGTTGAAATACTTACTTTGTCCGGACAAGATGGTGTTCGGCTACGGGCAACGGTTTCAGAATTTGGACCGGTGTTGCTTTCCCGAATTTTAGAGTTGCCCGAAGCGCAAAGTGGCATTGTTTCCATCATATTTAAATATTGTGATGACCATAAGTTTCCTTTATTGGATTTAAAAGACTTCAAAAAAATACTGCAATATGCCACAGAGGAAGGAAAAGCCGATATTCAGAAGGAATATGGTTTAATTTCCACCGCAAGCACTGGGGCAATTTTGCGGAAAATAGTGGAAATTGAGCAACAGGGCGGAAACTTGTTTTTTGGTGAACGCTCTTTTGATGTTCAGGATTTGGTAAGAATTGATGAAAACGGACGAGGAATCATTTCCATATTGCGTTTAACGGATATTCAGGACAAACCAAAGTTATTTTCCACCTTTATGCTGCAATTATTGGCGGAAGTGTATGCGACTTTTCCGGAACAGGGCGATAGCGGTAGGCCCGAATTGGTTATTTTTATTGATGAAGCACATTTGATTTTTAATGAAGCCTCAAAAGCATTACTTTCCCAAATAGAAAGCATTGTGAAATTGATTCGTTCAAAAGGCATCGGATTGTTTTTTGTGACCCAAAATCCGAATGATGTTCCCGAAGCTGTTTTGGGACAATTGGGATTAAAAGTGCAACACGCCTTGCGCGCATTTACGGCTAATGATCGAAAAGCCATTAAATTGGCCGCAGAAAATTATCCCGACTCCGAGTATTACGATGTTGATGAAGTGTTAACACAAATGGGAATCGGTGAAGCTTTTGTTTCCGTTTTAAATGAAAAAGGAATTCCAACACCGCTGGCCTGCACCATGATGCGCGCACCAATGAGCAGAATGGACATACTCACCGACGATGAATTGAAACAATTGATTGAAAACTCGCGTATTTACCATAAATACAGTGAAGTTATTGACCGCGAAAGCGCTTATGAAATTTTATCAGAAAAAATTGATAAGATTGTCGAAAAAGAGGAAGCAGAAAGCAGAAGAAAAGAAGAAATTAAAGAGACAAAAACATCAAGAGGAAGAACGAGTACGCGCATGAATCCTGTTTTAAAAGTGGTGACAAGCGCAAGTTTTATAAGAGGTGTTTTGGGAATTTTAAAACGGGTGATTTAGCATTCTATACAATTAATGCTAAATAATTATAATTTAATAAGTTGATTGAAATATATTTTTAATTTAAATTTATCTGCGTTAGTGGTTGAAGTGAAAATCCTTTTTTTTGTTTTTTTTTCAAAAAAAAGATTGTAACGGAAAACACGACCCACCAGTTGGCGGGGAACGCCAAAAAAATAATGATTATTAATTTGCTTTAACCTATTTAAAAACCATAATACCAAGTTTATGTCCTTTTTCAAAAAAATAATTTATGTACTTATCGTTTCATTTTTATTCATTCAATGTGCCAAAAAGAATAATTTTTTAATTGAAAAAGGGCAAGTTGGGCCGTTAACCGAAAAAACAACCATAAATGATTTGTCGTCAATTTTTGCAAAAGATTCAATTGTGGCCATTTTATATGAGGATAAAGAAATAGACAAAAGATTGTTTTCTGTTGAAAATGATGAATACTTGATTTTCTCAAAAAGGGGAAAATTATTGTTGGAAATTGTGCCAACAGATCTTAATGACAAGTCATCCGGAATAAAAAGTGTCCAAATATTTGACAACAATTACAAAACATCCAAAGGAATTTCGCTGCAATCTACTTTTAAAGACATTAAAGACCATTATCAAGTAAATAAGGTTGAAACCACCTTAACTTCGGCCACGCTTTTTATTGATGAATTGAACGCCACCATTTCCATTGATAAAAAAGATATGGGGATGAACAGTTTTAGCAGGGCAGAAGTGACCTTAGACCAAATTCCCGATGTCGCAAAAATCAAATATTTTACCATTTGGTTTAATTAAAAATATGAAATAAAACTTACCTAAAATAAGCTCCAAGAAAGGAAATTAAACTATTGAAACTATTTACCAAAATAGTGACGGGAATTATTAGATTAGCCCTTCCACATAGCACCGTGCGATTAATTCTGGAGTGTTTTTACAACCAGATTTTCTTAAAATATTTTTTTTATGTGCATTAATAGTGTGAGGAGAAACAAATATTATTTTGGCAATTTCATTATATTTAATTCCTTTGGCCATTAATTTAACAATCTCCTTTTCACGTTTAGAAAAAATATCTTTAAAACAATCTTTTTCTATATTAAGAATGCTTTCATTTTCAGAAGTTAAACATCCAGTTTCAAAGGAATAATAATAGGATGGCCGAATTGTGCTTATAAACGATAATTTATGATTAATGGGAATATTTAAATAGGTAATATCTGTATGTATGCATAATGTCTTCTGAATCTTCCCGTCATCAGAAGCGCTTAAAACCTGAGCCTGATGTAAAATTGTTTTATAAATTCCGTTCGTATGTTTCAGTCTCATTATGTAAACACTTTTGTATAAGAACATATCTTCAACAGAAAGCTTTTTAAAAAAAAAATCAAAAACAATGGCTTCTTTTTCATTCATTTTAGCAAGATCTTCAGGATGCATGATTTTAAAAGCATTATTCATAGAAAAATCTTTCGGTTCAATGCCCAAAACATTTTTAACGCCTTCACTGACAAAATCCATTCCTATATTTTCGAAATTTAATACAAAATAATAAAAGCTCCCTGATGCAAATGAGGAAGCGACCTGATCAACGATTTCAAAAAGGAGTTCTTTTTTATTGGGTTGAAGAATTTTATTTTCAGAGTCCCAAACGCTAAAGACCTTGGCGCTATCTTTTTCATTCATATTTTTTTATTTAGCAATTAATCAAATATATAAAAAATTACCCAATTTAGGGTATTTCAGATATAAAAAATTGTGTATATGTTTAACACGAAGAAAGTTGCGAAAAATTCATTTAATAATTGTTGATTAATTAATGTTAAAACCACTGGCATTTATTCGTCCTAATCTACTGGTAAATGTCTTTGGTTTTATAAAATTATTTTAATTGCAGTTTTCTTTTTTAAACCTCCCCTCTGGTTTAATATTTTTAATCCCGATTTAAAGCATTACATAAATGGTTGTTTTGAAGCGCACTGACTTCTGTACTTAGCTATCATATTTAATAGAACTACTACTAACTAAAATTGTTTATTATGAAAAGATTATTACTAATTATTTGGATTTCAATAGTACCTCTAACAACATTTTCTCAGGTAACAACAGTTCCTTCAAATCCAACAGATAATGAAGAAATAACAATTCTTTTTGATGCCACTGGAACAAGTTTGGATGGCTACACTGGTGATGTGTATGCATTTACAGGAGTAACTGTAAATGGTGGGCAATTTAGTAATGTACTTGGGGATTGGGGAGATAATGTGGTTAACCCACAACTTACCAGAGACGCTATAAATCTAAATTTGTACACATTATTGATTACACCAACTATTTTTGATTATTATGGGGTGTCAACTTCTGATAATATTACTGAATTGGTATTTATTTTTAGATCTGCTGATGCAACGATACAAACAAATCCTGATATTTTTGTTCCTATTATTGCAACAAATCCACCACCTGTCCTATCAAATTGGGGAATCGTTGGCACAGCTACACCAAACGGATGGGATGGTGCAGATATACCGCTTACTTATGATGCCATATCTAATAAATGGAGTGCAGTTGTTTCACTTACCAATGGTGAAATTAAATTTAGAAATGATAATAATTGGATCGTTAATTATGGAGACAATGAACCAGATGGTATTTTAGACCGAAATGGCGCTAACATTACAATTGCCGAAGGATATTATCTTATTACAAGCGATTTTTCCACGTTGACTTACGCTATTAAACCATTAGTTTCCATACCTGACCCAAATTTTGAACAGGCTTTAATAGATTTAGGCATTGATAGTGATGGTGCTTTAAATGGAATGATTTTAAAAGAAAATGTAGTTAACATAGATAGTTTAAGTATCGGGTCACCTTTGGATCATTCAAAACCGTTTGCAAACCCTTTATTGGTGAATGTAATTGCAGAAATAACGGATTTAACGGGTATTGAAGCATTTACTAATTTAAAATATTTATCAGCTGGTTTTAATAATATCAATCGTATAGATTTAACTCAAAACACTTTATTGGAAGAGTTATGGATTAATGATAATGGTTGCAGTTTTATTAATGTATCAAACAATCCTAATTTAAAGAAGCTAGGCGCTTATGTAAATAATTTGACTGCTTTAGATTTATCCAATAACCCTTTACTTACACAATTGTATCTTGCCTATAACCCACAGTTAAAATACTTGGATATTAGAAATGGGAATAATAATAACATATCAGCTTTTTGGGTTATTGAAACTCCAAATCTTACTTGCATTAATGCCGATACTATTAATTCTCAAGTTATGATAGATTCCGGTAAAACATTAAATGAAAATTGTGGCGATTTGGTTTACATTCCAGATACTAATTTTGAGCAATCTCTTATTGATTTAGGAATTGATACTGATGGGGATATAAATTCATTAATCTTAAAAAGTGATGCTGAAGCTGTTATAGATTTAGACATAAATGATAAAAATATCTCAAGTTTGGCAGGAATAGAACATTTTGTGAATTTAACCAATTTATATTGTAATAATAACAAAATAAATGTACTTGATTTATCAAGCAACACCAAAATAATCGGAGTATTGGCAAATCAAAATTTCCTTACAGCAATTAATATTAGTAATTGCCCAAATTTAGTATCCCTTCATTTATGGAGTAACCAACTAACTAGCTTAAATGTAAAGAATAATGTTGCGTTAAAAGATCTTATTTTACTTGGAAATAATTTAACTGATTTAGATGTTTCCAATAATCCAAATTTAACATTCTTACAATGTAATTATAACCAATTAACAAACTTAAATATTGCCAATGGCAATAATGCCAATTTTATTCCGGCTTCTTGGATTAACTTATCTTTTGCTGCAGAGGGAAATCCTGATTTAAAATGTATTCAGGCAGATGTTAATATTATCGGAAATATTCCATTGCATTGGTTGAAAGATCCTTTAGCCATTTATAGCAGCGATTGTGTTACCAAACCAGAATATGTATTTATTCCCGATCCAAATTTTGAACAGGCTTTAATAGATTTGGGATTTGATTCAGATGGGGTTTTGAATACCTACATTTTAAAAAGTGATGCCTCATTAATAATAGATTTAGATGTAAATAACAAAAACATTTCAAGCTTGGCAGGAATAGAACATTTTGTTGGGTTAAGATATTTATATTGTTATAACAATTTATTGACGGAAATTTATTTAGGCAATAAACAAAATCTACTCAATCTTGATTTAGGTAGTAATTCCTTAACAACTATTGATGTTTCCAATTACCATAATTTAGTATCCTTAAGTATTTGGGGTAATCAATTAACTTCATTAGATGTAAACCAAAACCTTAATTTAGAAGATTTGCATTGTTCATCAAACAAGTTGACAACAATGAATATTTCAGCAAATTCTAAATTAAAAGTTTTGAATATTGCCAATAACAAACTAGTGAATTTGAATATAGCCAATGGGAATAATGCAAATTTCATAAAAGTAGATTGGGCTGATTTTTCATTTGAGGCAAGGGATAATCCTGCTTTAATGTGCATACAGGTTGATGCCAACATCATCAACAATATTCCAGCTGATTGGTTTAAGGATGATGCAGCAAGTTACAATGAAAATTGTCCAACCATAAATTGCGATGAGTTGGTGGCCATACCAGATGTCAATTTTGAGCAAGCCTTAATCGATTTGGGATTTGACACCAATGGACTTACAGGAAATATCAAGAAATGTGAAGCCGCCTCAATAATAGATTTGGACTTAAACAATAAGAACATTTCAAGCTTATCAGGAATTGAGCATTTTGTTGGTTTAAGATATTTATATTGCCACAACAATTTATTAACGGAAATAAATTTAGGTGAAAAGCCTAATTTAATCAACTTACATTGTGGTGGTAATTCTTTAACAAGTATTGATGTATCAAATTACCCAAATTTAGCATCCTTACATATTTGGGTTAATAAACTAACAATTTTAGACGTAAGTAATAATCATAATTTAGAAGATTTAATATGTTCAACAAACAAGTTGAAAACCTTGGACATATCGAGCAATGCTAAATTAAGATATATGAATTTTGCAGATAATCAATTGGTAAATTTGAATATAGCCAACGGGAATAATGCAAATTTTAGTCATCCTGAATGGGTTGATTATTCATTTGATGCAAGATACAATCCTGCTTTAAAATGTATACAGGTTGATGCAGGCATCATCAACAATATTCCATCGGATTGGTTTAAAGATGAAGCGGCTAGTTATAATGAAAATTGCCCAATCATAAATTGCGATGAGTTGGTGGCGATACCGGATGCCAATTTTGAACAGGCATTAATTGATTTAGGAATAGACACAAACGGATTGACGGGAGATATTCTTAAATGTGACGCGGCGGCAGTCAATTCTCTTGATATTCATGATAGGAGTATTTCCGATTTAACCGGAATTGAAGCATTTGTGAATTTAAAAGCGTTATATCCTTATGGTAATCAATTATTAGCTTTAAATGTCTCAAATAATACTTTATTAGAGTATTTACTTTTAAACGACAATCAAGTCATAAACTTAGATTTATCAAATAATACTTTGTTAAAAGGCTTAAATATTGATAGAAATTCAATGGAAAATTTAATATTAGGAAATCATCCAGATTTAAGTTTTATTTATGGATCTGGAAATGCTTTAACCAGTATTGATGTTTTAAATTGTCCTAAATTAAAAACCCTGTCAGTAGGTGGTAGCAAACTAAAAAATGTTGATTTAACGAGTAATGGTTTATTAGAAGAAATAATAGTTCATTGGAATTTATTAACGGAATTGGATATTTCTTCAAATCCTAATGTATCCTTTTTATTATGTGAAGGGAATCAATTAATAAACTTAAATATTGCCAATGGGAATAATATAAATTTCTCAGGCCCTGAATGGGCTAATTTTTCGTTTGATGCAAGATACAATCCTGCTTTAAACTGCATAAAGGTTGATGAAGGAATCATCAACAATATTCCATTAAATTGGGCTAAAGATGAAACTACCATTTATAGTATAGAAAGCTGTGAAAGTTCCCCGATTCTTTATGTAAATGATAACGACCTGTCGGGAGATTTATATACGACAGCAATTGGCAGTAATTCAAATCCGGGAACTGCAGCTTTGCCTTATGCAACTATTCAACACGCCATCAACAATGTAGCTGTTGGCGGCGTAATTTATGTGGATGCTGGCATATATATGGAAGATGTGATTATAAATAAAGGGGTAACGCTTAATGGCGTTCAAGCTGGTGTTAACCCAGGGTCATTATTAACACGAGGAACAGAGACAATTGTGGTGTCGGCTACAGCAGATCCAATTAACAGGGCAGTTTTCATACTGAAAGCAAGTGATATAACTATTGATGGTTTTACAATTGATGGGGACAATCCTATGATTACAAGTTCTGTATTATTAAATGATTCAGATATTAATGCAGGTTTTGGAATTGCCAAATTTATTGAACCAACGGCTCACAAGAATTTCAATATTCGAAATAATATTATTAAGAATTTTTATAGATATGGCGTTTTTATACAATCAACTTCCGAACTCCAGTTAAGTGGAAATTTGATTACACAAAATCATTTCAACAATATTTCTGCTCAAAATGTTGATGGAAATTATGGCAGATGGGGACGTGGAATTGGACTTTTCGGTAACGCATATGCTTCTATTAGTCAAAATGTTTTTACAAAAGTTTCAACAGCAATATTGGTATCCAACTTCGATGCTGTTTCAATAGATAATTCTTACATAACAGGGAATACGATGGAAACCTATAGATCCGGCATTTTCTTATCGGGATTTAGTGAAGGCGCAAATCATTATGAAGTATATAATAATCATATCAGTACTGGAGATCTTTTTTCTTGGAATGTTCCAGAAGCAAGTACAACAAATAATAATATAGGTATCAATGCATCTTCTATCAGCAATACTACTGGTCAAAGTTTTCATAATAATACCATCATAAACACTCGAACCGGTGTATTGTTATCATATAATATTTCAAGTATTCCAGGTTGGGCAATTCAGGTAAACAACAATAGCATTACAGAAACTATTGGCTATGCCATTCAAAACAGTGAGGGCAATAAAGTAAATGCCATTTGTAATTGGTATGGTTCTACCGCTGTGCAAGACAATTTAGATAAAGTAACAGCACAAAATGGTTATTTTGCGCCATTCTTGACTAATGGAACAGATACAGACCCTTCAACAAATGGTTTTCAACCGGTGCCAGATTCTTGTAATGGTTGGCCTTTGTCTGCATCTGTAACAAGTAAAACAGACGTTACTTGTTTTGAAGCCAATAATGGCAGCATCAATATTTCAATTGATAATCTTTTTACAGGAAAGGCTCCTTATACTTATTTATGGACAAAAGATGATGAACCAGAATTTAGTGCTTCTGTTGAAGATCCAATTAATTTATCACCAGGAACTTATCGGGTAACAATTACCGATGATTGGGGCACTAATGTGCTGGTTGATTACAATGGTAACGTCATAACCATAGAAGTAGATATTAATGAACCTGAAGTGTTAACAGCATCGGCCAATGTCATAAACAATATTTGTTTTGCAGGTAATACCGGTTCAATAATTGTCACTGCCATTGGCGGAACAGCACCTTATTCTTATTTATGGAGCAATGGCGGAACAGAAGATCAGATTGGTGATCTAACAGCAGGTATTTATTCTGTACTCATTACAGATGCCAATGGTTGTACCAGTAATACACAATATGAAGTAACGCAACCAACACAAATTGTATTGCAATTAACAGATTTATCCACGGCTTGTTCCAATATTGCAACTGTTTCTGCACTTGGAGGAACTGGAGGTTATACCTATTTATGGAGCAATGGCGCTACTTCTGCAGAAATTAATGCAGTTGCTGCCGGCACTTATAATGTAATAGTTACCGATACAAATGGATGTACAATGAGCGGAAGCATTACCCTTGCCGTTAAAGAAGCTTTCAATCCTTCAGCATCCGTAACCAATGTAAGTTGTTTTGGTGGGGCAGACGGCAGTATTACCATTGGTAATGTTAACGGACAAGCACCTTTTTATTATAGTATAGATGGAGTCAATTTTATTCAGAATCAAAATCAATTCACTAATTTACTGGCTGGAATTTATACGATTGGAGTAAGAGATGCAAATGGCTGTACGGGTTTTGTGACAAAAACAATTAGTGCACCATTGCCTATAGTCATTAATGTAGATAACGTACTAGGAACTTGTTCAGGTATAAATGCCGGAAGTATAAGCATTTCAACATCAGGGGGTTTGCCAGGTTATAGTTATAGTTGGATTGGTCCGAATGGATATTTGTCATCATCAAAAAACATTAGTAGTCTAGCACCTGGAACTTATAGTATAACAGTAAGTGACACTAAAAATTGTAGCACAACTACTTCTGGTATTGTTGTCCCTACAACTCCAGAAATAGTTGTGAATGAAACAGTTGCGCACATTACCTGTAAAGGCGAAACCAATGGATCTATTAACTTAGCCGTAAGCGGAGGTAGCGGAAATGGATTTTACTACAGCTGGTCTGTAGTTGGCGCCATTGGAAATAGTATTGGGAACCTCACTGTTGGTAATTATAATGTAACTATTACCGATATCGGTACAGGATGCGCTCTGACTAAATCTTATACGATCACACAACCATCAACCAATGTGAGTATTTCAGTGAGCAAAATAAATGCCACTGGCTGCAATAGTATGGGGAAAATCACCATTACAGCATCAGGCGGTACAGGAGCAACTTATAGTTACAAATTGGATTCAGGATCATATGGATCTAACAATGTATTTGACAATCTTCAGGCTGGTACTTATGTCGCTTGGGTCAAAGATTCAAGAGATTGCACAAATTCGCAAACGGTTATTATTACAGACAATGGTTCAGATGCGTTTGAAGGAAATAATAGTAAGAACCAAGCAAAATCTATGAATACTGGGGCAACTATAAATGCAAGAATTGGCTCCTCAATTGATGTTGATTGGTTTAAATTTGTTGTGCCAACAGGAGGAGGAAATTACATTTTGAATGTAAGTCATGAAACAGTTAATTATACATTCAATTTGTACTCATCTGTAAAAAATACTTCAGCAATATCTCCTATAAATCAGACAAGTACATCAAAAGAATTTAATTTAATTACAGGAACCTATTATGTTGAAATTGTTGGGGCATTATCACTTGAGTGTTATGACTTATCTGTAAATCCTGCAATAAATAGTTCTCCTAAAAATGACAGCAGTCAAACCGAAAATGAAATTTACGGTGAAGTGGACAAACAGGATGAATTAGCATTTACGGTACTCAATGCAATTGCGTATCCAAACCCATCATCCTTGTACTTTACATTAAAAATTCAAGGTATGTCATTGGAAAACGTTGTAAATGTAAATGTTTATGATGTTCTTGGCAGATTGGTGTTTACCAAATCAGGTTCTATAAATGATGAATATCGGTTTGGTGAGGAATTCCTGGTTGGAGTTTACTTAGTTAAGGTTCAGCAAGGAACGGAGATGGTTTCTCTTAAAGTGATCAAAAAATAATATAATTTAAAAGATGAAGATAAAAAGTCAATCAATGTTTATGGTGTTTTTGATCAAAGAAATATATGATATGTAATAAGAAAGAGTTAAACGTGATGCTTTTTTGCTTTATGAAAAATGTGTTATGAATTATTGGTATGTTGAAATTTATAAACTGAATGGCAACAGTATTTTAAGTAAGTTCATTTGGAGGGTACTTGGGAAAAAATTTCTGAGGGATATTATAAAATTACCACCACCTTTTTCGATGATGATACACAGCGTAATGAAACTGATACTGAGACAATTACTATTTCCTTTCCAAATTCAAATACTATGAAAATTATGTATGATGCTACCGATTATTCGGAATATTCGAGGATATAATGGAATTGATTATTGTCTCGTGTTAAAAAAGGATGATAATAACACGATAATAGGTGAAGAACTAATTATTCGTGTCTCGGAAATTTGTGTGTCAGCTATTTTAACCAAGGGCATCTGCTTAATATGGGTTTTGGCTTTGTTTTTTAAAAAAGTACCGTTGTTCAATCCAAATAATAATCATTATTTAATTTTGCAACGGTGCAATTCCAATTTAAATCCGTTTTTATTTTTGTCCTGAGCGCCTGACTTTGGTGCGGCTCTCCGTGATTGATAAAGGTAAGTATTGGCGGTAGCTTAAAATGTTTAAGCCAATCTAACAATTCACCTTGATCTGCGTGTCCGGAAAATTCATTGATTTTAAAAATTTCAGCTTTTACTTGATGGTATTCTCCAAAAAACTTGATTTCGGTATCACCTGCAAGCAACGCCCTTCCGCGGGTTCCTTCAGCCTGATAACCCACAATTAACACACTGTTTTTTTCGTCTGAAATAAGTTTATCCAAATAATGCATCACCCTTCCACCGGTAATCATACCGCTTCCGGCCAAAACAATTTTAGGGTCTTTATTATTGACAATCATTTTAGAAGCGTTCATTTCGGTAATCAAATGAACGGTTGAGAGCATACTTTTGATATCTTCGTCTGATAAGATATGCTGGTCCCTGTATTTAAAATAAACCTCCGTGGCATTTACACCCATCGGACTGTCGAGAAATATGGGAATATTTGGCAATTTATGTTCTCGTTTTAGCAGACTTAACAAATAAATAATTTCTTGCGCCCTTTCCACCGAAAATGTGGGAATGATTAAAATACCGCCCTTATTGAAAGTGTGATTTATGTACTTCAACAACAATTCGGTAACTGAAAAATTAGTGTGGTTTCTGTTTCCGTAGGTAGATTCAAGCACAAGGTAATCGGCTTTTTCAACATATTCAAAAGGATGCAAAAGAATCGGTTCTTTTCTTCCGATATCGCCCGAGAAAACAATTATTTTTCCGTTAACATCGAGTATTACAAATGCGCTGCCCAAAATATGGCCGCTGTTCACAAATTTGAATTTTATTTGGTCATCAATCACATTCCAGGAATCCAAATCAAAAGTTTTAAAATGGGTCATGGTGAGTTTCGCATCTTCCACTTCATACAAAGGTTTGGCGGGATTGTGTTTGGTATAATGGTGCTCATTGGCCCTGCGGGCATCTTCTTCCTGTATTTTAGCACTGTCCAGCAAAATAATTTCGGTTAAATCTTTGCTGGGTTTTGTGCAATAAATTTTTCCTGAATAACCATTTTTAATCAAAATGGGAAGATAGCCGGTATGGTCTAAATGCGCATGGGTTAGGATTACCAAATCCAATTCCTTAAATTCTGGCGGAATGGTTTCCCAGTTTTTTACGCGCAATTCTTTCAGTCCCTGAAACAAGCCACAATCGATTAATATTTTTTTGTAATTAACTTCCAATAAAATTTTGGAACCGGTTACGGTGCCGGCGCCACCAAAGAATGTGAGTTGCATTATAGGTTGTTTTAGCGTTATAGCATTAAAATTAGGTTTCAATTTTTAATTATAAAATGATATGCATCAGTTGTAAGATTTGTTTGTTTTAAAGTCTATCCAAATTAATATTAAGCAATAAATAGCCATTTTATTGATTTTTTTGGCAGTTATTAAATAATTTTTGTATAATTGTAAAGTTTAATTTTATTTAATGAATGCCAAACCCAATAAATGCGAAAATAGCGCGTTAAAAAAAGGTAATTAAATAAGAGAAAGAAGCCAAGAATGAATAAACCCTATCTAATTTACGTTTTGTTAGTTGTGACTATGTTTTTTTTCGTTGTTACAAATAGCGCAGACAGAGATCCTCAATTCAATCATATAAACAACTTAGGCAATTTCAACAATTCCAATAATTTATCTTCAAACCTTAGTTCGCAAAAAGAATTGCGGAATTCAATTTTAATGGCAGCCTACAAGGTTCCAATAGAAAATATCCGCAATTACACCAATCAGTTAAGCCAGCAGTATGGCTTTAACGGCAGTATTTTAGTCGCTAAAAACGGAAAAATATTGTTTGAAGAACATATTGGGCGTAAAGACCTGCGTTTAAAAGATCCTATTGACAGCACAAGCACCTACCAACTTGCCTCAGTTTCAAAACAATTTACCGCTGCGGCAATTTTGTTGTTGTACCAAGAAGGTAAACTGGATTTGGATGATTTCGCCTCAAAATATTTAACCGATTTTCCTTACAAAGACATTAAAATTCGCCATTTGTTAAACCATATATCCGGACTTCCAAATTATATGTATGCAGCTGAAAAGAACTGGAAAAGTAAAACACCACCAGACAATGAAGCTATGTTAAACCTTATGGATAAATTAAAAATGCAGCCCTATTTTAAACCTGGCGACCGATTTGATTATAGCAATACTGGCTATTTTATTCTGGCTTCCATAGTTTCAAAAGTAAGCAAGCAAAGTTTAAGTGATTTTCTTGGCAACCGTTTTTTTAAGCCATTAAATTTAACCAATACGTATGTCCATAATCCAAATGAAGCAAGCAAAAAAGAAGAATTGATTGGTTTTAGGAGATATGGAAAGTCGTACATCGCTATTCCGTTTACGGTTAATGATGGTGTTGTGGGCGATAAAGGCGTGTATTCTACCGTAAGTGATTTATTTAAATGGAATCAATCTTTAACCAATCGCACCATTTTGAATGACAGCATTTTATCAAAAGCATTTTTGCCTGGCAAAACCAACAGCGGCAAAATAGTGCCTTATGGTTTTGGCTTTCGATTGAAGCAGGAAATCGACACAGAGTTGGTTTATCATAATGGGGTTTGGAATGGATTTAGCACCACGTTAAGAAGGTATAAAGCTGATGACATTACTATTATTATATTGAGCAATAACAGTTTTAGTTCAATTACGCCTATTTCGGAGAAACTGCGTGAAATTAGTAAAGACTTTTCAAAATATGATCCTTTTGTCTCGTTTTTAGAAAATACCAACATTTACGATATCAATAGACTAAAAATTAACTTGGTAAATTTTACCGAGATTCCAAGAGCTGAATGTGTTGCAATCATTGAAAAAATAGCGAACATTTACAACAAGCAGAATGAACGGTTCGTTCCTCATAAATATTCTGAAGTTTCCAACCCTAATTACGTAAATCAGCAATACCAAACTTTGTTGAATTAAAGGGGAATTATAAACTAACCAGAGCATCTTGCTCGTGTCCAAAATTTTATTTTATTGGCGCTGATTTTTATTAATAATATGAGCTTATCTTAAATTTTTTCAAAAGTAACGGCTGTGCTTAAAACGGTGACCCTAGTTTCCTAAATTATCTTTAAATTTGGAATACATAAAACATTCAAATGAAAAAATACACCATACAAAAAACGCCATTTGTGATTCCGACTACCGACGGTAAATTAATAGAAGAACATTTTGGACACACCACCCAGCAAGGGGAATTAAGTTTGGCACATATGATAGCGCCGCCGCATTGGAAAGAACCTTTTCAAACGCCGCAATTTGATGAATACACCTATATTATTAAAGGAAAAAAACAATTTAATATTGAAGGGGAATTGGTGGTTTTGGAAGCTGGGCAATCCATTAAAATAAATAAAGGCGTGCGGGTTCAATATTCAAATCCGTTCGAATCCGAATGTGAATATTTAGCGATTTGTTTGCCCGCTTTTTCTGTTGGTTTGGTAAATAGGGAAGGGGATTTAAATTAATTTTTAAAAGAATAATTCACTAATAAGTGCCTAAAGTTTGGAGTGCCTAAAATGCCTAAAGTTAAAAAGTCATTACTTGACTGATTTTTTAACCGCAAGGACGCAAATAAAAAATCGTGAAGGGCGCAAAAAATGAGATACAATGTCTTTTATTGTTTAATAAAATCATTTGCGAACTTTGCGTAAACCTTTGCGAAATTAGCGGTTAAAAGGTGCAATAGTTCTACTTTCTTTCGCAGGCCAACAAGGTGTTTTTCATCAGCATCGCAATGGTCATTGGTCCAACGCCGCCAGGAACCGGTGTAATAAACGACGCTTTTTTGCTCACGCTTTCAAAATGTACATCGCCTGCCAAACGGTAGCCGCTTTTTTTGGTGGTGTCTTCAACTCGTGTAATTCCCACATCAATAATGGTTACGCCGTCTTTTACCATATCGCCGGTTAAAAACTCGGGAATGCCAAGCGCGGCAACAATAATATCGGCCTGTAAGGTAAAATCTTTTAAATTTTTGGTGCGGCTGTGCGCGATGGTGACAGTGGCATCACCGGCTTTGCGTTTTTGGCTCATTAAAATGCTCATCGGACGGCCCACAATATGGCTTCTTCCAATAACCACCACGTGTTTGCCTGAAGTTTCCACTTGGTAACGTTCCAACAATTCTAAAATTCCGAAGGGCGTCGCAGGCAAAAAGCAAGGCATATCCAACGCCATTCTTCCCACATTGGTTGGGTGAAATCCGTCCACATCTTTGTCGGGATTTACGGCATTGAGTACTTTTTCTTCGTTGATATGTTTTGGCAACGGCAACTGAACAATAAATCCATCAATGTCGTTATCGTTGTTTAATTTTTCAATTTCGTGCAATAAGGTCGCTTCTGTTGTTTCACTTGGAAGCTCAATTAAGGTAGAATTAAATCCCACCAAATGGCAGGCTTTTACTTTGTTGGAAACATAGGTCATGCTTGCGCCATCGGTTCCCACCAATATGGCAGCCAAATGCGGTGTTTTTTTTCCTTGGGCTTTTAATTGTTTTACCGATTCGGCAATTTCAATTTTTAAGTCATCCGATGTTTTTTTTCCGTCGAGTAAAATCATTTTTTTTTTAAGTTTACAGTATTCGGTTGCAGTTTTCAGTATCTTTTAATCTGAACTTTATCAAATGAATACTTTTTATTGTTAATTTCTATTCTTATTTTTATGCAGAAAGTTGTTATTTAATAACTTATTTCTGCCAACTGCTTCTACCAATTGTTTACTAAATATTAAAGCTTTTTAACGCCATACTTTTCAGGGTTTGAAATCATAAAATTAATTAATTTTCCAACTTCAATACTTTTGTTTGTTAAATTTTGTTGAAGTTCTAGATTTATATATTCGCAAGAATTTGAGAAATCAATCCAAACTTGAGTTTCTGAATTTTCACTGTCAGCATCAGTTAGTTTACTGATGAAATGTTTTTGGTATTCCCTTTTTCGATAAGCTTCAGCAATATTGGTACAAATAGATCTGGATGATCTCCTGATTTGATCTGTTAGCGAATAAGTTTCTTCTTTTGGGAAACACTTTGATAATTCAAAGATTTCCATAGATAGTTCAAATGCTTTTTGATAGGCAAGTAACGTTTTGAAACTCATATTATATAATTTATAAATTAACTGCCAACTGAAACTGCTAACTGCAACTAAATACTGCCAACTTATTTCCCCATTCCTTTCATCATTTGCATCATTTGTTTACCTCCGCCGCCTTGCATCATTTTCATCATTTTGCTCATTTGGGTAAACTGTTTCAACAATTGATTCACTTCCTGTATGGTGGTTCCTGATCCTTTTGCAATTCGTTTTTTTCTGATGGCATCAATAATAACAGGCTCGCTTCTTTCTGCCGGAGTCATCGAGTGAATCATGGCTTCAATGCCTTTAAAAGCATCATCATCAATATCCACATCTTTCATCATTTTACCGGCACCGGGAATCATTCCCATCAAATCTTTCATATTTCCCATTTTTTTGATTTGCTGAATTTGTTTTAGGAAATCATCAAAACCGAACTGATTTTTTGCAATTTTCTTTTGAATTTTACGGGCTTCTTCTTCATCATATTGTTCCTGGGCGCGTTCCACCAACGAAACAACGTCACCCATTCCCAAAATTCGCTCTGCCATACGGTTTGGATAGAAAACATCAATGGCTTCCATTTTTTCGCCCGTACCAACAAATTTTATGGGTTTATTTACGACAGATTTAATGGACAAAGCAGCACCACCACGCGTATCACCATCTAATTTGGTCAATACAACTCCGTCGAAATTTAAAATATCGTTAAATGCTTTTGCCGTATTTACTGCATCCTGACCGGTCATAGAATCCACCACAAAAAGTGTTTCTTGCGGATTCACGACCTTGTGGATGTTTGAGATTTCGGACATCATCGCCTCATCAACCGCCAAACGACCTGCGGTATCAATAATCACCACATTTTTGCCGGTGGCTTTGGCGTGTTTGATGGCATTTTTTGAAATTTCTACCGGATTGTTATTTCCTTCTTCGGCATAAACTTCAACGCCAATTTGCTCTCCAACCACTTTTAACTGGTTGATGGCCGCAGGACGATAAACGTCGCAACCCACCAGTAAAACCTGTTTATTTTTTTTTGTTTTTAAATAATTTGCCAGTTTTCCGGAAAAAGTTGTTTTACCTGATCCTTGTAAACCAGACATTAATATCACAGTTGGCGCACCAGATAAATTGATTCCTACGGTTTCGCCGCCCATCAATTCGGTCAATTCGTCTTTTACGATTTTCACCATCAATTGTCCCGGATTTAACGTAGTTAATACGTTTTGACCCAAGGCTTTTACTTTTACGGTGTCGGTAAAGTTTTTGGCTATTTTAAAGTTAACATCGGCATCTAAAAGCGCTCTTCGAACTTCTTTCAGCGTTTCCGCAACATTTATTTCTGTAATTTTTCCGTGTCCTTTCAGCGTGTGAAAGGCCTTATCTAATTTATCGCTTAAATTATTGAACATAGTCGTTTACCTCGTTTTTTAGAATTGACAAAGATACTAAAATTGAAATAAATTTTAAGTCGATTTTTGAAACTAAATAGGGAAATAATTTATGGTAAATTCATTGAAAAAAAACGAAACGCATTGTTGAAAAAGTTGTTCAAATTAACTTTTGTCCCATTGATGAATTTTTAAGTTTTTTTCCAAATTCAAGATGACTTTTTCAAGTCGTCTCAATTTTGTTGCTTCCTGTTTTGCGCCTGAAATATGCAAAGCGTACTCTTTCCGATAAGTATAAGCCATATTTTCAAAATTATTTTTGGCCAATTTGTTTTTGTTTAATTCCTGTTGAAGCAGTTCCGGAATTTCAATTTCTTTGTTGTTTTCTAATTTAGGCTTGGCATTTTTAGTCAATAAAAAAGCTTCTTTAAAATAGTCAAGCAGTTGAACTTTATTAATTTCAGAAGTAGTGACAAATTTAAGGGTTCTTATGTTTTTTGCGTTACAGTCACCAGAAAACAAAAGGTGCTTGTTGCTCATTTTAGTGCCATTAAAAAAGTTAACGGAAACGTGTTTTTGAAAAGCGGCAATTCCGCAAACCATTTCTTTTGTATGAAATACAGGAACATTCCATTTCCAATCTTCAACAATATTGTTATCAGCTTTATGAATTAATTTTCGCAACAATGACAAAATTTCCTGAGCAAAAGCTGCTCTGGAATTGATATAGCCATCAATTAATGATGATGCATTCGGATTAATTTTAGACATCGGCTGGTTTAAATATTATTNNTCATCAAAAAGATGTCCCAAATGTCCGCCACAAGATGCGCAAACAATTTCGGTGCGAATCATTCCGTGACTTCTGTCCGACACATAGTTTACGGTTCCTTCAATTGCATCGTCGAAAGATGGCCATCCGCAGTGCGATTCAAATTTGCTGCCCGATTCAAATAGCTGTAAATCACAGGCTGCGCAATGATAAGTTCCTTTTTCAAAATGGCCCGTGTAACCGCCTTCACTTGGTCGGTCTGTGCCTTTTTCCCTTAAAATTTGATAGGCTTCAGGGGACAGTATTTTTTTCCATTCAGCCTCGGTTTTAATCACTTTTTTAACCATCACTTTTTTATTTTTTTCTTGAGAATAACCATTGCATCCAAAAAGTGTTATCAATATGAATGCTAAAGATAAATTTTTCATTTTAATAAGTTCTGTTAATAAATTCAACAATGCGATTGATCACTTTGGAATCTTTTAAAATTCGGCTATGTCCCAAGCCNNACAAATTCTTTGATAATATCTGTAATTACATCACCGGAACCAATGACAATGGCTTTTTTTACGTTTAATCCAAGTTTAACGCTATTTAAAACAGTCATTCCGCCTAAGGAATGTCCGATGGCAATTTCGAAAGGGCCAAATTCTTTTTCTAAAAATTGAGCGGTTTTTACAAATTCATTCATCATCGTTGTTTTTCCTGTCGATTTTCCGTGCGCCGGGGCGTCAAAACTTATAGTCATAAAACCATTTTCCAGCAACTTGTCGGCAATCTTAAAAAGTTGCGTTCCCCGGCCCGACCAGCCGTGTATCAACAATACTTTTCTTTTTGAATAGCCATAAGAGTATACCATTACTTCCTTATTCAATTCCGGAATCAAAACCAATTTCTTTTGGGCGCTGTCGGCCATCATATTTTCACGAGCGGGGGTTTTGAAGCGAATGGGTGTTCTAAAAAGTTTTATGGCATACAAAATAGCCAGTGGTGGTGCTATAAATTGCAGTATTTTACCCGAAGCAATAATTGATGCCGGAATTTTTGGAACAGTAATTGAAGGTATTGTGATATTATTGGCATTAGTATCCATATAAATGGTTTAATTTTGCTGGTAAAGGTAGAGTTTGTAACTTTATGTAAAAAGGAAGTGTTAACTAAAAAACTTTAAAAATGAAAAAATTTATTTCCCTGTCATTGCTTATGTTATTTATGATAAGCTGCAGTACCGTTCCAATTACTGGCAGACAACGGCTTAATTTAGTGAGTGATGCCGAAATATTACCGGCCAGTTTTGCCCAATATGAAGGCTTCTTGAAAGAAAATAAACTTTCCAATGATGCAAAAATGACCAATGAAATTCAAGTTGTAGGAAAAAATATTTCCCACGCCGTAGATAAATTTATGCGCGCAAACGGAATGGTTTCTGAAGCAAATATGTACCGTTGGGAGTTTAATTTAATTGAAGACAAAGCAGTAAATGCTTGGTGTATGCCCGGCGGAAAAGTGGTTTTTTACACGGGTATTTTACCTGTTGCAGCTAACAAGGATGGTATCGCGGCTGTGATGGGCCACGAAATTGCGCACGCATTTGCAAAACACGGACAAGAACGTATGACAAGTGCNNAACAACAAAGATCCTAAAACGCAAAATTTATGGAATACCATTTATGGTATCGGTTCTCAGGTTGGGATGTTATCTTACAGCAGAACCCACGAAACAGAGGCTGATAAATTGGGATTGGTATTTATGACTATGGCAGGATACAATCCGCAAGAAGCCATCAATGTATGGATTCGTATGGGCCAAATGTCGACAGGAGGAGCGCCACCAGAATTTTTAAGTACACACCCTTCTAATGAAACAAGAATAAAAAACTTAAAAGCCTATATGCCAACGGCCATTGCTGAAGCAAAAAAATACAATGCGCAATAGTTAAAATGGTTTTATTTTAGAATAAAAAAAATATTTATAGTATATTGTCAACCGTTCTGAATTTTCAGAACGGTTTTTTTATGCTAAAAAGAGGAGACAAGAAACTCATCAATGCCTGGGCGTTTTACGATTGGGCAAATTCAGCTTATTCATTGGTCATTGCCACGGCTGTTTTTCCTATATATTACAGTAGTTTAACCGAATCATTTGCATCGGTTAATGGCCAAATAAATTTTTTGGGAACGCAATGGAATGCCACAACTTTATACGATTATACGCTCGCATTCTCCTTTTTATTGGTTGCGTTTATGTCGCCAATCCTATCTGGTATTGCCGATTATACTGGAAATAAATTGAAATTTCTAAAATTCTTTTGTTTTCTGGGATCTTTTTCGGTGATGGGTTTGTACTTTTTTGAAGGAGAAAAAACACTATGGGTAGGCTTGGTTTTTACCGTTTTTGCCAGTATCGGTTTTTGGGGCAGCATTGTTTTTTACAATGCTTTTTTACCCGAAATTGCACATCCTGAACAACAGGATAAAGTGAGCGCTAAAGGATTTATGTTTGGTTATACAGGTTCTGTTTTGTTATTGTTATTCAGTTTGGTGATGGTCAATAAACCGGAAATGTTTGGGTTGCCAAATGCAGCCGCAGCTTCTCGCTTTACTTTTTTGTTGGTTGGAATTTGGTGGTTGGGATTTGCCCAAATAACCTACAGCTATTTGCCCAACAATGTTTACGACAGAAAACCACAAAAGGATTTTATTTGGAAAGGTCTTCGAGAGCTTAAAGTTGTTTATGATGAAATGAAGCAACATTCCGAATTAAAATTTTTCCTGATGTCATTTTTTATGTTCAGTGTGGGTGTGCAAACCATTATTTTAATGGCGGGCATTTTTGGCAGCAAAGAACTGGGATTGCCAACAATGGATTTAATTGCGGTTATTTTGTTGGTGCAAATTGTCGCTATTTTTGGCGCGTTTTTATTTTCAAGAATCTCTACCAAGATTGGCAATATCACAACCTTAAAAATCACCATTTTTATATGGGCATTGGTTTGTTGCATTGCCTTTTTATTGGACAAATCCCAACCAAACGTCTCTTATTATTTTTACGGTTTAGGTGCGCTTATTGGTATGGTAATGGGTGCCATACAATCTTTATCGCGTTCCACTTATTCTAAACTGTTGCCCGAAACAAAAGACCACGCAACCTATTTCAGCTTTTATGATGTCACCGAAAAAATTGCCATTGTTTTTGGTATGATTGTTTTTGGCTTGTTAATTAGCTTGACGGGTTCAATGCAATTCAGTGTATTGTTTTTGGCTATTTTCTTTATAATTTCCTTTGTTTTGTTGAACTTTGTGGGAAAAACAAAATATGTCCAATAATTTTGATTTTATCGTTGTTGGAGCCGGCATTGTCGGACTCGCCACAGCTTATAAATTACAATTAAAATTTCCCGAAAAATCAATTCTTATTTTAGAAAAAGAACCCGAAATCGGCTTGCATCAAACCGGCCGAAATTCGGGTGTAATGCACTCCGGAATTTACTACAAACCAGGTTCCTATAAAGCAAAAAATTGTAAAATAGGCAGTGCCCAATTGGTAAAATTTGCCATTGAAAATAATATTAAACACGATGTTTGCGGAAAGGTAATTGTAGCGGCTACAAAACAGGAATTGCCAGTTCTTGACGATATTTACCAAAGAGGAATTCAAAATGAAACACCGGGAATCTGTTATCTGACTTCCGAAGAAATAAAACAAAAAGAACCTTTTATTGAAGGCATTAAAGGAATTTGGGTTCCAACTGCAGGAATCATCGATTATGTAGCGGTTTGTATTGCTTTTGTTGATCAAATCACATCTATCAATGCCGAAAGCAGATTGATAAAACCCTGCGAAGTATTAGAAGTTATTGCCGAAACTGATTCTACCACCTTAAAAACAAATCAGGGAGATTTTATTGCCAATAAAGTTATTTTCTGCACCGGATTGCAATCCGACCGCATCGCCGCAAAAGATGATCTAAAACTCGATTTGCATATTGTGGGTTTCAGGGGCGATTATTTTGAATTGAAGCCCGAAGCTGCACATAAAATCAACAATTTGGTATATCCTGTTCCGGACCCAAAATTTCCGTTTTTAGGCGTGCATTTCACACGAATGATTCACGGCGGCATTGAATGCGGCCCAAATGCTGTTTTTACTTTTAAAAGAGAAGGTTACCAACGTACAAGTTTCGATTTAAAAGATACTTTTGAAGCGTTAACTTTTAAGGGAACCTGGAAATTGTTCGGCAAACATTGGCGCAAAGGAATTGATGAGTACAAAAGAGCTTTCTCAAAACGACTTTTTGTAAAAGCCTTGCAAAAAATGATGCCGACCATTACGGTAAATGATGTGCAACCGGCAAGAGCGGGCGTTAGGGCGCAGGCGATTGATTTTGACGGAAATATGATCGATGATTTTAAAATTATGAAACACAACGGAAATATCCATGTGTTAAACGCACCTTCGCCTGCAGCAACTTCCTGTTTGGCGATTGCCGATGAAATTGTAAGCGTTGTTATAAACTAAACAAGAATATTACTATATAAAAGTCTTTAGCCTCTATTCTTTTTTCTATTTTCTCGCCTAATTTATACCAATTATAAATAGTTAATTACCTGTTAATAATTGAATTTAAGGAACACTTTGCTGTGCTCATATTTGTGGTATTTTTAAAATTAATTTCAGAAATTTTAAAACCATGAAAAAAATCATCACAATTATCACATTTTTTATTGCAGTTACCGTGAGTGCGCAAAACTTTCAGTTACACAGAGATTTTGAACGAGGCCACTTTACCACAACTTTTGAGCTTTTTAAGCCCGATAAATATGGAAATACTTTTACCTTTATCGATTTTGATTACAATGCAAGTTCCGGTATCAGTGGCAGCTATTATGAAATTGCACGTGTCTTGAAAACTGAAAAAATGCCGGTCGGATTACACGTGGAATACAATGGCGGATTGGGAACTTTTAAAACACCGACAGGTATGGGAGGCTTTACCATCAACGATGCGTGGATTTTTGGCGCCAATTATGCAAAAGGAAATGCAAAAATGGGATTTTCAACCTATGCTGGCTACAAAGCGATTAAAAATGCCGGTGAAGCCAACTACCAAATTACAGGAACCTGGTACGTAAATCTGATTGAAAATAAACTTACTTTTTCCGGTTTCGCCGATTTATGGTCGGAAAACGGTCTTACCGATAAAACAGTATTTTTATCCGAACCGCAATTGTGGTTTCATTTAAATAAAAGTTTTTCAGTAGGAGGAGAGGTTGAATTGTCAAATAACTTCGCTTATGTATATGAATTCAAAGTAAGGCCAACGTTGGCCATAAAATGGAATATTTAAAAAAAAACAGCAAATTATGTTAGATAAGTTTTTTAAAATAACAGAAAATAAATCGACGTTAAGAACGGAGATTATTGCCGGAATTACCACTTTTATGACGATGGTTTACATTTTAGCCGTAAATCCGAGCATATTAAGTGCCGCAGGAATGGATAAAGACGCCGTATTTACTGCAACGGCTTTATCGGCCATCATCGCAACGTTGGTAATGGCTTTGGTGGCCAAATTGCCTTTTGCTTTGGCGCCGGGAATGGGCTTAAACGCCTTTTTTGCTTTTACGGTGGTTTTGGGAATGGGTTATTCCTGGCAGTTTGCCTTAACGGCTGTTTTTTTGGAAGGAATCATTTTTATTCTTTTAACGGCATTTAATATCAGGGAATTAATCGTAAACTCCATTCCTATAAACCTGAAACATGCAGTTTCCGTAGGAATTGGTTTGTTCATCGCTTTTATCGGGTTGAAAGGAACCGGATTAATTGTGGACAATCCTGCAACTTTGGTTGGTTTGGGTGATATGCGGAATCCTGCCGTTTTGGTGGGTTTGGCAGGTGTGATTATCATTGGTGTTTTATTCGCTAAAAAAGTAAAAGGTGCCATTTTAATCGGAATTTTGGCTTCCACAATCATAGGAATATTTGTGGGTGTCACGGTAATACCGGAAAACTTCAGTGTGGTGAGTTTGCCGCCTTCCATTGAGCCAATTTTCTTTAAGTTCGATTTTTCTCAGGTATTTACGTTGGATATGTTAATCGTATTATTCACCTTTTTATTTGTGGATATGTTTGACACTGTGGGAACATTGGTTGGCGTATCTTCAAAAGCGGATATGCTGGACAAAGACGGAAACGTGCCAAGAGTCAAACAAGCTTTATTTGCCGATGCGATCGGAACTACCGTTGGCGCTATGCTGGGAACTTCAACAGTCACCACTTACGTGGAAAGTGCTGCAGGCGTTGCTGAAGGCGGAAAGACAGGAATGACTGCGTTAACCGTTGCAGGAATGTTTGTTTTGGCCTTGTTTTTTGCACCAATTTTTATGATAATTCCGGCGGCGGCAACCGCTCCGGCATTAATTATCGTCGGATTGTTTATGATATCGCCAATTATGAAAATTGATCTGGATGATTTTACGGAAGCCATTCCGGCTTTTTTCACCATTATTATGATGCCGTTAACTTACAGCATCGCAGAAGGAATTGTATTTGGAATGCTTTCTTTTGTGATCTTAAAACTGCTTACCGGCAGGTATAAAGAAATAAAACCAATTATGTATGTAATCGCAATTCTGTTTTTGATCAAGTTTTATGTGTGATAAAATGAAATATTGACATTAAAAAAGCCTTTCTGAATTTTCAGAAAGGCTTTTTTAATTTATACAGGTGATTTATTATAATTCATTCGGAATTTCTTTTATTTTACCACGCATTTTTGGCAAAATCAAGTTTAAAATAACGCCGATTACAGAAGCCAATCCTATTCCTGCCAAAGAGAAATTACCATAACTCATTTGTGCACCGCCAATACCAATGGTTAAAATAACAGAAACTATCACCTGATTTCTTGTGATGGAAAAATCGGTTTTTGCATCGATCAGGGTTTTAATCCCAATACTGGCAATCATTCCGAAAAGCAGCAACATAATGCCACCCAATACTGCTGGCGGAATGGTTTTTAAAACAGCGCTTATTTTCCCTACCAATGAAAACACAATGGCGGTAACAGCCGCAATGCGCAATACTCTGGGATCGGTAATTTTGGTTAAAGCCACCGCGCCGGTAACTTCAGAATATGTGGTGTTTGGTGGTCCGCCTAAAAATCCGGCAAAAGCAGTGGCAATACCATCGCCCAACAAGGTGCGGTGCAATCCGGGATCTTTAACAAATTCTTTTTCTGCAACACCGCCAATCGCGTAGATGTCGCCTATATGTTCAATAATTGGTGCAATGGCCACCGGAATCATATATAAAATGGCCGCCCAGTTAAATTCAGGAGCCGTAAAATTTGGAAGCGCAAACCAGGCTGCTTCGCTTACCGAAGAAAAATCCACCAATCCCGCAAAAATTGAGATGAGATAGCCTACAATAATTCCGATAAAAATGGGAATCAATTTTATCAAGCCTTTGGTGTAAATCACAATGAAAATGGCCGTAATTAAAACCGCAAATGCAATGGGCCAGTTTGATTTTGCCATATCTACGCCAACAGAGGCCAATGATAGCCCAATCACCATAATAACGGGTCCGACCACCACCGACGGAAATATTTTTTCAATCACTTTCAATCCCCACATTTTCACAACAAAAGAGACAATTCCATACACCAAACCAACCGCAATAAGGCCTCCCAATGTTCCGGGATAACCATACAATTCAGTGGCGGCCACAATCGGCGCAATAAAAGCAAAGCTGCTCCCTAAAAAAATCGGCACTTTTCCTTTGGTAATCAGGTGAAAAATAAGCGTCCCAACGCCCGCGGTAAACAACGCAACAGACGGGTCAATACCTATTAACAAAGGCACCAGCACCGTTGCGCCAAATGCAACAAATAAAAATTGGATGCCAACTAAAATGCGCTTTGGTGTATTTGAAATGATGGCTAAGTTTGGGCTATTAGAAGATTTCTCGGACATACTTTAAAGTTTTGGTCGCGCTAATTTAAGTATTTAAATAAAACAACCTGAAATTTAAACTTTAGAATCATTTTAAATTAAAGCTTTTTTCAAAATAAGATTTCTCTTAATATTTTGAGCCGGACTGTTTTTTTTGTGGGCGTTCCCCGCCAGCTGGCGGGTCGCGCTTTCCGCTGCAAGTCCTCGTTGCGCCCAAAAGCGCAACTGTGGGCTTTTCACTTCAATCGCTAACGCGTCTTGTTAAAAAAAACATTAAATAGATATCAATCAATGGAATTTTTGAATTTTGCTAAAATTTTCAACAAAATAAGAAAAGGCATTTTTTAAATTTGTTTCTGCCTGTTTTGACAATCCGATTTCAATATTCCATTGAAATCCTTGAATTTTAAGCAAATAAGCCCTCGGATTTTTGGCATAAATAGTTTCACAAAGTCTCAAAATTTGGTTTGGAGGAACGGAATGGGTAGAAAATGAAACTTCTTCTGCAGGATAAATGCGCTCAAATAAAAATCCGTTTTTCAATTCTGTTTTACAGGCATCAACAAAAATAACGGAATCAAATCCCGAAATCAATTCCGCATCTTCTACCATCAACTGGTATTTATTAATTAAATTATTGGGATTAAATCCTTCTTTTTCAAGAAGTTCTAAAAAATACCATCCAAGTCCGTCGTCTTTCCGGGTGTTGTTTCCTATGCCGATAATTAGCGTATTATTTAATTTTTTCATCGATGATGTTTCCGTAACAATCTTCCAATTGCACCATTAAAGGCAATTCACCCAATGCGTGCGTAGCGCAGCTTAAACAAGGATCGTAAGCCCTGATGGCTATTTCAATCTGGTTCAGCATAGGTTCCGTAATTTCGGGTTTGTTATTGAGTACATTTTTTGCAACTTCTCTAACACCACGATTCATCGCTTCGTTATTGTGCGTGGTTGAAACAATTAAATTGCATTTGGTGATCAAGCCTTTTTCATCTGTATGGTATTCGTGAATCAGCGTTCCCCTTGGCGCCTCAATAATGCCAATACCTTTAAGTCGAGGCGTGCCTTTGCGCACCAAATCATTGTTCATCAGGGCGTCATCTAACAGAAATTCTTTCATCGCTTCCGCACAATACAGCAATTCAATCAATCGCGCCCAATGCGTATGCATCGTCATATTGTTGGGTTTGTTTTGGGAGTATTCCTTAAATATTTGTCGTTCATTTTCGGCAAGTAGCGTTCCCATAAAGGCGCAGGTATTTAACCGGGCCAATGGCCCAACACGGTTCCATCCGTTTTCTCTTCCGTATTTTGTCATATAGGGGAATTTCAAATAGGACCAAGGTTCAACGGCTTCTTTAAAGTGATTGCGATAGTCAACGTCCGCAATATTTAATAATTCATTTCCTTCAAAATCAACTGATCTCAAGCGCCCGTCATACAATTCAAAAGCACCTGTTCTTTCGCGTACCAAACTCAAATGATTGGAAGGGTAGGCTGCGAAATTGTCAATCCACCCAGCATTTTTTTGTTGATATATTTTTATAAAATCAACCATTTCTTTTGACCAGGCAATCATCGTATCAATGTTTGGAATAAGCTTTCCGTCCAAGAAATAAGCGCGTTCTTCCGCTGTGAATGTTTTATGCACGCCGCCGGGAACGGCCAAAATTCCGTGAATTTTTTTACCTGCCAGGGCTTTTATGATTTCTTGTCCGAATTTTCGCATCAAAATGCCTTTTTTGGCAAGTTCTCTGTTTTCCGCAGCAACGGCGACCACATTTCTTTTTTCCGCAGGGGCATCAATCCCGAATAAAAGATCTGGGGAAGCCAAATAGAAAAAATGTAAGGCGTGCGATTGAAAAACTTGTCCGAAATGCAATAATTTTCGCAGTTTTGTGGCAGTTGGCGATAAATTTTCCGGATCTACACCAACCAATTGGTCAATGGCTTTTGCCGCAGCCAAATGATGGCTTACCGGACAAATGCCGCAAAGTCGCTGCACCAATACCGGCGCTTCCCAATAAGGATGTCCCTGAATAAATTTTTCAAAACCCCTAAATTCCACAATATGGAAAAAAGCATCGCTCACCATGCCTTTTTCATCAAGTCTTATGGTAACTTTTCCGTGGCCTTCAACTCGTGTGATAGGATCGATAATTATTTTTCTTGTTTCCATGAATCGCTTTGTTATTTAATCATATTTGTATTTAGGATAAGCTATGGAATATTCTTCCTGGAATAAAATATTTTTGACCACATTCCAGATATGGCTGGAATCTGGAGGGCAACCGGGAATATGATGGTCTATTTTTACGATTTCGTGATTGGCGTATACTTTGTTTAAAATTTTTGGAATGTCCTCATGATTTGGAATAATGGTTTCATTTTCCTCACTCGTCATAGAATCGAGATAAGACTCTTTTAAACATGCTTCCAAAGGAAAAGTATTTCTCATCGCAGGCAATCCGCCCCAAATGGCACATTCCCCCACAGAAACCAAGATGTCGCAATTTTTCCTGAATTCGCGCAGCACTTCAATATTATGGGTATTGCAGCAACCGCCTTCAATAAGTCCAATATCACAATGTTTGCTGAAATTCTTTATATCAGTGATGGGAGATTTGTTAAATTCAATTACTTCAAATAAATCGAGAATCCCTAGATCTACATCGAGCATGGACATATGGCAGCCAAAGCAACCGGCGAGAGAAGTGGTCGCAACAATTTTCTTTTTAGTAGTGGTTCTGTGTTTTTTTACAGGATTTAAAGACATTGTTTTTTCTTCGATAATTGCATCAAATTTTCGGTCTCCAAATGGCTTACTGAAGGATTTCCCTTTGACTAAAATAGCACCGGTCGGACAAATATGCATCGCATGCGCTGCCTGTAATTCCGATAATTTTGCCTCTTGTTCATAATCAATGGAAACCATGGTTTTATTTCCTTTGTTGATGGAATAGAATATGTTGTAGCCGTCAAAAGTTTTTACTTCTTCAATGCAGCGTTTGCATTTAATGCACCTGTTTTGGTTTACCACAATGCGTTCGGGACGTGCGTCGGTAATTCGGTCAATAAATAAATGTGGAAAGCGGGTGAATTTGATGCCGGTTTCGTATCCCAGATTTTGCATTGGGCAATCACCGCTTTTTTCGCAGGAAGGGCAGAAGTGGTTTCCCTCAACAAACATCATTTCTATAATGGCTTTTCGAGTATCCAGTAATTCGGGTGTATTCACTTCTATCTCCATTCCATCAGCTACCCGAACGGTGCATCCAGCAACATCTCGGCTGTTTAATTTTACGGTGCAAACCCTGCAGGTTCCTAGCGGATCTAAATGTTTAAAATGGCACAAGGTTGGAATAAAAACACCGTTTTGTTTTGCGGCTTCTATGAGGTTTAACCCTGTTTCGGCGGTGCAAACCCTTCCGTCTATTTTAAATGAACTCGTTTTCATGGGTATTTTTAAATTATCAATAATTAATTACCTAGTATTTAATATTTTTAATTTTCATAAAGAAAAACTCACAACTTGAACTTTTTATTCTATCCCCAGCTATCTCGAAGAAAAGGGAGATTGTTTTTAAAAAACCTTTAACCTTTAACTTTTAATATTCCCCCTTCAGGGGTTAGGGGGCTGTGTATCTTTTATCAAGGAATCATAATTATAAACGGCGGCTTCCATATCAAATTCCACATTTAAATTTTCATTGGTTTTTATAATTTTTTGGTTGAAATATCCTTCAAATTTATCGAGTGCCATCACAAGTGTATTTGCGGAAAACTGACCCAATCCGCACCTGCTGGTGAGTTTGATGATTTTACCCCATTCCTTAATTTCTGCTAAATCTTCAATGGTGCAAATCCCTTTTTTAATTTTCTTGATTTTTTCGTGTAAGATCTGATTTCCGGCTCGACAAGGGGTGCAAACGCCACAAGATTCTTCTTTAAAAAACGCGGTGTAGTTTTCTAAAATTTTTGTAATGCTTCTGAAATTGTTAAAAACCATAATAGATCCGCCACAAATTAAATCTTCCTTGCAAATTTTACGATCGAACTCTGTTTCGTTGATGCAGATACCCGACGGACCACTAATTTGAATAAAATGAGGTGATGTGGCCTGACATAGGTGTAAAATTTCTTTCATGGTCATTCCCCATTCAATTTCATAGATGCCCGGTTTTGCAACATCTCCACAAATACTCAATACCTTTGTTCCTTTGCTTTCTTTGGTGCCAATGGTTGAAATAAAATGAGTGCCCAATTCAATGATTCTGGCAGCCATCGCAAATGTTTCCACATTATTTACGATGGTAGAATAGCCCAAATAACCATATTCCGTCGGGAAATATTTTTTAATTCTTGCTTCGCCACGTTTTCCTTCCAAAGATTCAATCAATGCCGATTCTTCTCCGCAGACATAAGCACCTGCACCAATCTGAATTTGTATGTTAAAATTAAATTTTGGAATGCCAAGGATATCGTTCCCTAAAAGATTATTTACTTGAAATTCTCGAAGGGTATTTTCAATTTTTTCGAGTAAATGCAAGTATTCGGCACGCAAATAAATAAAACCGGTTGTTGCGCCCGAAATGTAGGCTGCTATAATCATTCCTTCAATAACCAATCCGGACAGATTGTTTAACAGTGATTTGTCTTTAAAAGTTCCGGGTTCCCCTTCATCGGCATTGCAGATAATGTATTTTTTAGTAGATACACTATCCTTGCTGCTTTTCCATTTTTTGGCTGTTGGGAAAAATGCACCGCCGCGACCTTCGAGATTGGCTGCTGAAATAAGATTTAAAATTTCATCAGGCGTATGGTTTTTTAATTTTTTCAGGGTAATTCCCATTTCGTATTTTCTATAGAAAATCGTTTTGTCTTCCGGAGGCAAGTATTGGATTTTACTGGTCGGATTGCTGGAAATAAAACGTAGTGAATTTCCGTTTTTCAGTTGTTGGATAATTGTTTTTACTTTTTCGGCCGTTAAATTGGTAAACGGAAAAAAGTTAATCAAGGCAGCAGGTTCTTGATCGCTTAATCCGATGCAGGAAGTTTCAAACAGCGAAAAGAGCGGATTTTCATCATAACAGCCAAAAGTGCATCCTGTTTCTTTTTCAAAAGCGGCTTTTATTTGCTGAAAGCCTTTGAACTCTGAAATAATGCTGTTGTTTAAATAAATGATGTATTTTCCTGTGGGTCGGCGGTGGAAAAAATGGTAAAATGAAACCACGCCTTCAATTTCTATTTTTGATACATTTAATTTTTGGGCAATTTGCGCAATGGCATTTTCTGAAATATAACCAAATTTATTTTGAAACTCCCAAAGTTTGTTTAAAAGACCTGTTCTATTCATTTGGAAAGAATTTACAGTTTCTGGACTTAAAGTTACAAAATAAAATAGTTTTAACGCCTGATATTTAATTGTTTAAAGCGATTTATATTTAATTCAACGTTTTTATATAGTTGTTTAAAAATTGGTATGAATAAGATAAATATCTTGAATTTAACAAGCAAAAGAAGTTGTTATTATTATTTTTAATTCATTGGCGTCCAATTAAATTTTTTTTAATACAAACTGGCCACCTTAGTTTGTAGAAAATGGATTTTTCCTAAAAATAAGTTCCAGCCCGACTGTCCCGATTCCGACAACATTTGGAATTTTGGGAGGAGATCTGTTTATCAAGCCCTATTATGATTGTGATGAATCAATTTTTATTAAGGTTTATTTAATGCCTTAATTGATATGACGTTACATTGAAATATTAAGTCATAAATGTTACACAACTCTGTAACGTTTATGACCGCTTCACGTTTCAGCCCCAACTACTTTTGCACCGAACAAAAAAATCAAAATTATGCAACTAAAAAAAAGTGTACTCATTGTGTTTATTCTTTTAAATACATTCATTATGAGTGCGCAACAAGAAATAATTACTCTTGAAGAAGTAATGGAAAAGGTTGAAAAAAACAATTATGCCATTAAAATTTCAGATCAGGATTACAATGCCGCCAAGGCAGATTTTAATCAGACAAATTCCATTTTTTTACCAAATATTTCCATTTCCCATACAGCGATCACAACTACAAATCCGTTGATGGCATTTGGTTCAAAATTAAACCAGGAAATATTGACCCAGGCGGATTTTAATCCGGCACTTTTAAATGATCCGAATGAAATTAAAAATTTCGCCACTAAAATTGAGATTCAGCAACCTATTTTTAATGCGGACGGATTGTTTATGCGCAAAGCCGCAAAAGCAAAAATGAACGCAGTGGAATTGCAGTCGTTAAGGACAAAAGATTATATAAAACTGGAAGTTGTAAAAGCCTATATGCAATTGCAGGTAGCGTATAAAGCAGTGGAAGTTTTGGAAAAAGCAAAAGAAGCCGCCCTAGAAAACAAAAAAATAGCGGACAATAGTTTTAAACAGGGCTATATGCAAAAAGCCGATATTTTATCGGTGGAAGTTCATATGACCGAAGTTGAAAATCAATTGTTAAGCGCCAAAAGCAGTGTTCAAAACGCGTCGGACAACCTTAAATTTTTAATGGGCGAGCAAAATGAAACGGTTTTAAAACCTTCTTCAGAACTAAAAGCGGAATTGGATTTGGCCATTTATAACGAAAATCTTTCCCAAAATAGGGCTGATATTGATGCGATGCAACAAAGTACAGAAGCATACAGCAATATGCATAAAGCAAACAAAATGAGTTACTTGCCAAGTTTAAACGCATTTGGAAGTTATGAAATGTACGACAACCAACTATTTGGCACGGATGCAAAAGGCTATTTGGTTGGCGCACAATTGTCGTGGAATGTGTTCGACGGTTATAAACGCATCGGTAAAATTCAAAAAAGCAAGGCCGAACTTGACAAAGCCGAAATTAGCCTGGACCAATATAAAAATCAGAGCAATTTAGATTATAATATGGCAAAACGCCAGCTTAAAGATGCTGAAAACAAGCTGATGCTCACAAATATGGCTTCAGAACAATCAAAAGAAGCGTTGAGAATAAGAACAAACAGGTTTGAACAAGGGCTGGAAAAAACGTCCGATTTGTTGATTTCTGAAACACAATATATGCAAAAACAGCTTGAATACTTACAAACCGTTTTTAACTACAATTTCACAAAAGCTTACGTGGAATTTTTAACAAAATAAGTCGGACAACGGCAAAAAAACAATACACAAAACCATTCTTAAAAATATAAAATCAATGAAAAAAATCACAACAATATTCGCAATCGCAGCCTTAATTTTAACGGCAAGTTGCGGCAAAGATAAAGCAGCACAAAAAGATACTGCACCGTCAATAGCAGTAAAAGTGAGTACGCCATCGGCTGCAGGAAGCACCTTTTTATCGGCAAGCGGTAAAATTGAAGCCGTGCAAAACGCCAACCTAAGCACCCGAATGATGGGTTATGTTATCGAAACTTATGTTAATGTAGGCGATAAAGTTTCCAAAGGACAATTGTTGCTGCGCATTAACAGTGCCGATATTTCGGCCCAAAGCGCTCAAGTGACCGCTTCAATTACTGAAGCCAAGGCTGCTTTTAAAAATGCGGAAAAAGATTACAATCGTTTTAAAGCATTGTACGCACAAAGCAGCGTTTCCCAAAAAGAAATGGACGACATCACTGCCAATTATGAAATGGCAAAAGCACGTTTGGAAGGCGCCACCCAAATGAAAAATCAGGTAAATGCACAACTTTCCTATTCAAATATTTCAGCACCTTTTAGCGGGGTTGTCACCGGAAAATTTATAAACAAAGGCGATATGGCAAATCCGGGAATGCCGTTGATTGGATTGGAAACTCCAGGGAATTTCCAAGTAATCGCCATGGTTCCTGAAACTGAAATTACAAAAATTAAGGATGGCACAACCGTGAATGTTGTGGTAAAATCTACTGATGAACTATTAAAAGGCACCGTTACTGAAGTGAGCACTTCGGCAAAAAACACAGGCGGACAATATTTGGTGAAAGTGGTTTTAGACAAAACCGATGCAAAATTGCTTTCTGGTATGTATACTTCCGTACAATTTCCTGTTGAAAAATCAAACGAAACAAATTTGATTTCAGTTCCGGAAAGCGCCTTGGTAAAACAAGGGCAATTAACTGGTATTTATGCCATAGGAAATGAAAATGTCGCAATTCTAAGATGGCTAAGAACCGGGAAAACTTTTGGCGATAACGTTGAAGTGTTGTCGGGATTGGCTGCGGATGAACAATTTATTGTTTCTGCCGAGGGAAAATTATTCAACGGAGCGAAAGTAAGTATTCAGTAAACAGTTTACAGTCGCAGTAAAAAATATAAATATCATCAACAAGAATGCCCGCGTGAGGGATTGAGGCGGTATCCTTTTGTGAAGCGCAGCGGAACAAAAGATTTAGCCGAAAGCCCGGCCCGACTCCCGATAGCTATCGGGATTCGGGAGGGACACGCCCTCCGAAAAGGTGGACACACCCAAATAAGTAAAATAAGTAAACAGTATTGAGTCACAGTTTGCAGTCTCAGTAAAAAATAAAGAAATCAATAATTCCCTTTTATTCCCCTTTCGGGGATTAGGGGCTAAACTTTAAAAAATGCAAGAAGGAATTTCAGGTAAAATAGCCAACATATTCATCAATTCTAAGCTGACCATTTTGTTGATGGTTGCGTTGATGGCGATTGGCATATATAGTTCATTTCTTATTCCTAGGGAAGAAGAACCGCAAATTATTGTTCCTATGGCCGATATTTTGGTCGGTTATCCGGGGGCGAGTCCGACAGAGGTTGAAAGTCGTGTGATAAAACCGTTGGAAAAAATTATATCCGACATCAAGGGCGTGCAACACGTGCACAGTATTGCGATGAACGGGCAATCGATGATTATTGTGCAATTTTATGTGGGTGAAGACACAGAGCGCTCGTATGTGAAATTGTATGACGAACTGATGCGCCATCAGGGAATGTTTCCTCCAGGCGTAACGCAACCTTTGGTAAAAACCCGCTCTATTGATGATGTTCCAATGCTGGGACTGACTTTTTGGAGTGAAAAATATAACGATTTTCAAATTCGTCAGATTGCGGAAGAAGTGACATCTGAAATAGAAAAGGTAAAAGATGTTTCCATCACCAAAGTCATCGGCGGAAGAAACCGTCAGCTGAAAGTGGTGCTGGACAAAGATAAAATGGCCGAAAACGGCATTGATGCGTTGGGAATTATGCAAATGATTCAAGCCAACAATAGCAGTTCACAATCTGGAAGTTTTGTTCAAAATGACCGGGAATATTTGATTACCACCGGGAAATTTTTAACCTCATCAGAAGATGTGGAAAATTTGGTGGTTGGCATTAACAATAATATGCCCGTTTATTTAAAACAGGTTGCGACGATACAAGACGGCCCGGAAAAACCGAACAGTTATGTGTCATTTGGTTATGGAAAAAATAACGAAAAATACACTTCAAATTCTGGTGAATACAATGCGGTGACACTATCAATCGCAAAAGTAAAAGGCGCCGACGCGATGAAAATTTCGGAAAAGATTTTGGACAGGGTTGAAAACTTAAAACAAACTATAATTCCGGCTGATGTTCACGTAGATGTTACCCGTAACTATGGGGAAACCGCATCACATAAAGTGGGCGAATTGTTGCTTCACTTGGGCGTGGCGATTTTAGCCGTTACCATTTTGGTAATGCTGGCGATGGGCTGGCGCGGTGGTTTGGTGGTGTTTTTCTCGGTGCCGCTAACATTTGCCCTGACCTTATTCAGTTATTATTTGTTGGGCTATACCTTAAACCGAATTACCTTGTTCGCCTTGGTTTTTGTGGTGGGAATTGTGGTTGACGACAGTATTATTATTGCCGAAAATATGCACAGGCATTTTAAAATGAAACGATTGCCGTTTAAACAGGCCGCGATTTATGCGATTAATGAAGTAGGAAATCCAACCATTTTGGCAACATTTACCGTGATTGCCGCTATTCTGCCGATGGCATTTGTTTCGGGAATGATGGGGCCTTATATGAGTCCGATGCCAATTGGCGCTTCTATTGCCATGATTTTGTCTCTTTTTGTCGCTTTAACGGTGACACCTTATTTGGGTTATCATTTGTTGCGTGAAAAAGATTCGCAAGAACACAAAAAAGAACAGGGATTGGAAGCCGGGATGATTTATAAAATCTATAAAAAATTAGAACAGCCCTTGTTGGACAGTCGCAAAAAACGTTTGGTCACCATAGGAATTACGCTGGTTTTATTGGCTGGATCGGTATTGATGTTCTTCACAAAATCTGTAGCCGTAAAAATGTTGCCTTTTGACAACAAAAATGAGTTTCAGGTGGTCATTGATATGCCCGAAGGAACCACGCTGGAAAGAACAGCAGCCGTAACCCAGGAAATTGCGCAGTATATTGCAACCACACCTGAGGTAATCAATTACCAAAATTATATTGGAACCTCTGCCCCTATAACCTTTAACGGATTGGTTCGTCATTACGACATTCGCGGCGGAAGCAATATGGCCGATATTCAGGTAAATTTATTGCTGAAAGAAGATCGTGACTTACAAAGTCATGACATTGCCAAAAAAGTGCGTCCGGAAATTATAAAAATCGCCAAAAAATATGGCGCGAATGTAAAATTGGTGGAAGTTCCGCCGGGACCACCGGTATTGTCGACTTTGGTTGCAGAGGTTTACGGACCTAATTACGATGAACAAATTAAAGTGGCTTATCAGGTGAAGGAAATTTTGGCAAACACCACCGATGTTGTGGATATTGACTGGATGGTTGAAGATGCACAAACTGAATACCGACTTGAAATTGACAGGGAAAAAGCGATGCTTAACGGCATTGCACCGCAACAAATTGTTGGCAATCTGACGTATCTTTTAAAAGAATATCCGATCTCCTATTTGTATGATGAAACTTCATTTGATCAGGTTGATATTGTGTTGGGATTAAGTGATGCCGATAAAACAAGTTTGGCCGACATCCAAAACATCAAAATAAAAGGAAGTCAGGGAAATATTATCCCTATAAGTGATTTGGTGAGCATAAAACAAGATACGTTACAAAATTCGATTTACAGAAAAGACCAGAAAAGAGTGGTTTATGTCACCGCTGATATGGCAGGCGGATTGGAAAGTCCGGTGTATGCCATTTTGGGAATGAAAGAAAAATTACAAAAAATTAAATTGCCAAAAGGCTACAAACTGAACGAACTTTACTTGGAACAACCCTCAGATGAAAGTGATTTTGCAGTAAAATGGGACGGAGAATGGCAAATTACTTTGGAAGTTTTCCAGGATTTAGGAACCGCATTTTTGGTGGTCATTATTATCATTTATATGTTAATCGTTGGCTGGTTCCAAAACTTTAAAACACCATTGGTAATGATGCTTGCAATTCCGCTGTCATTGGTTGGTATTGTGTTGGGTCACTGGATTTTGGGCGCTTTCTTTACCGCAACATCGTTCATTGGAATGATTGCCTTGGCGGGTGTTATGGTTCGGAATTCGGTGTTGTTGATCGACTTTATTGAAATTCGTTTGAATGACGGCGTTCCGTTAAAACAAGCGATTATTGATGCCGGCGCCGTACGAACCACACCAATTTTACTGACAACCGGAGCCGTGGTAATTGGCGCTTCCATTATTTTGTTTGACCCAATTTTCCAAGGGTTGGCCATCTCGTTGGTTGCCGGTGCGATCGTTTCAACCATGTTAACGCTGATTGTGGTTCCGATGATTTACTATATGACAGAAAAGAAGAAATGGGAAAATAATTCAAATAACGATAACCAAAAAACAGAAGAATAATGAAATTACTAGTTATAACCGCAATTCAGGAGTTTTCCAAAGACATAAAATTGATGCTGAAAAAATCAGATATTCACATCTATTCCTATAAAGAGGTTCACGGTTTTAAGGACTTATCCGAAGAATCCGTAGAAAGCAATTGGTTTGCCGGAGAAATGGACGAAAGCCAGTCCATCATTTTCTTTGCTTTTGTAAAAAAGGAAAATGTGGATGCCTTTTTTATCAAAGCTGATGAATTTAACGCAAAACAAAAAACTTTATCAAAAATTCACGTCGTTGTCTTAAATATTGAGAAATCGAATTGAGTTGAAAATTTGAAAAAACAAAAGTTTTAAGTTTCAGGTTTAAGATCATAAATTACCTGATAATTAATACTATATATTAAAAAACAAATCATAAAAAATATTAAAATGAAAAACAGAATCGTAAGAGCCGTTGCAGGTACCTTCATATTAATCAGTTTAATACTTGCCATAAAACTGAATGTTAACTGGTTGTGGTTTACTGCCTTTGTCGGAGCCAATTTGTTGCAATCAGCCTTAACAAAATGGTGTTTAATGGAAGTGATTTTAGAAAAATTGGGCGTGAAAAATTGATATATTAATCCATAAAACAAGGCTTTAAAGAATTGAAAGAATCATAATTACAAAGATTCTTAATCTGCAAAATTTAACGGCAGTATTTCTGTATCGTTTGATTTCGTGGCTTTTTGATCAATAAAACAATCCATTAAATTCGGATGCATGAGTTGTGCATTCGAATTTTTAATTGATTTCATTAAATATTTGCAACATCATTGCATCAATTTAATTGTATATTTGAGCTTTGAAAATTATAGCAATCATCGTATCAATTATTACCATCAAATTTTCAGTATTTCTCTGTGATGATGAATGCTTTATTGGCACACAACAATCTACTTCAATTTCTTAAGGTTCTGATTTTGACAGCAACATAAAATTGGGAAAATGCAAAATTTGGAAAAAATATTAGCGCATAATCATATAAAACCGACAGCAATGCGACTATTGGTTTTACAATTTCTGCTGAATAAAAAAGTGGCAATCAGCTTGACCGATGTCGAAAATTATTTTGACCAATCGGACAGAACCACCTTATATCGCACCTTAAATACCTTTGTTGCTAAAGGAATTTCCCACAAAATAGATGACGGAACGGGCATTACCAAATATGCTTTGTGTGAAGAAAATTGCCATTGTGAAATTAACACCGATTTGCACTTGCATTTTCACTGCACCAATTGCAACGAAACCGTGTGTATCACCGATTATAAGATTCCGCAAATACATTTACCTAAAGGTTATATTGCCGAAAATGTTAATTTGGTGGTGAAAGGTATTTGCGATAAATGCAATTGCAAATAATGCACTTCCGTTGCATAAGGCATTAAGTTACTTTTGTAACAAATTTAATAATATGAGTGAAGAATCTAATTGTAAAGATGGTGCTTGTGCCATAGATTATACAAAAGACACCCCAAAATCAAAAAAAACAGTATCTATAAATAAATCCTATCTCATTCCAATAATAAGTTTGTTTTTTTTGTTGTTGGGAATAGGTTTCGATTTTTATGAAATTTCATTTTTTAAAGCGCCCATTCCAATAATTTGGTTTGGCATTATTTATTTGATGGTTGGCGGCCCAGTACTCTTAAAAGCCGCAAAATTAATTGTCAAAGGCGCTATTTATAACGAGTTTGTCTTAATGTCCGTTGCAACCATTGGCGCTTTTTTAATTGGTTCGTATGAAGAAGGCGTTGCCGTGATGCTGTTTTATGTTGTGGGGGAATTATTTCAGGAAGCGGCTGTAAACAAAGCCAAACGCTCTATTGAAGGCTTATTAAAAGTTCAGGTTGAAGAAGTAATGGTGCTGGAAAAAGGCACTGCAATAGTAAAACATCCAAGAGAAGTTGCCGTCGGACAAACAATTCAAGTCAAACCGGGTGAAAAAATTGCGTTAGACGGTATCTTAATTTCTAATGAGGCCGTTTTAAATACTGCAGCCTTAACGGGCGAATCTGCACCTGACACAAAAATTAATGGTGATAAAGTGCTTGCAGGAATGGTAAATCTCACAAAAGTGATTGAGATTGAAGTATCCAGTAAATTTGAAGACACCAAACTCTCCAAAATATTAAAATTAGTGCAGGAAGCAGTTGGCAGAAAAGCAAAAACACAATTATTGGTAAGCCGTTTGGCGAAAATATACACGCCAATCGTATTTTGGCTGGCGATTGGGTTGGTTATAATTCCCTATTTTTTTCTCGGAGATGCTTACATATTTCAAATGTGGTTTCAACGAGCATTAATCTTTTTGGTAATCTCTTGTCCGTGTGCCTTGGTAATTTCAATACCGTTGGGTTATTTTGGCGGAATAGGTGCAGCATCTCACCACGGCATCCTATTTAAAGGTTCCAATTTTATCGATTTAATGACCAAAGTTGATACGGTTGTTATGGATAAAACAGGAACTTTAACCAAAGGTGTTTTTGAAGTGCAAGAAGTAGCTGCCGTAAATTTTGGCAAAGAATTATTGCTTGAATTAACTGCTGTTTTGGAAAGCAATTCAACCCATCCTATTGCCGAAGCTGTTGTAAAATATGCAAACATTAGTAATACCGACCTTAAAGCAACCAATGTTGAAGAAATTTCCGGTCACGGAATGAAAGGCAATATTGGTGACTATGAAATTTTAGCCGGTAACACAAAACTGTTGGATAAGTTTGAAATTTCGTATGATGAAAAATTAAATTCAAATACAGAAACCATTGTTGTTATTGCCATAAATAAAATATTTGCAGGTTATATTACCATTGCTGACACCCTAAAAGTTGATGCAAAAAAAGCAATTAACGCATTACATAACATTAAAAACATAAAAGAAGTTGTGATGCTTTCTGGCGATAAGCAAGCAGTGGTCGATAAAATTGCAAAACAATTGGGAATTGATAAAGCAATTGGTGAACTGTTGCCGGAAGATAAAATAACAGAAGTCGAAAAATTAAAAGCTGCAGGCAGAACCATCGCTTTTGTTGGTGATGGAATAAATGATGCCCCGGTAATCACCATCGCTGATGTTGGTATGGCAATGGGCGGGTTAGGAAGCGATGCCGCCATTGAAACCGCCGATGTCGTGATTCAAACAGACCAGCCTTCTAAAATTGCAACCGCTATCAAAATAAGCAATGCAACCACTCAAATTATATGGCAGAATATTGGCTTGGCATTGGGCGTAAAATTATTGGTATTGATTTTAGGCGCTTTCGGAATGGCTACTTTATGGGAAGCTGTAATTGCCGATGTAGGTGTCGCTTTATTGGCTATTTTAAATGCAGTGCGTATTCAAAGGATGGAGTGGAAATCTTAGGTTATCAGCTAAATATTTCGATAATTCAATGATGGGTGAAAACATTTACTGAAAATGTTTTAATACAAGCTTCCATCACAAAATGGTGTTTATCAGAAGTGATTTTTAGAAAAATTGGGGGTGAAAGATTAATTTTAATTTTGTAGTTTAGCAAACTAAAATTCGCACAAAATTAAACAACTTTTAAAAAATATAATTTCTATTGTATTGATTACAACTGTATTGCTGCCCTTTGCGGTACAGTTTGATCATTCATTTGAAAAGCATCGACATTCAGTTTGTAAAACTCAAAATATCACGCATTTTGATAGCCACGAAATTGACTGTTCTGTTTTACATTTTAAAATAAATACGCATAAAATTGATTTTTATTCTGAAGCAAATTTTTCTAAAAATGAACTAAATGAAGAAAAAATAGTTACTGCGGAATCACAAACTGCTTCTGCAAAAATTCACTACAAATCCTCCAGAGCACCGCCATTTTTATTGATATAGAAACTGAATTACAATTTTTATCAATAAAAAAACAACAAATGAAATTATATATAACTATCCTATTTTCAATAGGATTCATCTTATTTGCGCAATCGCAAAACAAAATATCAGGCAAAATTACCAATGGCCAAAAAGAGCCTTTATTCGGCGTTACGGTTTATATTGAAGAACTTCAAAAAGGAACTTCAACCAATGAAGATGGCGCCTATGAATTGACCAATTTACCCAACAATGCCATTAAAATGACTGTTGCTTATATCGGCTATAAAACCCAGGTAAAAAGCATTGCATTGTTAACAAAAGAAACCACCCTAAATTTCACTTTGGAAGAAGCCGTTTTTAAAATGGATGAGGTTATTGTCTCCACGGTTTTTAACAAATTGCAATCACAAAATGTGATGAAAGTGGAACACGAAAGCATTAAAACCTTGCAACGAAAAGGAACGGCAACTTTAATTGAAGGACTTACAACCATTCCGGGAGTTTCGCAAGTTTCTACCGGAACTTCTATTGGAAAACCGGTGATTCGAGGGTTGAGCGGCAATCGCGTTTTGGTTTATTCACAAGGCGTACGCATTGAAAATCAACAGTTTGGCGATGAACACGGCTTGGGTTTAAACGATTCAGGAATAGAAAGCGTGGAAGTGATTAAAGGTCCGGCTTCCTTGCTTTATGGGTCCGATGCTTTGGGCGGCGTTTTGTATTTTATTCCCGAAAAATTTGCTGAAGCCAACACTTTTGTTGCCAATTTTGACCAGAAATTATTTTCAAATACACAGGGAAGCAATACTTCAATAGGTTTAAAAACTTCTTCTGAAAATTGGAAATTCCTGGCAAGAGGAAGTTACAATACACATTCTGATTATAAAATTGCAAAAGGAGATCGCGTAACAAACACCCGTTACAACGAAACAGATTTTAAGGCCGGGATTGGCTTTAGCGATTCAAAAATTTCAAGTGTTTTCAGGTACAATTATAACAAATTGGATTTGGGAATGCCGGAAGATGGTGTTGCCGAACAAACCACAAGCAAAAAAACCAGCTATCCAAAACAAGGTGTTAATAACCATTTATTGAGCTTCAACAATATTTTGTTTTTCTCCAAATCTAAATTGGATGTTGATTTAAGCTATATTTCAAACGACAGAAGCGAATTTGAAGACAGCGATGTGGCCGATTTACAAATGAAATTAAACACGTTTAATTATGATGCCAAATACCATTTGCCAAAATACGGCAATTTAGAAACCATTATTGGGTTTCAGGGAATGCACCAAAACAACAAAAATTTTGGAGAAGAATATTTAATTCCGGATGCTGTAACCAATGATATCGGTTTTTTCGGGACTGCAAATTATGAGTGGAAATCCAATGTAATATTGGCCGGATTGCGTTTCGACAACAGAGCTATTTCCTCGGAAGCCAATGGAACTATTGGTGAAGAAGGCTCTTTTGAAGCCATTGATAAATCCTATAACAGTTTTAATGCTTCGTTGGGTTATAAAACCAATTTAAACGACAATCTAATAGTTCGCTTAAATGTCGCAACTGGATTTAGGGCGCCAAATTTGGCGGAACTCACTTCTAACGGCGTTCACGAAGGAACCAACAGATACGAAATTGGAAACAGCCATTTAAAAACAGAGCAAAACATTCAATCCGATTTAAATGTTGAATTTAATACAGATCATTTTGAGTTTTTTGCGAATGGATTTTACAACCACGTGAACAATTATATTTACACCTCGCCAACTGGTGAAATGCGTGAAGACAATGATGTTTTTATGTACATTCAAAATGATGCAAAATTGTATGGCGGTGAAATTGGCGTACATTTTCATCCGCATCCTTTAGACTGGCTGCATCTTGAAAGCAGTTTTGAAACGGTTACAGGAAAAAAACAAGATGGTGACTATTTGCCGTTAATTCCTGCAAACAATTGGAACAATACCTTAAGAACAGAATTTAACATCAAAAAATGGCTGACTGACGGATTTACCTCTTTAAATGTTTCGAGCACATTCAATCAAAACTATGTGAGCGGATTTGAAACTGCCACAAAAGGTTATTCCTTGGTAAATTTAGGCTTTGGAGGAACCATTAAATTTGGTAACTCATTTTTTGATATCAATGTAAACGCCAACAATTTATTTGATGAAAGTTACATCGCGCACCTGTCGCGCTTAAAAGCAGACGGGATTCCAAATATCGGAAGAAATATTATTTTGGGCCTGAAATTTAATTTGTAATTCAAACAAAACCCAATGTTTAAAGAGGCTGTCTAAAAATTAGATTTAACAGCAATATTCTCAAAATATTTATAGAATATTGTTAAAAGTCACATAATAAGCCCCATCGGGGCCGACCTGTTGGTATTAAATTTAACCGGACAATAATGATTAAGAAAGAAAACCTGCAATAACTTTTGTCTTGGGGAATTTTTCCAAAATAATTTTGATAAATACCGTTAAAGGAATGGCCATAATTAAGCCTGCAATTCCCCAAATGTAACCCCAAAGCATCAGCATCACCAAAATGGTAATGATGTTNNACCATTTGCACAAAATTGATGATAAAAGCGAACAATCCCCAAAATATTGGGAAATTGACATCGAAAAACACGCAAGCCAAACCAGTGCCAATGCCTGTGAGCAGGCTGACAAATATTTTTACTTTTATGAAGGTGAGTAAATCTTTTTCAATTTTCATAAAGGTTTTTACAGATGCGTACTTTTGTTTGAGGATGGTATTGTTCAATAATTTTTCAAAATTGATGGATTCGGCAAGCCACAAAATCACGAAGAAAGCTGTCATTAATGTCATAGTAAGCGTTTTGCTTATAAAATCCAATGTGGATCCAAAGTATTTTGAAACACTTTCTTTTTGAAACAAATTTGTAAATATATTATCACTCTCATTGAAGTATTCTATGCCGAAAAATTGTTCTATTGAAGTCATTAAATCTAAAACTTTTGTTTCCGCTTTTTGCAGAAAAAGGGTATCTGTAGCTAAAATTTCCCTGCTGGACAGTTTTACAAGTTCTCCGCCAATTTTAAACAACGCGGCAAAAATGAGAATGACCACAAAAATACTGATAAATTTTGGCACTTTTCGTTTGTTAAACCATCTCATTAGCGGTAAAAATAACAAGGAAATAAACATTGAGGCCACCAACGGAATGAAAATAAAGGACAATATTTTGAGTAAATAAAAAATAAACGGAATAACAATAATCAGTAAAAGAATGTTTGTTGTTTTTCTATTTTCCATAGTTTTTAACCAATATGATTTTGCAATTCAGTAAAAAAATAATTTTATTTATCCGTTGTTTTTTCTTCATTCAATTTTTCATCAAAAATAGCTGTTTCGCTAACATTAATGAGGTTTTTTCCTTTTCTTACTCTCATATTTAATGCTTCAACACCCAAAGAAAATGCGATGGCAAAATATAAATAGCCTTTTGGAATGGCGCCAACTTGCTGACCGAATATTTCTGCGTGCGATAAATGTGCTCCTTCTGTAATTAGCATAAAACCGATTAAAATTAAGAAAGACAATGCCAACATTTGAATGGTTGGGTGTGCATTTACAAAACTGCCTACAGGTGTGGCGAAAATCATCATAACAATCATTGAAATTATAACGGCAGTCACCATAATGGTTAAAGCGCCTTGTATTCCGTTGGTCATACCCACGGCAGTTAACACAGAATCGAAAGAGAAAACGATGTCGATCATCACAATTTGTATGATTACGCCTCGCAAAGTGGCGAACTTTATTTTATCCGGAGAGGTTGCGCCGTGCTCAATGCCTTCAACTTTATCCCTTATTTCGCTGGTGCTTTTGTACAATAAAAAGAGTCCGCCCAAAATTAAAATAACGCTTTGGCCAGTTACTCCAAATTTTAACCAAGACAAGTTAATGGTATAGAAAGGGTCTTTCATTGAAATTAAGTAGGAAATACCAAACAACAATGCAATTCTAAAGAGCATCGCCAAAAGCAAACCAATTCTGGTGGCTTTTCTTATTTGGTCTTTTGGCAATTTTCCTGCGGCAATAGAAATAAAAATAATATTGTCAATCCCTAAAACAATTTCTAAAAAAGTCAGCGTTAAAAGCGCTATCCAAGCATCCGCGTGTAAAAATATTTCCATAAAATATTAGTTTGAAGTTTTTGTGATTTCTCCTTTTTGAACATAATTGGAATGTCCGATCACCGCTTCAAATTCATAAGATTTTTCTTTGAGGCTCGTGATTTTGATATGAATGGGATCTTCATCAATGGCGGTTTTTGGATGCAACATTTTAAGCGTGTAGTTAAAATTGTTTTTCCAGGAAATTGAAAGGGTGTCGATCCGGTCTTCATATTTTTCAATTTGGATTGAATCTTTTCTGATGATGATTGTTTTTTCGTAACCCTGTCCAGCAGGAATTTCAAAGGTTCCCGATTTAAAACGATCAGAATTTGACCCTTCATTTTCAGTTGTTTCCGATTTAGAATTTTCGGGTTTGTGTGATTCATTTTTACAAGACAATATTGCTAAAAGCAATAAGGGCAACAATATGATTTTTTTCATTATATTCCGGTGTAATTACTAGGTGTGATGGATTTTAATTCCTTTTTAATCTCATTTGAAACGTGTAAACCATCAATAAAATCGGCCATCGATTTTTGGGTGATCTTTTCGTTTGTTCTGGTCAGTTCTTTTAATGCTTCATATGGATTTGGATAAGCTTCCCTTCTTAAAATTGTTTGGATGGCTTCTGCAACCACCGCCCAATTATTTTCCAAATCTTCTGCAAATTTTTCTTTGTTGATGATTAATTTGTCCAATCCCTTTAACGTTGAATTGATGGCAATAATTGTGTGTGCAAAAGGAACGCCAATATTTCTGAGCACGGTAGAGTCGGTTAAATCGCGTTGAAGTCTGGATAAAGGCAACTTGGCCGACAAATGTTCAAAAATAGCATTTGCAATTCCTAAATTTCCTTCAGAATTTTCAAAATCAATCGGATTCACTTTATGCGGCATAGCCGAGGAACCCACTTCGCCTTCTTTAATTTTTTGTTTGAAATAATCCATAGAAACATAGGTCCAAATGTCTCTGTCAAAATCTATAAGAATGGTATTTATGCGTTTTAAGGCATCAAATATACCCGCCAAATGGTCGTAATGTTCAATTTGTGTGGTTGGAAATGAATGATGCAAACCCAAAACTTGCTCCACAAAACGGGTACCAAAAACTTTCCAGTCTGTTGCAGGAAAAGCCACTTTGTGTGCATTGTAATTTCCCGTTGCGCCACCAAATTTTGCGGCGTAGGGAATGTTTTTCAGCTGTGTCAATTGCTGCTCAATACGTTCAACAAAAACAGCGATTTCTTTTCCCAAACGTGTTGGTGATGCCGGTTGTCCGTGCGTTCTGGCCAACATCGGAATTTCCGCCCAATCGGATGCCAATTGGCTCAGTTTGTCTGATAACAATTTCAATTCCGGATAATATACAGCATCAAAAGCATCTTTTAAAGATAAGGGAATTGAAGTGTTGTTGATATCCTGCGAGGTCAATCCGAAGTGAATAAACTCCTTATATTTCTGAAGCTGTAATGCGTCAAATTTTTCTTTGATAAAATATTCCACGGCTTTCACATCGTGGTTGGTAATTTTTTCAATGTCTTTAATTTTTTGTGCATCATCAGAAGAAAAATCGCTATAAATTTTTCTTAATTTCGCAAAAAGAGAGGTATTTAAATCAGCCAATTGCGGCAAAGGAATTTCACATAAAGCAATAAAATATTCAACTTCTACTTTTACGCGGTATTTGATGAGCGCTTCTTCAGAAAAAAAGAGCGCCAATGGTTCAACTTTGTTTCGGTATCGGCCGTCAATTGGCGATATGGCATTCAAATTGGATAAAGACATTTTTAAGTTTTATGTTGAAAGGTGTAAAATTAATCAAATAAATATTAGTTTGAAGTAAAAAGTTATAAAGTTGGAATAAGGAAGACCGAAGTCCCAAGACAAATAGCGAAGCCGGAATTAAAAAGAATCATTTTGATCTATTTTATTGTCTTTTTTATCTTTTTTTGGTGATAATTTATAAAGCAAATAAGCAAACCCCACAACTATATGCAGAATCACCACAATCATAATGGTGTAAAACCAAAAATTTGAAATTTCCATAATTAAAAATTATCCATAAATTTACAAAAAGATTGGCATATCTTTAAATTTTTAAAATTTACGTATTATGAGGTTATTAATTTCAGTATTTATGGCACTATTATGCAGTATTCCAGTTATTTCCCAACAAGTTTATTCCAAAAAGCAACCATTTGCGCATACCTATACCATTGTTGCAAGAGATACTGTAACCGGTGAAATGGGCGTTGCGGTGCAATCGCATTGGTTTTCTGTTGGCAGTATTGTTACTTGGGGAAAAGCGGGCGTTGGCGTTGTTGCCACGCAATCGTTTGTGAATCCGTCTTTTGGTCCACGTGGTTTGAGTTTGCTGGAAAACGGTTTAACGCCAAAAATGGCGGTGGAAACGTTGTTAAAATTGGATGAAGGCAGGGAAGTGCGACAGTTGGCAATTTTGGACGTTCACGGAAATGTGGAGGCATATACGGGAAAAAATTGCATTGAAGCGGCCGGACATCTGGTGGGTGATAATTTTTCTGTTCAGGCAAATTTAATGGACAAAAATACCGTTTGGCCAGCGATGGCTGAAGCTTTTAAAAAATCTACAGGAACTTTGGCAGCGCGAATGCTGGCTGCGATGGAAGCGGCCCAAAATGAAGGCGGCGATATTCGAGGCAAACAATCGGCCGCAATATTGGTTGTTAAAGCCAAAACCACCGGAAACAGCTGGGAAGATAAAGTGGTGGATTTGCGTGTGGAAGACAGCGAAAATCCGCTGAAGGAAATGAGAAGATTGTTAACCATCCATACCGCTTATGATTTTATGAATAAAGGCGATTTGGCGGTGGAAATGGGCAACAATACTTTGGCAAAAGAACATTATATGAAGGCGCAACAATTAAATCCGGATAATTTGGAAATGAAATATTGGTATGCCGTAACTTTGGTGAATAACGGCGAGTTAAATGAAGCAAAAACCATTTTTAAAAATATTTTCAAGCAAAACAGCAAATGGAAAGAATTAACGCCAAGATTGGTAAAACCTAAATTATTGACCATCTCTGAAGCACAATTACAGGAAATTTTAAAACTTTAACCTATGAAAAGATTACTTTTAATAATTTTAGTCTTGTTCATTTTAATTCAATTTGAAGTGATTTAAACTTTTTATAA
>DPCK01000080.1 GCA_003516285.1 Lutibacter sp. | reverse complement strand
TAACGTGAGTTCGATATAAAAAGTATTAAAATATTTGGAAAAGAAGAGATAGTTTTTTATATTTAATGTGTTGAATACCAAATACATAACTAAAAACTATCTCTATGATTTCTACCTCTAAAATTACTGAAATTTTCTTTATTATTGATGAATTTTGCAAAGAATTTGAAAAAGCAAAGGCCGGACACATTCTTGAGTGCGATAATGGCTTAAAACGAAGAAATCGTTCCTTTAAATTGTGTGACAGTGAAGTGATGACCATTTTGGTTTTATTCCATTATGGCCAATTTAGAAATTTGAAACATTTTTATTTGAATTATGTTGTAAAACATATGAAAAATGAATTTCCAGAAACAGTCTCCTACAATAGATTTGTGGAATTGCAGAAAAAGGCAGCCGTTCCAATGGGTGTTTTTTTGAAAACCTGTTGTTTGGGTAGTTGCACAGGCGTTTCATTTATAGATTCTACACCACTTAGGGCTTGTCATATTAAAAGGGAAAAACAAAATAAAGTATTCAAGGGTGCCGCCACAAAGGGTCAATGTTCATTGGGATGGTTCTTTGGATTCAAATTACATTTAATCATAAATGACAGAGGCGAAATACTTGATTTTATGTTTACCCAGGCCAATGTTGATGATAGAGAACCTCTTAAAAATGAAAATTTTCATAAAAGAATTTTTGGAAAATTATTTGGGGACAAAGGTTATTTGGGCAAAGATTTATTTGAACAGATTTTTGTTGACGGGGTTCATTTAGTTACCAAAATCAGAAAAAATATGAAGAATAGTTTAATGCTTTTACACGATAAAATCATGCTCAAAAAAAGGGCAATCATTGAAACTGTCAATGATCAGCTCAAAAACATATGCCAAATTGAACACACTCGTCACAGAAGTTTTGATAACTTTATAACTAATCTATTATCAGGGTTGATTGCATATTCTTTCTTCCCTAAAAAACCTTCTTTAAATATTGAAATAATTGAAAATAGACTATTTGCTTAAATCGAACTCACGTTATTTATTACATTTTAGATCTTTTTTTTGTTGAGGTAATTGTGAAAGTGACAATAAATAATAGGAGTCATATTTTAAATAATAATAATAAAGCAAACAATAATCAGTTCATTTTTTTGTAAATTTGCTCATCAAAATAAAAAAACACAATGGCTAGATTCGAAATTAAACTTCCCAAAATGGGTGAAAGCGTTGCGGAAGCAACCATCACTTCCTGGTTAAAAAATGTGGGTGATCATATTGATATGGATGAGGCCATAGTTGAAATAGCAACTGATAAAGTTGATTCTGAAGTGCCAAGTGATGTGGAAGGAACTTTAGTGGAACTATTATATGACGTGGATGCCATTGTGAAAGTTGGTGAAACAATTGCCATTATTGAAACCCTAGATGAAAACGCCGAAGAAAAAGTTGCAGTTACTTCTGTTTCTGAAGAAATATCAGATGAAGCTGAAACGATTGAGAAAGAAGTGGAAAAATCCATTGAAACAACATCCATCGGCAAAGTTTCTGAATCGGGAAAATTCTTTTCTCCATTGGTTAGAAATATTGCGACTACCGAAAATGTTTCTATGGAAGAATTGGAAGCGATTATCGGCACAGGAAAAGATGACAGAGTCACTAAAAATGATATTTTAGCTTATATTGAAAGCGGAAGAAGCGCTGCCAAGCCAGTTTATAAAGAAATTAGTGAAGTAGCACCGCAGCAAAAAGCAGTTGCCTCAGAGGCGGTTAAAATAGTGACACCAATATTGGTAAGTGGTGAAGATGAAATTATTGAAATGAGCCGTATGGGCAAATTGGTGGCGCATCATATGGTGGCGTCTGTGCAAACTTCTGCCCACGTACAGTCTTTTATTGAAGTTGATGTGACAAATATCGTGAAATGGAGAGATCGTGTAAAAGACCAGTTTTTTGCCCGTGAAGGCGAAAAAATTACTTACACACCAATTTTTATGCAAGCGGTTGCCAGCACCATCAAAAAATTTCCGATGATTAATATCTCTGTTGATGGCGATAAAATTATCAAAAGAAAAGCAATTAATCTTGGAATGGCGGCTTCCTTGGCCGATGGAAATTTGATTGTTCCGGTGATTAAAAATGCTGATCAGCTGAATTTGGTGGGAATGACCAAAGCCGTAAATGATTTGGCCGAAAGAGCCAGAAAAGGACAATTAAAACCAGATGATATACAAGGCGGAACTTATACCGTAACCAATGTTGGAAGTTTTGGCAGCGTTTTCGGAACGCCCATCATTAATCAGCCACAAGTGGCAATTTTAGCATTGGGCGCTGTGCGTAAAGTGCCGGCTGTTATTGAAACGCCTGATGGCGATTTTATTGGAATTCGCCACAAAATGTTTATCTCTCATTCTTATGACCATCGCGTAGTAAATGGCGCTTTAGGCGGAATGTTTATAAAAGCGGTGAAAGAAAGTTTGGAAGCTTGGGATGTAAAAGCTGATTTCTAATAAATACACTGATTAGTAGTTTTAATCATACTATATATATTTATCACAAAAAAAAGCAGCCAAATAAAATTTGGCTGCTTTTTTTATGCTTAAATTATTTTTATAATTAATTAGGGAAATCTGTTTCGTTAGCTAAGGCTTTGTATAAATCTTTCATTTGAGAAACTGTAATGTCAAATTTACCAGTCATTGCAGAACCAAGTTGTCCATAATGAACTTTATGTTGTACTTCATTGGCTTTTTTTCTTGTAAATTGACCTATTGTCATATTTTCCACTTTAAAAGTAGTGCCATTTGCACCATGACAAGCGGCACAATTTGAATTGTAATAATTCTTACCGTTTGTTGCGTTTCCGTTTTTACCAACATTTGAAATTGCCATTGAGCCTGTTGGATAATTTCCTGTATAAGTGGCATCATACAATTCACGAACATCCATCATTCCCTCTTTCATAAATTTAACAAGATCCCAAATTTGGGCAGGAGTTAAAAGTTCGGTAAGATTTGGCATTTTGTCACCTTCAGTAGCATTTGAATCGGGATTATAAGTACTTAAATCTGTAGCAATAGATCTTCTTTCCGAAGTTTTGCTTAAAGCATCAAAAAGTTCCTGAGCCGTTTTTGATTGTCCCATTTCATATAAATTAATGCCTGAGATATTTGGGCGACTTGTTTTTGGAGCTCTGTTGATATAAGCACCTTTATTTCCTAAACCATCCCAACCGTGACATTGTTTGCAACGGAAAAAATCACCTTTAGCATTTAATGTTGCTAAATGGGTATTGGTTTGGTCAAAATTAGACTCGGTAGCCCAAAATTTGTCATACATAATTCCTCCATTTGCTTGGTCTGCAGTCTCAAAAGGACTGATAGCTTCATCATCGAAAGTACAGCTTGTAAAAGTGATTGCGAAAATAGCTATCACATAAAATAAATTTAATGCTTTCATAATATTTTATTTTATTATTAATGAACTCATTTAAACTTTTTT
>DPCK01000147.1 GCA_003516285.1 Lutibacter sp. | reverse complement strand
GTAATAAATAATTATTTTAGTGCGGTGTCATCAAAAGTAAAGAAAAGTCCTCACGTGATTAGGCATTCTTTTGCAACACACCTGCTTAATGAAGGTGCTGATTTAAACGCGGTAAAAGAATTGCTTGGACATTCTAGTTTAGCATCAACACAAATTTACACCCACAGCAGTTTGGGTAAATTAAAGGAAGTATATAACCAGGCCCACCCAAGGAGCCAAAAAAACTGATTTATTATGAAAGTATTTGTACAATCTGTGAATTTTAATGCGGACAAGGATCTGATTGATTTTATTGAGAAAAAAGTAACCGGTTTAGAGAAGTATTATGATAAAATTGTAGATTCAGAAGTGTTTTTAAAAGTGCAACAAACAAGTGAAAAGGAGAATAAAACAGTTGACATAAAAATTAACATTCCGGGAAACGACATTGTGGTTAAAAAACAATGCAAAACATTTGAAGAAGGAACTATGGTAGCAGTAGATTCTTTAAAAAGAAAATTAACAAAAGAGAAAGAAAAAGTACGTGATAAATAAAATAATAAAAATTATCGCAAAAGCTTTGTTTAAAAAATAAAACTTTAATACATTTGCAGTCCGTTAGAAATAGCGGACTTCTTTTGTGGAGTAAAAAGCCGATGTAGCTCAGCTGGCTAGAGCAGCTGATTTGTAATCAGCAGGTCGTGGGTTCGAGTCCCTCTATCGGCTCTTTGAAATTGAAATAATGTTCAAATGAAAAATTACTTTATTATAAAGTAATTTGGACGGTATGAAAGTAATATTTTATACCGATCACGGTTACCTGGTGTAGCTGAAGTACAGTCGAAGAAAGTATCCATCGGCCAGATCTTTGAAAAATGGTGAGATACTCAAGTGGCCAACGAGGGCAGACTGTAAATCTGCTGCGCAAGCTTCGAAGGTTCGAATCCTTCTCTCACCACAATTGTTTTATAGGAATATAAAGCAGTAGGGAATTGAAAAAAATATTGCGAGAGTAGCTCAGTTGGTAGAGCTTCAGCCTTCCAAGCTGACTGTCGCCGGTTCGAGCCCGGTCTCTCGCTCTTTTTTTTGCCGGTGTAGCTCAGGGGTAGAGTGTTTCCTTGGTAAGGAAGAGGTCATGGGTTCAAATCCCATCATTGGCTCAAAATTAGAATTGAAATTAACACTATATATAACTAAGATTTAAAAATTAAAATTTAATAATCATGGCAAAAGGTACTTTTGATCGTTCAAAACCACATTTAAACATTGGGACAATTGGACACGTTGATCACGGTAAAACAACTTTAACAGCTGCTATTACTGTAGTATTAGCAGAAAAAGGATTTTGTGAAGTAAAAAACTTTGATCAAATTGATAATGCTCCTGAGGAGAAAGAAAGAGGTATTACTATCAATACCGCTCACGTAGAATATTCAACAGCAAATCGTCACTATGCTCACGTTGACTGTCCAGGTCACGCGGATTACGTGAAAAACATGGTAACTGGTGCCGCCCAAATGGATGGTGCTATTATTGTAGTTGCTGCAACAGACGGACCAATGCCTCAAACTAGAGAGCATATCCTATTAGGCCGTCAGGTTGGTATTCCAAGATTGGTTGTATTCATGAATAAAGTGGATATGGTTGATGATGAGGAATTATTGGAACTGGTAGAAATGGAAATTAGAGACTTATTGTCTTTCTATGACTATGATGGTGACAATACACCAGTTATTCAAGGTTCAGCATTAGGGGGATTGAACAAAGAACCTAAATGGATGGAGAAAATTGTTGAATTGATGGATGCCGTTGATACTTGGATCGAATTGCCGGTACGTGATATTGATAAACCTTTCCTTATGCCAGTTGAAGATGTATTTTCAATTACAGGTCGTGGAACTGTTGCAACAGGCCGTATTGAAACAGGTGTTGCAAACACTGGGGATTCAGTTGAAATTATTGGTATGGGAGCAGAAAAATTAACTTCAACAGTTACTGGAGTTGAAATGTTCCGAAAAATATTAGATAGAGGTGAAGCTGGAGATAATGTTGGTATCTTATTAAGAGGTATTGCAAAAGAAGATATTAAAAGAGGTATGGTTATTTGCAAACCAAAATCTGTAACGCCACACGGTAAATTTAAAGCAGAAGTTTACGTTCTTAAAAAAGAAGAAGGTGGTCGTCACACACCATTCCATAACAATTACCGTCCACAATTTTACGTTCGTACAACCGACGTAACAGGTACAATTATGTTACCGGAAGGTGTTGAAATGGTTATGCCAGGTGATAACTTAACCATTCACGTTGAATTGCATCAAAAAATCGCATTAAATGTTGGTTTACGTTTTGCTATCCGTGAAGGTGGTAGAACAGTGGGTGCAGGTCAAGTAACTGAATTATTAGATTAATAATATACACCTGATACTAGGTAAATTATAGGTGCTTCTTTTAAGAGGGGCACCTTAAATTTACGGGTGTAGCTCAGTTGGTAGAGCACTGGTCTCCAAAACCAGGTGTCGGGAGTTCGAGTCTCTCCACCCGTGCTAATATAAAAAAAAACTGGAGCGAGAAGTTTATCCTGAGCGTAGTTGAAGGAAGTCTCTCTACCCGTGCAAAATTTGAAAGTATGGAATTAATCAATTACTTAAAAGACTCATTTGAAGAGTTACGCAACAAAGTCTCTTGGATTTCTTGGGAAGAAGCCCAAAAATCAACTGTTGTTGTTGCGATATTTACCATCATTTTCGCATTAGCGGTATTTGCAGTAGATAAATTTTTTCAATCAGTTTTAACTGAATATTTTAAACTGTTTTAATTATTAAAAATTAGTATGACAGATTCTGTTAAAAAATGGTATGTTGTTAGAGCAATAGGCGGACAAGAAAATAAGGTGAAAACTTATATTGAGAACGAGATTGCCCGTTTAGGTATGACTGACTATGTTGATAGAGTCCTTGTTCCTTCAGAAAAAGTTATTCAGGTGCGTAATGGGAAAAAGATAAACAAAGAACGCGTTTATTTTCCCGGTTATGTAATGATTGAAGCAAACTTAAGTGGTGAACTTCCACATATCATTAAATCAATACCCGGAGTTATCGGATTTTTAGGNNGTTGATGAGTTATCGGTTCAAAATGATAATGTTGCAATTCCATTTACTGTTGGAGAAACCGTAAAAGTAATTGACGGACCATTTAATGGTTTTGACGGCACTATCGAAAAAATAAATGAAGAAAAACGTAAACTTGAAGTAATGGTTAAGATTTTTGGCAGAAAAACGCCATTGGAATTAAGCTATATGCAAGTTGAAAAAATTTCATAATTGTTACAGAAATAATGGAGATATTATGCATTCGCTTCCAATTTTTGCATAATATATAATTTAAGATTTAAAGATGGCAAAAGAAATTAGTAAAGTAGTAAAATTACAGGTTAGAGGAGGTGCTGCAAACCCATCACCACCAGTTGGACCTGCTTTGGGTGCTGCCGGTGTTAATATTATGGAGTTTTGCAAGCAATTTAATGCAAGAACCCAAGACAAACAAGGAAAGATTTTACCAGTAGCAATTACTGTTTATAAAGATAAATCTTTTGAGTTTGTGGTAAAAACTCCACCAGCGGCTATGCAAATTATGGAAGCTGCTAAAGCAAAAAAAGGGTCTTCTGAGCCAAACCGTAACAAGGTGGCAACAGTAACCTGGGATCAATTAAGAGTGATTGCTGAAGATAAAATGCAAGATTTAAATGCATTTACGGTCGAATCGGCTATGCTTATGATGGCTGGTACAGCACGCTCAATGGGTGTTAACGTAAGTGGAGAAGCTCCTATAAAAAAATAAAACAGTTATTAAAATGGCAAAATTAACTAAAAAGCAAAAAGAAGCACATGCGAAGATTGATAAAAATCAGGCATATTCTTTAAAAGACGCTTCCGCTTTAGTAAAAGAAATTACAAGTGTGAATTTCGATGCATCTATTGATATAGCTGTTAGATTGGGTGTTGATCCTCGTAAAGCAAATCAAATGGTTAGAGGCGTGGTTACATTACCACACGGAACCGGAAAAGATGTTAAAGTGTTGGCATTGGTAACTCCAGATAAAGAAGCTGAAGCTCTAGAAGCAGGTGCTGATTATGTAGGATTGGATGACTACCTTCAAAAGATTAAAGATGGTTGGACTGATGTGGATGTTATTATCACTATGCCAAGTATTATGGGAAAATTGGGTCCTTTAGGTCGTATTTTAGGACCAAGAGGTTTAATGCCAAACCCTAAAACTGGTACAGTAACTATGGACGTTGCAAAAGCGGTAAAGGAAGTGAAAGCTGGTAAAATCGACTTTAAAGTTGATAAAACCGGTATTGTACACGCAGGTATTGGGAAAGCATCTTTTGATGCCGAACAAATTATCGACAATGCACACGAAATTGTGAATACTTTGATAAAATTGAAGCCTACAACGGCTAAAGGAACTTATATCAAAAGTATTTATCTTTCTAGTACAATGAGCCCTGGAGTGAATATTGACACAAAATCAGTTTAATTAAAGTTAAAACTTAGTAATTATGACGAGAGAAGAAAAATCACAAGTAATAGAAGCTTTAACAACCAAGTTAACTGAAGGAAGAATTATCTATTTTGCAGATATATCAGGGTTAAATGCTTTACAAACATCTAATTTAAGAAGAGCTTGTTTTAAAGCAAACATCAAACTCGCAGTTGTTAAAAACACATTGCTTGGTAAAGCAATGGAAAAATCTGATAAAGATTTCGGGGACTTACCTTCGATATTAAAAGGAAACACTTCTTTAATGATATCTGAAACAAGTAACGCTCCAGCGAAATTAATTAAAGATTTCAGAAAAAAATCTCTTATTCCTTTATTGAAAGGAGCTTATGTTGAAGAAGCAATCTATATTGGTGACAACCAGTTAGAATCTTTGGTGAACATAAAATCCAAAGAACAAGTTATTGGAGATATCATTACCTTATTACAATCGCCTGCTAAAAATGTTATTTCAGCATTGCAATCNNCTTAACAGTTAAAGAAGTAAATGAGTTGGCTAAAATATTAAAAGATGAATACGGTATTGAACCAGCAGCTGCAGTAGCAGTAGCAGGTCCAGCAGCAGCAGCAGGCAGTGATGACGAAGCTGAAGTAAAAACTGAATTCGATGTAATTTTAAAAGCAGCTGGAGACTCTAAATTAGCAGTCGTTAAATTAGTTAAAGAATTAACAGGTTTAGGACTTAAAGAAGCTAAAGCTATTGTAGATGCTGCACCAGCACCAATAAAAGAAGGTATTTCTAAAGATGAAGCAGAAGGATTAAAAGCTGCATTAGAAGAAGCTGGAGCTGAGGTTGAGCTTAAATAAGCTTTCATTAGCTAACACAATTTAAGGTTTAGGTCTGGGTGAAAGCCTCAGACCTAAACCGTTTTGTGTATATATTCGTTCTTATATTTTNNGATATTCAGGTAAAATCATTTCAAGATTTTTTTCAACTAAAAACCAAAGCTGACGAAAGAAGTACCGAAGGATTATATAAAACCTTCCTCGATAACTTCCCAATTAGTGATACTCGTAATCAATTTGTGTTAGAGTTCTTGGACTACTTTGTAGATCCACCTAGATATTCAATTCAAGAATGTATCGAAAGAGGTTTGACTTATTGCGTGCCTTTAAAAGCGCGTTTGAAACTCTATTGTACTGATCCTGAGC
>DPCK01000117.1 GCA_003516285.1 Lutibacter sp. | reverse complement strand
CTTCCTGTAAATCGAATTCAACTTCATCACCTTCGCGTACTTCGTCGATTAATCCAGAAATGTGCACAAAATGTTCTTTGTTTGAACCTTCTTCTTTTATAAATCCAAATCCTTTGGCTTCATTGAAGAATTTTACTGTCCCTTTACTCATCTTTAAAAAATTTAAAATAATATTAGCGACAAATGTAATAATTAATTTTTAATTTCCCAATTTTAAAAAAATATTTTTAAGCCTCAAAATAGTCTGTAATTTACTGCCCTATAAAATGTTACTTAATGCTTGACGTGGCTATTTTCCAGTCATAATCCAACAATTATATTGCAGAATTTCAAGGATATTTTCACTTTGGGCCAATATCAGATGGCTTAAAAGTCCCTGTTTATTTTTCCACCGGAAATTTCCCCTCTTGTCCCCATTCTGCCCAGGAGCCATCGTACAAAACATTGTTGTTTTCAGCAATCAGTTCGCTCGCCAATAAAATAATGCAGGCCGTAATTCCGGATCCGCAGGTAAAAGCCAAAGGTTTATTTTCATTATTTAAGTTTTTGAAAATTTCTTTCAGTTCTTTTTTTGATTTCATTTTTCCCTGATGCAACACTTTTTCAAAAGGAAGATTTAAAGAATTTGGAATGTGTCCGCTGGCCATATTTTCTCTAGGTTCCGGACTTAAACCGCTAAACCTTTCTTTGGAGCGCGCATCAACAATCAGCATTTTTTTTGATTCGATATTTTCTAATAGTAACGCAGAATCTACCACCAAATCCGATTGGTAATTAGCCGTAAAATTCCCTGAAAAATTTTTGTTATTTCCAATGGTTTCTGTTGGGAAATTAGCGTTTTTCCAAGCCGACAATCCGCCATCCAAAACAGCAATTTTGGAATGTCCCATCGCTTTAAACATCCACCAGACTCTCGGACTCGTGTAAACGCCTAAATTGTCATAAACAACAATAAAGCTGTTCTTGTTAATTCCCAGTTTTCGGCACTCGGCTTCAAAAACCTTTGGATTTGGAATCATATTTGGGATTGGATTTTCCTTATCCAAAAACACCATTTCCATATCAAATTTCCGGGCACCTTTAATTTGGATATTCGTAAATTCGGGGATTAAATTGGATTTATTTTCCCTGGGGCTGGCGTCTAAAATAACCAAATTAGGATTTTCAAGCTTTTCAAAAAGCCAAGCTGCGGAAACAATCGGATTTAAATTCATAAGAAAACTCATTAATGCAAACGGTAAATTTCCCTGATATCTTCCAATATCTTTTCAAAATCAATTTTTAAATCGATTAATTTACCGCTATGAATATCCCAAACCCAACCGTGAACCGTAATCCGTTTTTCAAGCAATGCTTTTTGCACATCGGCAGTTTTTAGCACATTTATGCACTGTTCCTGTACGTTTAATTCCACCAGCCTGTTGTATTTTTCATCTTCACAAGCAATTAAATTGAGTTCGCTTTTATGCAATCTGTAAACATCACGTATATTCCTTAACCACGGATTTAACAATCCCAGATCTTCCGATTGCATAGCTGCTTTTACGCCACCGCAATAATAATGTCCGCAAATAACCAAATGTTTAACTTTTAGGTGCGTTACCGCATAATTGATGACAGACATCACATTTAAGTCGGTATTTGGAACCATATTGGCGATGTTTCTGTGCACNNCTTTCTTCAATCCATTTTTTATTGTTGCTAAAAATTTTTTCGATGTTCAATTTCCTGATTTTTTAAATTATTCTTTTATTTTTTTTGGATTAATTGGTTCTCCATCTTCAAAATATTCCCAATTCCCAATCTTTTGGTCATTTTCATAAATACCTTTTCGAACCAGTTTTCCCGTTACATTGTAATATTTAGCCGGTCCGTGCAATTTTCCGTTTACATACAGCAAATCATCCAGTAAAATTCCTTCCGACGAATAACGAAGCAAACTGCCGTGCAATTCCCCCTTTTTATAGTTTGCTGTTTCAGCTATTTTTCCGGGGGCAAAATAAGTTGTTGATATCCCGTTTAGCAAACCGTTTTCATAATTTTCTTCTGAAACAATCGTTTTTCCGTCGGTATTGAAATACACCCATTTGCCAATTCGGTTTTTGCCGTTCATAATTCCTTCGCTTTCAAGTATTCCGTCGTCATAAAAATAACTGACTTTGGCATTGTCGTTGCCTTCAGAAAAAGTTTTAACAATTATCGGATGCGCACTGTTAAGTTCACTGTAATAATTAAAAACACCAATTTCTTTGCCCGCCTTAAACTGGCCTTCATAACGAATATTATTATTGTCGTAGTATTTTTTCCAAACGCCTGTGCGCCTTCCCTGCGCATCCAGCTGGTTTATAATTTCCTGTGAAAACATCGTTGCGGATAAAAGTAATACAAGAAAAAATAACAGATTTTTGTATGATAGCATTTTCATAATTCCAATAATTTTATTCAATTTTTAGTGCATTGGCCCAATCGTATAATATTTGGTACTGATTTTCTGTCAGTTTTGCATCTTTATGAATCAATAAATAACTTTTCAAAGGCATTTCCCTTTCATTCAACACTTCTTTTAGGTCTTTTATAATATGTTCTTTCTGGTCTTTATTATACGTGGTCCATTCAGAAAAATTCAAATGTTCTTTTCCTTCCTTTATATGTTGCGCCAAAAACCACGATGCCGGCGCAATTTTGCTATACCAAGGATATTTTGTGGAATTTGAATGACAGTCCAAACACGAAGTTTGAATAATTTTATTCACCTCCACAGGAATTTCCTTCACCGTGCTTATCGCATTCATTTCATTTTTTGAATCATTTTTTTCAATTTTAATAAAGAACTCATTTAAACTTTTTTCTT
>DPCK01000065.1:129-2853 GCA_003516285.1 Lutibacter sp. | reverse complement strand
GTCAACACTAATCAGGGAAGTTCAAACAAATTTCGTCATTGCGAGAGGACAGAGCGTTAAAAAAATGTTCTGTGAACATTTTTAGCGATAGGGCCAGCCGGCGCGTTGGAAGCCCCCTAACCCCCGAAGGGGGAACTAAAAAAGTTCACCAATTAAATCCGTTATATCGACACTGTAAAGCCAATTAAAACCGCGTCATTGCGAGGAAAGCTTTCAAAGGTTTAGCCTTTGAAAGCTGACGTGGCAACCTGTTGTGAACTAACTTAATCATCTAAGCAACCTGTCGCGAACTACCGAAATGTCCCTAAGAAACCTGTTGTGAACTAACGGAATTAAACAAACGCAACGATAAATAAGCAATAGCTTTCCCATTAGCTTTGCGGTAGTTCAGGGCAGGTTGCCACGTTGTTCTTTCGCTCTCGCTCAATAACGCCTCGCAATGACGGGTTTTAGTATCTTTACGGGCTTATGATGTCGAAAAAATTAGGTAACTTCACTAAATGAAAAGGAGTTACATATATTTTATGGCCAATAAAAACAATACGGTTATTTATATTGGGGTAACCAGCAATTTATTAGAACGTGTACAGCAACATAAGACAAAGGTTTATAAAGGATTTACTTCAAAATATAATTGTGATAAATTGGTGTATTTTGAAGAATTTGAAAATATGAATCAGGCAATCGCAAGAGAAAAGCAATTAAAATCAGGCAATCGCAAAAGAAAAGAAGAACTGATACAACTTAAAAATCCAACTTGGAAAGATCTATCTGAAGGGTAAATATCTAATCATTTCGCAACTGTAAAGCCAATTAAAACCGCGTCATTGCGAGAAGGATTACTGAAGCGTAGCTTCAGCAATCCGACGTGGCAACCTGTTGAGAACTAACGAAATCATCTAAGCAACCTGTCCAGAACTAACGCAATCCCATAAGAATTTGTCACGAACTACCGAAATGCCTGTTGAAGACCCATTTTTTAATCCAAAATCCCTACTCCCTAAAAAAGTCATTCGCCTTAATTACAGGTTCAATCAATTTCAAAACCTTCCCATCAATAGGCTTTTCCAAAAAATCCAGATGATGGTGCTTGTGCGTATCAGTACCAGCAAAATCAATCAATTGTTGTTTTAAAAGTTGTAGAGAAACCTCTGCAACAGAGGATCCGTAATAATTAGACAGAGAAAGCAAGTTGATCTGGAACAAACAGCCCGCCTCTTTTAGTTTTGCATATTCCTTAAAGTCATTATGGAAATAAGAATACCTTTCAGGATGCGCCAAAACAGGTTTATAGCCTGCAATTTGAATGTTGAAAAGGGTTTCATATAAATTAATGGGAGCATTGAGGAACGACAGTTCCACCAAAATATAATTGTCTTTTAAAGTACGCAGTTTTTCTGTTTTTAGCAGCTGGTCAAAATTGGCATCCAGCATATATTCGGCGGCGGCAGTGATAGAAATATCGGTAAATGCAATGCTTTTTAGATGCGCATTCAGGGCATCTAATTGTTGCTGAATGGTTTCAGAAGCATTTTCCCAAACACTTTCCATCACGTGTGGGGTACAGATAATGTGTTTAATGCCATAGCCTTGCATCCTTTTCAACATCGCCACCGATTCGTCCATACTTTTGGAGCCGTCATCGATATTCGGTAAAAAATGAGAATGAATATCCACAAAATCTGATGAAAATAAGTCGGTAAGCGGGGTTTTTTTCTGAAAAAAGGAAAACATAAAACAGCAAATTTTGAGATAAGTGGTAAAATTAAGGAATTTGTAGCGATGTTCAATTGTTTAATCGTTGAATTGTTTGAAAGCCGGAAGACCGATGACGGCAGTCGGAAGTTTATTTTATTTAAAATTTCAAGATTCAACATCCAACATTCAACATTCAACATTCAACATTCAAAATCGTAAATCCAACATTTAAAATTTAAAATAATATATTGATTGCAAGACTGCAAGACTGCAAGACCGCGCGACTGTACGACCGCACGACTGCACGACCGCACGACTGCACGACTGCAAGATCCTTTAACTTATAGCCTTTAGCCTTTTCAACTCCTTCTGGTGCTCGTCTGCGACGAGTATCTACTTACTTTGTGTAACAATACAAAGCGTTTGCAACGCGGCTCTTATAAATAATATCACCATAAAGGTTCAACATTTACATTACAAAAAACAGTATTATCTTCTTCATAATTCCTATAACTACTATTTACATAATCTCTTTCATGATAAACAATTTCTGCTTCAATAGGATTATAATGTATATAGTTTAAACGCTGCTCTATTTTTTCCAAAGAATCTAATAAAACAGGATGAAAGCCATCTCGCCATAATTTATAATTTTTAGCCCTTCCCGATTTTTGAGCTTCAAAACTAAATTTTCTTAATAACCATTCTCGTCTGCTCTCTGGATGTTCTTTAATAGCCTCTATTAATTTTTTTGATGTAAATTTTTTAAAATCCCGAATTACATTTTGCAATTCACCATCAAATGCTGTTACAATTAAATGAATATGACTAGTCATATATACATAGGCATGTACACTCAAACCTTTTTCCTTGATACAATAATTTAAGGATTCATCTAAGATATTACAATAAATAGGTCGTGTAAATAAATCTACCCAATCTACAATTGTTATCGTAATAAAAGTTGGTATTGTACTATCGATAACTTTATATTTCTCAGACATTGTTTTTATTCAAATGTATTAC
>DPCK01000065.1:0-124 GCA_003516285.1 Lutibacter sp. | reverse complement strand
TTAAATAGGTACTCGTCACAGACGAACACCAGAGGAGCAGCGCGCTGGACTCTTAATATTATTTAACCAATAACAATTCCCCCTTTGGGGGTTAGGGATTGTCCCGAACCAACGCAATCTCATA
>DPCK01000108.1 GCA_003516285.1 Lutibacter sp. | reverse complement strand
AATGTTAAATAATTAATTTTCTAACTAAATTTTAAACTTTTTTTTAATGAAAAAATTACTTTTAGTGATGCTGTTTTTGGGTACACTCAGCATAAAAGCCCAGGAATATTTTCCGGCAAATACGGGTGTAAAAACAACAGAAACAAGCATAATTGCGTTTACCAATGCTAAAATTTACATCACACCCACCCAAATTATTGAAAACGGAATTTTACTGATTAAAGACGAAAAAGTAATTGATGTAGGCACCGCTGTTTCTATCCCTAAAAATGCCCAAATTATCGATTTAAAAGGCAAATCTATTTATCCTTCTTTTATTGATTTATATTCAAGTTTCGGCATTGAAATTCCAAAAACAGCACAAACAAATATACGAAATTCAAATACTGCACCACAATATGACGCCAGTCGTGAAGGTTATTATTGGAACGATCATATTCGTCCGGAAACTGATCCTGTTTCTCTTTTTAAATTCGATAAAAAACAGGCTGAAGAATTGTTGAATGCTGGTTTTGGGGTGGTAAATACACATTCACAGGACGGAATCATTAGAGGAAACGGACTTCTAGTCGCCTTAAATCCGAATGCCACAGATGCTTATCGTATTTTAGATTCGCGTTCGGCACAATATTTATCATTCAAAAAAAGCGCCAAATCAAAACAAATTTATCCAAATTCCTTAATGGGAAGTATGGCGTTGATTCGCCAGGCTTATAATGATGCTTCCTGGTATTCAAAAGGATTGGCAAAAAACAAGGATTTATCGTTGGAAGCAATCAATAAAAACAAAAATCTGGTTCAAATATTCGAAGCAGGCGGAAAACAAAATAATTTGCGCGCCGATAAAGTTGGCGATGAATACGGCATTCAATACGTGATTGTTGGCGGCGGCGACGAATATGAAAATATTGAAACAATCAAAGCCACCAATGCAACGTATATTATTCCTGTAAATTTCAGAAAAGCTTATGATGTGAGCGAACCTTATTTGGCTGACGAAATTGCGCTTGGCGATATGCGAAAATGGAATCAGGAACCTTCCAATTTGCAAATATTATATCAGAATAAAGTTCCTTTTTCATTGACCACAAACCAATTGAAATCAATTTCTGATTTCAATAAAAATCTGCAAAAAGCTTTTGATTACGGCTTTGATAAAACGGCAGCTTTAGAGGCTTTAACAACGGTTCCCGCAACTATTTTGGGAAAATCAAATGAAATTGGATCCTTAAAAAAAGGCAGTTATGCCAACTTTTTAATCACTTCAGGAGAATTGTTCGATAAAGAAACTACGTTGTATGAAAATTGGGTACAAGGCTCAAAAAATACCGTAAACGATATGAATGTTAAAGAAATTGCTGGAGATTATACACTTTCTTTAAACGGCAAAAATTACGATTTGTCCATTAACGGAAAATCTCCCAAATTAAAAGTTGCGATTAAAGATGGTGAAATCAAATTAAAATCGAAATTAATTTATAACGACAATTGGTTAAATTTGATGATTAACAGTCAGGTTGATTCCACAAAATTCAACCGACTTATCGCGCGGGTTTATCCAAATTCCGACAATTTAAGCGGAACGGCCACCGATGAAAAAGGAATGGAATCCAAATGGAATGCCATCAAAAAAAGTGACGCCAAAGAAAAAGAGAAAAAAGAGGCCATTGCAAAAACGATAATTTTACCTGTCACCTACCCTAATATTGCTTTCGGTTTAACTGAAAAACCTAAACAGGAAACCATTTTATTCAAAAATGTAACAGTTTGGACAGGTGAAAATGAAGGCATTTTAAAAAACACAGATGTATTGATATCAGCTGGTAAAATCACAAAAATCGGCGAAAATTTATCAGCAAAAGACGCGAAAATAATTGATGGAACCGGCAAACATTTAACCGCCGGAATTATTGATGAACATTCCCATATTGCAACGGTTGCCGTAAATGAATCGGGGCAGAATTCTACCGCTGAAGTCTCTTTGGAAGATGTTGTGGATGCTGACGATATTCAAATTTACAGAAGTTTGGCCGGCGGCGTTACCACGGTTCAAATATTGCACGGTTCTGCAAATCCGATTGGCGGCCAAGCAGCGCTCGTGAAATTAAAATGGGGAGAAACTGCCAATAATTTATTATACAAAAACAACGATAAATTTATAAAGTTTGCTTTGGGCGAAAATGTAAAACAAGCCAATTGGGGAAATACGGAAACAGTGCGTTTTCCTCAAACCAGAATGGGTGTTGAAGAAGTTTATATGGATTATTTTCAAAGAGCAAAAGAATATGATGCTGTTAAAAAAAGCGGAAAACCTTTCAGAAAAGATACAGAAATGGAAATTTTGGGGGAAATATTAAACAAAGAACGCTTTATTTCTTGCCACTCTTATGTACAAAGCGAAATAAATATGTTGATGAAAGTTGCCGATAAATTCAACTTTACCGTGAATACTTTTACGCATATTTTGGAAGGTTATAAAGTGGCTGATAAAATGAAAGAACACGGCGCAGGCGGTTCAACATTTTCAGACTGGTGGGCTTTTAAATATGAAGTAAAAGATGCAATTCCTTATAATGCAGCCATTATGCATAAAGTAGGAGTTACCGTTGCCATCAACTCGGACGATGCAGAAATGAACAGACGTTTGAATCAGGAAGCAGCTAAAACCATAAAATATGGTGGATTAAGTGAAGGAGAAGCTTGGAAACTGGTCACTATCAATCCGGCAAAATTGCTTCATATCGACAACCGCGTTGGAAGTATTAAAGTTGGAAAAGATGCAGATGTTGTTTTGTGGAACAACAATCCGCTTTCAATCTATGCAAAAGCAGAAAAAACAATTGTTGAAGGCGTTGTTTATTTTGATACTGAACGAGATTTACAATTAAGAGCACAAGTAAAAGATGAACGAAACTCATTGATTAATATGATGTTAATTGAAAAAAATAACGGAAATGACGTTCAATCTCCTAGTAAAAAAACACCGGTACATTTTCATTGCGATACTGTGCTGGAATATTAAAACCAAAAGAAAATGAAAAATCAAACCATATACAACCTGCTGTTTTTATTTTTAACGATAGCAATTTCAGCACAGCAAACTCCGACTTCTAAACAAACAACCTATTTCAGTATTGAAGGCGCCACAGCGCATTTAGGGAATGGCGAAGTCATTGAAAATTCCTTAATAATGTTTTCCAACGGAAAAATTGCGTTTGTTGGCAGCGCTTTAGGGAAAATTGCCCGAATGGGAACAATCATAAATGCAACAGGAAAACATATTTATCCGGGATTCATTATCACAAATTCAAGTTTGGGATTGGGAGAAATTGATGCGGTGAGATCTACTTTAGACGCAAATGAAATTGGTGGAATGATTCCGCATGTTAAAAGTTTAATTGCCTACAATGCCGAATCGAAAGTGGTTGAAAGCGTGCGGCCAAACGGTGTTCTTATCGGACAAATAACACCAAGAGGCAGTGTTATTTCAGGAACTTCTTCAATTGTGCAATTTGATGCGTGGAATTGGGAAGATGCCGCTCTAAAAGTTAACGACGGAATTCATTTAAACTGGCCGCAAAGTTTTTCTGAAGGAAGGGCTTGGCGAGGTGAAGAAGAAGGCCTAAAACCCAATAAAGATTATTTAAAAGAAGTTGATAGAATTGTTTCTTTTATAACCAACGGGAAAAACTATTTAAACTCTTCAAAATCGCCAAAAAACTTGCCTTATGAAGCTTTGGAAGGTTTGTTTAATGGTTCACAAAATTTATTTATTCACGCCAACGGCGTAAAGGAAATTACGGATGCCGTAAATTTTTCCAAAGAAATGGGAATCTCCAAATTGGTGATTGTAAACGGAAATGATGCCTACAAAATTGCCGATTTTTTGGCTTCAAACAACATTCCTGTAATCATTGCGAGATCACACCGTTTGCCAAATAGCGAAGATGACGATTATGATTTGCCCTATAAAACCGCAAAATTATTGGTTGAAAAAGGTGTGCTTGTGGCCATAGGCATGGAAGGCGGAATGGAACGGATGAACTCTAGAAACTTGCCTTTTTATGCAGGAACTTGCGCTGCTTTTGGTTTGGACAAAGAGGACGCTTTAAAATTAATCACTTCAAACGCCGCCAAAATATTGGGAATCGATGCTTTTGCGGGAACATTGGAAGTAGGCAAAGACGCCACGCTGTTTATTTCTGAAGGCGATGCTTTGGATATGCAAACCAATAAACTGACTGATGCCTTTATTCAGGGAAGAAAAATAAGTTTAGAAACCCATCAAACGGAATTATGGCAACGCTACGATAAAAAGTACAGCTCACCAGAATAATTTAAAAGCCCTGAAAAATTTCAGGGCTTTTTTTATAATTAGCGCTGTTTTTAAAATTTTAATTATTAGTATCTTTACGGCTTATTTCAGCAACATGCACAAACAAATTACAAGCCCACAAAATTCTTATGTAAAAGAATTGGTTCAGCTTAAAGAAAAGTCACGTTTACGAAAGCAAACACAAACATTTTTAATTGAAGGTTTGCGTGAAATTGCATTGGCTATTCAAGGAAATTATGTAATTCAAACCATTTTGGCCGCCACTTCAATTGTTCAGGAAAGCGAAATTGAAAAACTAATGAATGCTGCGGATTATCCAATTGAAGTGATAGAAATTTCTAAAGAAGTGTATCAAAAATTGGCTTTGCGTGAATCTACTGAAGGAATTTTGGCAGTGGCAAAAAGCAAGGATTTATCTTTGAAATCAATAAAATTTAAGAATAAAAATCCTTTGATTTTGGTTGCTGAAGCACCAGAAAAACCGGGAAATATTGGGGCACTTTTAAGAACTGCAGATGCCGCCGGAATTGATGCCGTACTTATTGTCAATCCGAAAACCGATCTATACAATCCGAATATCATTCGCTCAAGCATTGGCTGTGTTTTTACAACGCAAATAGCGACTGGTACAACTTCAGAAATTATTTCATTTTTAAAGGAGCACAATATCAACATTTATGCGGCAGCTTTAACAGCCTCTGTGGAATATCAAACCATAGATTACACAAAACCCAGCGCCATTATTGTAGGAACAGAATCAACCGGATTAACAGAAGAATGGCTGCAAAGCACTTCAAAAAATATCATTATTCCAATGCGGGGCGCCATTGACTCTATGAATGTTTCCGTTAGTGCAGCAATTATTTTGTTTGAAGCTGTGAGGCAACGGGAAATTGATAATTGATAAAAGAGACTATATCCATAATGAAACCAGTAATCGATTAAAAAAATGACTTCAGAAACACTTTTCTACCTATTAATCGCAATCATCACTGTTAAATTTTTATTTGACACTTTTATGGATTCCTTAAATGCAAAACATTTTAATGATGCGATTCCGGCTGAATTGGAAGGAATTTATAACGAGGAGGAATATTTAAAATCCCAGGCGTATAAAAAAGCAAATTATAAATTTTCTGCGATAACAAGCTGCATTTCCATCATTGCCACACTGCTCTTTTTTATTTTTGAAGGTTTTGCTTTTGTTGATCAAATTGCACGAAGTTTTTCCGACAATAGCATTGTCATCACCTTAATTTTCTTTGGAATTATCATGTTTGCAAGCGATCTGTTTTCACTGCCGTTTTCTTATTATTCGACATTTGTGATTGAAGAAAAATTTGGCTTCAACAAAACCACAAAAAAAACATTTGTGTTAGATAAAATAAAAAGCTGGTTCATGATGATTATTCTGGGTGGCGGCGTTTTGGCATTGATCACTTGGTTTTATCAACTAACAACCACCAATTTTTGGTTGTATGCCTGGGGATTAATGACTTTTATTACAGTTTTCATGAATCTTTTTTATTCAAAATTAATTGTCCCAATTTTCAACAAACAAACGCCTTTGGAAAATGGTGAATTAAAAAATGATATTGAAAATTTTGCAAAAAAAATGGGCTTTAAACTCGACAATGTTTTTGTGATTGATGGCTCAAAAAGATCCACAAAAGCAAATGCTTATTTTTCGGGTTTTGGGAAACAAAAGCGCGTTACGCTTTATGATACTTTAATAAATGATTTGGAGACTGATGAAATTGTGGCTGTTTTAGCCCACGAAATTGGTCATTACAAGAAAAAACACATCATTTACAACCTGTTTTTTTCCATTTTATCAACCGGATTAACGTTTTATATTTTATCATTATTGGTTGGAAATGCAACCTTGTCGCAGGCTTTAGGTGTTGAAACTGCAAGTTTTCATATTGCACTTATTGCCATCGGTATTTTATATGTTCCTATTTCTGAAATTACAAGCTTGCTGATGAATGCTTTATCTAGAAAATTTGAATACCAGGCCGATGATTATGCTAAAGAAAATTTCAATGCAAACGCTTTAATTTCAGCCTTAAAAAAATTGTCTAAAAATAGTTTGAGTAATTTAACGCCACATCAATTATATGTTAAAATTCATTACTCTCACCCCACGCTATTGCAACGATTCTTAAATTTGAAAAAATAAATACAAATAAGTTGGTTTATCAGGTATAATCCCTATTTTTAAACGATGACATACAATTTATCCATAGAAGAAGAGAATAAAGAAATTGCAAGGCGCTACAAAGATTTGTTGAAAGGTGCCTATCAAACTTTTACGGATACCGATAAAAAAGAAATTAGAAAAGCTTTTGAATTGGCATTGGAAGCGCATAGCAAACAACGCCGCCTAACTGGAGAACCCTACATATTTCATCCTATCGCTGTTGCCAAAATAGTTGCCTACGAAATTGGGTTGCACGCCACTTCTATTATTGCTGCTTTATTGCACGATGTTGTGGAGGACACAACCTATTCTATTAGTGATATTGAGAAAATGTTTGGCGAATCTGTTGCAAAAATTGTTTACGGATTGACAAAAATTTCTCACTTAAAAAAAGACCAGGACGCATCCATTCAAGCAGAGAATTTTAGAAAAATGCTCTTGACTTTAAACGATGATGTAAGGGTTATTTTGATAAAAATTGCAGACAGGTTACACAATATGAAGACTATGGATGCAATGCCGGCGGACAAGCAAGTGAAAATTGCTTCGGAAACCTTGTATATTTATGCACCGCTTGCACACCGATTAGGGCTTTACAACGTAAAAACAGAATTAGAAAATCTTGGGTTGAAGTATACCGAACCGGAAGTTTATAATGAAATCGAGGACAGAGTTACACAAAGCAAGGAAGAGCAAGATAAATATATTGAAACATTCTCCAATATTATAAGAGAATCATTAGATAAAGAGGGGTTTAAATATTTCATAAAAGGCCGCAGAAAATCGATTTATTCCATTCATAAAAAAATGCTTTCCCAAGGGGTTAATTATGATGAGATTTATGACAAATTTGCCATTAGAATCATTTATAAATCAACGCCAAAAGATGAAAAATTTGATGCCTGGAAAATATATTCCATTGTAACTGATCATTTTAGACCAAATCCAAGCAGGTTACGCGATTGGATCAGCCAACCAAAATCTACCGGTTACGAATCGCTTCATATTACCGTAATGGGTCCGCAGGGAAAATGGGTTGAAGTGCAAATTCGTTCAGAAAGAATGAATGAAATAGCCGAAAAAGGCTATGCTGCCCATTATAAATATAAAAATGCAAATGAGCGTGAAAGCGGGTTGGAAGACTGGCTGAATAAAATTAAGGAATCTTTTGAAAATGCCAACGGCAGCGCATTGGATTTTGTGGAAGATTTTAAATTAAATCTTTATGCCAAAGAAATTTTTGTATTTACGCCAAATGGAGACTTAAAAGCGTTACCTAAAAATGCCACGGCATTGGATTTTGCCTTCGCCATTCATACTCAAGTTGGAATGAACTGCAGAGGCGCAAAGGTAAATGGAAAGTTAAAACCGATAAGCCAGGTTTTGCAAAGTGGCGACCAGGTAGAAATAATTACTTCAAAAAGTCAGAAACCAACAATTGGCTGGCTGGATTTTGTGGTAACCGCCAGAGCGCGAAATAGAATTAAAAATGCGTTAAAAGAAAGCCAAAAAAAAATTGCCGAAGACGGAAAAGAGGTTTTGACGCGAAAACTCAAACATTTAAAAATAGAACTCAATGAAAAAGTAGTCAACGAACTTGTGACGCATTTTAAACTGAGAACAAGCCAGGATTTATTTTATAGAGTGGGTATTGGTTCAATTGACAACCCTATGTTAAAGGAATTTATCCACAAACGCAACAATGCTTTTGTAAGTTTCTTTAAAAATAGAATTAAACGCAGTGCAAACAAGCAGGAACTTATTGAAAAAGATGAAATTGTAGATAAGTATGATTCTTTGGTTTTCGGGAAAGAAGAAGAACACTTGGATTATAAAATGTCTCCCTGCTGCAACCCAATTCCGGGTGATAAAGTATTTGGTTTTATCACCATAAACGACGGCATTAAAATTCACAAACAAGACTGTCCAAATGCCATCAGTTTACAGGCAAATTATGCCTATAGAGTTTTAAATGCCAAATGGATAGATTCCACAAAACAGGAATTTAAAGCCATCATTAAAATTTACGGGGTTGACCACGTTGGTTTGGTGAATGAAATTACTCAAATTATTTCAAATAATATGAACGTAAATATTCATAATTTAAATATTTCAGGTGATGATGGACTTTTTGAAGGAAACATTACGGTGAGTGTCAAAAACAGATCACAGCTTCAAAAATTATGCGACAACCTTAAAAAAATTGAGGGTATTGATACGGTAGACAGAATTTATAAACATTAAATTTGTTCACAATTCAAAGTTAATAAATATGCAACTTACCTGCCCCTTTATTAAAAAAATAGCATTAAATTTGTTCAGTTTTAAAACTCAATTTCGATAATTATGAGTAATGAAGATCAAAAAATTGTAAAGGCTGTTTTTGTAAGTTTTCTTGAAGCAAACAGTCATAGAAAAACGCCTGAGCGATTTGCTATTTTGCACGAAATCTATAATTTGGACCATCATTTCGACATTGAGTCACTCTATATCCAAATGAAAAACAAAAATTATAGGGTGAGCAGAGCCACACTTTACAATACCATTGAATTATTATTGGAATCAGGTTTGGTAAGAAAACACCAGTTTGGCCAAAATCAGGCATTCTATGAAAAATCATATTTCGACAAACAACACGACCACGTTATTTTAACCGATACCGGTGAAGTCATAGAATTTTGCGATCCA
>DPCK01000029.1 GCA_003516285.1 Lutibacter sp. | reverse complement strand
TTGAAAAAATCAATGACTAAATTTAGCATAGCACTATTACTTTTTACAATTATTTTATCATCTAACGCCACAACCGCGCAAGAACTTTCAAAAAATAATTCAGAAAATATCGAAACAAAAAATGATACCCTCATTAAGGATATCATCGTAAACGATACTATAATTCCAATAAAAACAAACAATATTTTTGTTAAAGACACCAATTACGAACTTGGCGGCATTACCGTTAAAGGGCTTCAAAAATTTGAAGAAGAAACCGTAAAAGTATTTACCGGTTTGGTTATTGGACAAGAAATTAAACTTCCCGGAGATAAATTGACCAGCGCCATCAAAAAATTGTATGAAACCAAACAATTCAGCAATGTGGAGGTTTATGTATCTAAAATCGACGGAAATGTCGCTTATTTGGAATTTGATGTTTTAGAGTTACCACAATTGAACAACGTAACCATTGAAGGCGTTAAAAAAAGCAAGGCAAAAGAACTGCAAAAAGATGCCGAGCTAAAAAAAGGCGCGATGTTAACTGACAATTTAATAGTGACTTCCAAAAATTACTTCAGAAAAAAATACCAGGAAAAAGGTTATTTAAAAGCTAAAGTTACCCTTGATACAAAACCTGATACTTCAAGTGTTAACACCGTTAATATGTTGGTTTATATCGACAAAGGCGAGAAAATTAAAATAAAAAATATCAATTTTGAAGGGAATGAGGCATTTAGTGATGCGAAGCTTAAAAAATCGATGAAAAAGACCAAACAAAAGATGCTTGGCCGGTTTTGGAAAAAATCAAAATATATTGAAGCCGATTTCAATACCGATCTTGAAAATATAGTGACCGCCTATAGTGAAAAAGGTTATAGAGATGCGCGAGTTATTGACCATTCTATGGCTTTTAATGATGACAATACCATCAGTTTAGACATTAGGGTTGAAGAAGGGAAAAAATATATTTTCGGCGATATTCGATTTTTAGGAAACAGCAGATATACCGATGAACAATTGCAAAGTATTTTAAGAATAGAAAAAGGTGACACCTATAACGGAAAAGTGTTGAAGGAAAGAGTTTCGGGTACTGGAAAACCAGATTCAGATGACATCACTACTTTATACCAGGATAACGGATATCTTTTTTCAAGGGTGATGCCTGTAGAAACAAGAATCAACAACGATTCTATTGATGTTGAAATCAGAATTTATGAAGATGCGCCAACAAAAATCAAAAAAATTACCGTTAACGGAAACGACAGAACCAACGACCACGTAATTTACCGGGAAATTAGAACAAAACCTGGGTATTTATACAGCAAAAGCGATATTATCAGAACCATTCGGGAAATTGGACAATTGGGATTTTTTGATGCTGAAGCAATTACGCCGGATTTAAATCCAAATTACCAGGACAAAACGGTTGACATCGATTATACCGTTGCAGAAAAGGGTTCCAGCCAAATAGAATTGCAAGGTGGTTATGGCGGTGGATCATTTATTGGAACATTAGGATTGTCGTTCAATAACTTTTCTGTCAAAAATATATTTAACGGAAAAGCCTATAAACCACTTCCAATGGGTGACGGTCAAACGCTGTCGTTGAGGTTGCAAAAAAGCAGGTATTACACCACTTCAAGTTTTTCGTTTACCGAACCTTGGTTGGGTGGCAAAAAACCACAATCATTATCGTTTTCAATCTACAACTCAAAACAGTTTAGGTATGATTATATGACCAATAAAGTGGATAAAGACCAACGTTTAAACATTATTGGCGCCACTGTTGGTTTAGGAAAACGATTAAAATGGCCTGACAATTATTTTACCTTGTCGCAAAGTGTCAGTTACCAATTATACGATTTAAAAGAATACGGGATGAGAATTGGAAACTTAACCTTAAGCAACGGTAATTTAAACAACTTATCTTACAACATAACTTTAGGCAGAAGCTCGGCTGGTTCAAATCCGGTTTTCCCAACTTATGGATCCGATTTTAGCATCGGCGCAAAAATGACATTTCCTTACTCTTTGGTTGAAACAAAAGATTATTCAAACATTGAACTTGCCGAAAAATACAAATGGTTAGAGTATTACAAAGCGAGTTTCAAAGGAAAATGGTACACCGCATTAACAAAAGATTTGGTTATTATGTCGAATGCCGAGTTTGGTTTCTTGGGAAATTACAATAAAAAATTAGGCGATTCGCCATTTGAAAGATATTTTGTAGGTGGAGACGGAATGGCTTCTTACCAATTAGACGGAAGGGAAACCATTGCTTTAAGAGGTTATGAAAACGGACGGTTGTCAACAATAGACGGCGGTACCGTTTACAATAAATTCCAGATGGAATTGAGATATCCCATCACTTTAAAACCTTCAGCATCTATTTATGTTTTAGGATTTTTAGAAGCCGGTAATTCTTATGAAGGATTTAAAAACTTCAACCCATTTGTGTTGAAACGCTCGGCTGGACTAGGTTTAAGAGTCTTTATGCCTGCATTCGGATTGTTGGGAATTGACTTTGCACACGGGTTTGATCCACTGCCTGGAGAAATGGTAAAATCAGGCTGGCAAACGCACTTTATCATTGGGCAACAATTTTAACCAAAATCAGTTATATTTGTATAGATGAATAATTAATTGGCACGATTTTTTCTAAATACATCATAGTTATGACAAAGAGTATTTTTTTATTCGCNNCAACAAAAAGAAATTGAAGCTTTAAAAGCTGGTTTAAATAACGAAAAAACGCTGTTGACAAAAACGTTAATTGAAGAAAAAGAGGAAGATATCCAAATTAAGGAATTGGATTTAAAAAATCAACAAATTGCGCACTTTGGCACGAATGGTGATTTGTTCTTTTTAAGGCAACAGTTGGTAAAACCGATTCAGGATATTGTGTACAATGCAATTCAAGATATCGCCACTAAAAGAAAGTTTGACTTTGTGATGGACAAATCGAGTGCGTTGCTTATGTTATACACCAATAAGGAATATGACATTAGCGAGTTGGTGTTGAACAGCGTNNTTTGCAAGAAAAAATAGATGATCGGGCAGCAAAAAAAGAAGCCTTAAAAAAGAAAATTGAAGATCAAAAAGCCGAAAAGCTTAGACTAAGGGAAGAACAAAAAAAAGCTATTGAAGAAAAAAGACAAGAACGAATAAAAGAGATTGAAGCGGCCAAAAAAGCCCAACAAGAAAAAAAAGAAAATAATTAATTTAAACAACAAACAAGAAATGAAACATTTTAAAACCTTATTATTAATCGCAATAGTTACTTTAGGATTTAACACAATGCAAGCGCAACAAAAAATTGGTCACATCAGCACCGATTTGTTAATAAGCCTAATGCCAGAAACGAAAGCATTAAATGCTGAAATTGAAAAATTAAGCAAAACTTATGAAACTGAGCTAAAAGCGGAAGAAGCAAAACTGGAAGCAAAATTAAAAAAATATGATGCTGAAGCAGCTTCTCAAACTGATGAAGTGAACCAACAAAGGTATGCCGAAACTCAGAAAGACAACCAAAATTTATATCAGGCATCTCAAGTTGCAAGAGAAGATATCACCAACAGAAGAAACGAAATTTTAAAACCAATTTTGGAAAAAGCTAAAAAAGCTATTGATGATGTTGCTAAAGAACAAGGTTTTACTTATGTTTTAGAAGCTTCAACCTTAATTGTAGCAAACGGAACAGATTTGTTGCCAGCAGTGAAAACAAAATTAGGCCTAAAATAAAAAATAATAAATGCCTTAAAAAATCCCGCAATCGCGGGATTTTTTTTTACTTTTATCTCTATGAAAAACGAACTTATCGGACTATTTGATTCAGGAATTGGCGGCACTTCCATTTGGAAAGAAGTGGTAAAACTGCTTCCCAATGAAAACACCATTTATTTGGCTGATAGCAAAAATGCACCTTATGGAGAAAAATCATCTGAAGAAATTATTGCTTTAAGCGTTAAAAATACCGAGTTCTTACTTTCAAAAGGATGTAAATTAATCATAGTTGCCTGCAATACTGCCACCACCAACGCCATTGATTATTTAAGAAAAAATTACGCAATCCCATTTATTGGCATTGAACCGGCAATTAAACCCGCAGCCCTTTTAAGCAAAACCGGAGCAATAGGAATTTTAGCCACAAAAGGAACTTTATCGAGCAAATTGTTTGAGAAAACCACCAAGGAATATACCAAAAATATCACCACAATAGAACAGGATGGTGAAGGATTGGTTCCTTTAATTGAAGAGGGAAAATTAAATTCCCCTGAAATTAACACACTGCTTTCAACCTATTTAAAGCCAATGCTTCAATTTAATATCGATCACTTGGTTTTGGGCTGCACGCACTATCCTTACTTAATTCCTCAAATCAAAAAAATAATTGGCGAAAATATCTCTATTATTGATTCAGGAGAAGCCGTTGCAAAACAAACAAAAGCTGTTTTGGAGAAACAAAACCTGCTTTCGACTTCAACAACAAAAAGCCATCATCAATTTTATACCAATGCCGAAACAAACGTTTTAAAAGAAATCTTAAGTGATGTATCTCTTGAATTCAGAGTTGAAAAGTTGGATTTTTAACTTTTTGTCCTATCCCCAACCCTTTCCGAAGGAAAAGAAGTTTGATTATAGTTTTTATTCAAGATTTTAGAAAATTTCGAATTTTTAACATTTAATATTTAATTTCCTTCCTTATACCAACCGGCATATTTAACATAATTATCCGCAATTCTGTTTATTTCACCTGAAATCAATTCCTCACTGATATCCTTTATTTTTTTTGCAGGCATTCCGGCAAATATACATCCAGATTTTACGTATGTTCCTTTGGTTAAAACCGCACCGGCTGCAATAATTGAATTGCTTTCGACAATACAATCATCCATAACAATGGCGCCCATTCCAATCAGCACATTGTCGTGAATAGTGCAACCATGAACCAACGCATTGTGACCAATTGAAACATTGTTGCCGATATTTGTTGGTGATTTTTTATAAGTGGCATGAATTACCGCACCATCCTGTACATTTACCTTGTTGCCCATTTTTATGTAATGCACGTCACCCCTAATAACGGCATTGTACCATATGCTGCATTGGTTTCCCATAATCACTTCGCCAATAATTACGGCTGTCTCTGCAATAAAACAATCTTCTCCAAAAATTGGCTTTATTCCGTTTAATTCTTTGATAATCATTTTATTAAATCTTTAAATAATTGTTGAAAAATTAGATTTATAAAGTTTCCCAGCCTTAAAATTCGTAATCCAAAAACCTGGCTGTTTGGGAGGTCTAAACTTGTAAATTAAAATGCGCCATTTATGTTAGGACATCCACCCCTTTTTGGCGGCCTGCAACCAAAATTAAAGCCCAGGGTAATTTGGTGGTATCCGGCATCATCAAACAATATTTCACCTGATTGTTTGGTATAAGTATAAGAAGCCATAAAATTTTTGTAATTAACGCCAAGAATAGGCGTTAAATAATTGAGTTCTTCGGTATCTGCATTGTCAAAACCTTTTCTGTATGATAAAGCTGCCCAAAGTTGCGCATCTGCAACATCTTTATAAACTTTAAAATTAAAATCCACAAACTTTTCCCCTGTTCTTTCAATAGTTTGCATCATAACTGATGGCTCCATCTGCAAACTTTTTCCTTCGCCGTAATAATAACCCAGTGTGATTAAATACCTTCTCAAATTTAGCGATTCATACTTGTTATCATATAAATTTCTTGCAGTTAACATAATATTCTTCGCAGTGAAATAAGAGAAAAACCCTTTCTTGTGATAGGCTACGCCAAAATCGGCATTGAAATAACTTTCGCTTTGCACAATTTGTGAAATTACCGGATCTGGAATAACAAATGAACTCTCATCAACACTATTATTTACAGCCATAAAAGAGAGTCCGAACGACAATTGATCCACTTCTTCCATTCTTCCAAAACTTAAATGATACGCATAAGTACCCTGAACGCCTTGTTGGGAATGGTAGCCATTTTTATCGTTAAAAAGAATAATGCCAACACCCATGTTTTCACCAATACGCGTGTGCGCACTCAACGTTTGTAATGATGGTGCATCTTCTATTCCTGCCCACTGGCTTCTGGCTGTCAGCCTTAATTTTCCGCAATTCCCAACACCTGCGGCCGCCGGATGCACCAAATACACGTTATCCGATAAGTAATCGGAGTATATCGGCAACGTTTCCTGAGCTTTTACAATATTTGCATCGCAAAAAAGAAAAATTAAAATACCTAATTTAAGAGCTTTCATTGATAAAAAAAATAATTCCAAATATATCATAATTATGCCTAATAAAAGTGATAATCGGTATTTTATTGCACCACAATCCGAAATGGTTCTGCCAGATATTTATGTATTTTCAATTGAAAAAACATACCCTTTTTATATTTTTAACATAATTTTAATTGAGCACTTTAAAAAATTATTATCTTTGCAGTTCATTATGAAGCAATTTTTAAGGAAAATATCGGCAATTGTTTTGGCATTTGTAGTGTTGTTTTCTACTATGTCATTTACCATCAGTGAGCACTATTGCGGTGGTGACTTAGTGGATAGTGCCTTATTTTCCAAAGTTGATATTTGCAATATGGATATGTATATGCAAAAAACCTCTTCTGAAAATGATTCTTGTGATAACAATAACAATTGTTGTAAAGATATTATAAAACACATTGAAGGTCAAAGTGACTTAAAAGTTGATTTTTCTTCACTAAATTTTGAGCAACAAGTATTTGTTGCTTCTTTTACTTACGCGTATCTTAATTTATTTGAAGGATTAGCGGTAAACATTATTCCATTTAAATATTATACTCCGCCATTGCTGATCACGGACATACACGTTCTAGACCAGGTTTTCCTTATTTGATTATTTTCGTTTTTTTTAATCGCTAAAGTCTTTAACTTTAAGCGTTAGCGCATTGTTATGATTTTTTTAGATCATTTCTGTATGCCTTTTTAAAATTAACTTAAAAAATAATCAAAAAAATGTTTAACAGACTTGTAAAATTTTTTCTCGAAAACAGGCTTATTACTTTTATCTTCCTGATAACTTTTGTGGTATATGGAATGGTTGTAATGCCATTTAATACTGAAACAGGCTTTTTACCACGTAATCCCGTTCCTGTAGACGCTATTCCAGATATTGGTGATAATCAACAAATTATAGCAACGGAATGGATGGGGAGATCACCCAAAGATATACAGGATCAAATTACTTATCCCCTAACAACAGCTTTATTAGGCATTCCAGGCGTTCAAAATATACGTAGTACTTCCATGTTTGGAATGTCATTCATCTATATCATTTTTGATGATGATGTGGAATTTTATTGGAGCCGATCCCGAATACTTGAAAAACTAAATTCTTTACCCAGAGGAACTTTGCCACAAGGGGTACAGCCTGCTTTGGGTCCTGATGCAACAGCGTTGGGTCAAATCTATTGGTATACACTTGAAGGTCGTAATCCAAAAACTGGAGAACCTAATGGAGGATGGGATCCTCAAGAATTAAGAACTGTTCAAGATTTTTATGTAAAATATGGGCTAGCTACGGCCAAAGGAGTTTCTGAAGTGGCATCAATAGGAGGTTTCATAAAAGAATATCAAGTGGATCTTAATCCTGAGGCATTGAAAGCATATGGTGTCACAGTAATGGATGTTATGAATGCTGTCAGTAAGAGCAATTTAGATATTGGTGCGGAAACCATAGAATTGAATCAAGTCGAATATATTATTCGAGGTTTGGGATATATAAAAAATCTTAGTGACCTTGAAAATTCTGTGATTACAGTTCGTAATAATGTTCCTGTNNGGCACCGAAGCAGTTGGCGCTGTTGTGGTAGCTCGATATGGATCAAATCCGATGGAAGTGATTAATAATTTAAAAGAAAAAATTAAAGAAATTGAAGCGGGAATGCCACAAAAAACATTGGCAGACGGGAGTGTTTCAAAGGTTACGATTGTGCCCTTTTACGACCGTACCGGTTTAATTAGAGAAACAATCGGGACGCTTGAATCGGCACTCTCGCACGAAATATTGATCAGTATAATAGTGGTTATTATACTTGTAATGAATTTAAAGGCTTCATTTATAGTGGCTGGTTTACTGCCCATAGGAGTATTGATGACATTTATTATGATGCATTTTTTTGGCGTGGATGCCAATGTGGTTGCCTTGTCAGGTATTGCGATTGCTATCGGTGTGATGATTGATGTTGGGATTATTGATGTTGAAAACATACTCAGGCATTTGGAGATGCCAGAAAATAAAGGCGTTCGCGGAAAAAAATTAATGATGGTAATTTATAATGCAACTGTTGAAGTAAGAGACGCCATTGTAACATCAATGGCAACCACTATTGTAAGTTTTTTGCCTGTATTTGCTATGGAAGCTGCAGAAGGCAAGCTTTTTCACCCGCTTGCTTTAACCAAAACCTTTGCGTTATTATCAGCATTTATTCTTGGAATTATTGTGTTACCAACCTTGGTGCATATCCTATTCAACATAAGATTTGATGCCAAAAAAATAAAGAAAATTTGGAATTGGGCCCTTATTATTTCAGGAATCTTAATTCTTGTTTTTTGGTTCTATTGGTCTGCATTTGCCTTAATTGCAATCGGAATAAATAATTTATACGCGCATCGTTGGCCAGAAAACAGAAAAGAGTTTACCAACTATATCAATGTTGGCATTACAGTTTTGGTTGCCGTGTTTTTCTTGTCAGAAGAATGGCTTCCATTAGGTGCACAAAATAGTCTTTTTGTAAATTTCTTATTTGTGGCCACTATCATATCTGTTATTCTAGGAGCTTTGATGTCTATGGTTTATTTCTATGAACCCATTCTTAGATGGGCTTTGGCCAACAAAAAGAAATTTCTATTGCTTCCCGGATTTACGTTGCTCTTTGGGTTTTTAATTTGGATGGGTTTTGAACAGACTTTTGGATTTGTGGGAAATGGGTTTGAAAAAGTTGGATGGGACTCGTTTAGACAAACAAAATTTTGGCAAGCTAGTGTCAATAAATTTCCTGGTCTCGGCAAAGAATTTATGCCTTCGCTCAACGAAGGATCTTTTTTGCTAATGCCAACAAGTATGCCACATACAAGTATTGGACAAAATCTTAAATACATAGAAACGCTCGATAAAAGGTTGTCGGTAATTCCCGAAGTTGAGATTGCTGTTGGAAAATGGGGACGGGTAAATTCCGCGCTTGACCCCGCTCCTGTCCAAATGTTTGAGAACACTATCAATTATCGATCTGAATATATATTGGATGAAGATGGCCATAAACAACAATTTAAGGTAGATAAAGAAGATAACTTTATCTTAAGAAACGGCAAAAAATACAATCCCAGAAAAGACAACTTCAGAATAATTTCAAGAGATAGCCTGATTCCTGATTCAAATGGAGAGTATTTTCGTCAGTGGCGGCCTGAAATAAAAAACACCCATGATATTTGGAACGAAATTGTTAAAGTAACCAATATTCCGGGATTAACTTCAGCCCCTAAATTACAACCTATTGAAGCGCGTTTGGTAATGCTTTCAACGGGAATGCGAGCGCCAATGGGTTTAAAAGTATATGGGCCTGATCTTACAACAATAGAAGCGGCCGGTTTACTATTTGAGAAAGCGTTAAAAGATGTCCCAACCGTTAAAGCTTCCACTGTGTTTTATGACCGTGCAGTGGGAGCGCCTTATCTTGAAATAAAGCTAAATCGAGAAGCAATGGCGCGATATGGAATGAGAGTTAGTGATGTTCAGGAAGTGTTGCAAGTGGCTGTTGGCGGAATGTCGTTAAGCAATTCCGTTGAAGGCCGTGAACGTTTCCCAATACGCATACGTTATGCAAGAGAGTTGAGGGACAATCCTGAAGACCTTAAAAGAATTCTTATCCCTTCAATGAACGGCGTTCAAATTCCATTAGAGGAAATTGCGGATATTTCCTATACCAAAGATGCGCAAATGATTCGAAGTGAAAATACCTTTCTTTTAGGATATGTTATTTTTGATAAACAGGACGGGAAAGCAGAAGTGGATGTGGTGGAAGATGCAGCTAAAATATTAAAGGAAAAAATAGCATCGGGAGCGTTAATATTGCCTAAAGGGGTTACCTATAAATTTGCCGGAAATTATGAACAACAAGTCAGGGCCAGCAAAAGACTTTCCATAGTAATTCCAATAAGTTTATTTTTGATTTTGCTGCTTTTATATTTTCAATTTAAAACCATCATTGCTTCCTTAATCCATTTTTCTGGAGTATTTGTGGCTTTTGCCGGAGGTTTTATTATGATATGGCTTTATGGGCAAGACTGGTTTCTGAATTTTGAGGTGTCGGGAATCAATCTTCGGGATATGTTTCAGATACATCCAATTAATTTAAGTGTTGCGGTATGGGTTGGATTTATAGCCTTGTTTGGAATTGCAACAGATGATGGCGTGATGATGGGGACTTACATTCATCAAACATTTGAAGAGAAACAGCCATCAACCGTTCACGACGTTCGAGAAGCTGTAGTTGAAGCCGGAAAAAAACGTGTTAGACCCGCAATGATGACGGCCGCTGTAGCAATTATAGCTTTACTGCCTGTATTGTCCTCAACAGGAAAAGGAGCGGACATTATGATTCCAATGGCAATCCCAACATTCGGTGGGATGATTATTCAAGTAATGACCGTATTTGTTGTCCCTTTATTTCAGGCAATGTGGAGAGAATGGGCTGTTACGCGCGAACCCAATAAAGAAATTCAAATAATTGAAAATACATAGTATGATGGACATATATAAAAAAATAGCGTTATTGTTTTTGGCACTTTATAGTTATACAACAGCTTTTGGCCAAGAAAAAGATTCCTTGATGTTTTATCTGGGAGTTGCCGCAAAAAACAATCCAACTGTTTTGCAGAAATATGCAGAATATGAAGCCGCTTTGCAAAAAGTGCCACAAGTTGGGAGTTTGCCAGATCCAGAATTAAGTGCCGGAGTATTTTTAAGCCCGATGGAGTTAATTGGAGGCAATCAATTGGCGGATTTTCGTTTGATGCAAATGTTTCCTTGGTTTGGAACCTTAAAAGCGGCAAAAGATGAAATGAGCTTGATGGCAAAAGCCAAATATGAATCATTTCGTGACGCAAAATTACAAGTGTTTTTTGAGGTGCAACAAACTTGGTTTGAGCTGTATAAAGTTCAGCAAGCAATTGAAATATCACAAAAAAATATTGAAATTTTAAATACGCTTGAACGACTTTCCCTTATTAAATTTAAGTCGGCATCCATTAGTGGAACAAGCAGTTCTTCATCAGCCAGTAATATGAAAAATAATGTTTCCCAAAACAGCTCATCAGGTTCTTCTGGAATGCAGACAATGGGAGGAAATTCTGCCAATAGCAATAACAATGCAGGACAAACTTCTGGTTCTATGCAAAATAAAGCCATGAATTCACCGGGAGGAAGTGGATTAACGGATTTATATAGAATTCAAATTGAGATTAGTGACTTAGAAAACAACATCGCTTTTTTAAATGATCAGAAAAATACTGTTGTAGCCCGATTCAATAATGTTTTAAACAGACCTGTGCAGGAGACTGTAAAAATTCCTGATACCATAAAATCCAATGCTTTAAATATGCCTTTATTATCAATTGCCGACAGTATTTTGGTTCAAAATCCTATGCTGGCGATGTTAAATTATGAAAAACAATCGCTTGATGCAAGAAAAGAAATGGTGACCCTAATGGGTTACCCAATGATTGGATTGGGTCTTAATTATTCTTTAATTGGAAAAAATCCAATGTCCAATTTAGAAATGAATGGCAATGATATGATTATGCCAATGGTTACCCTTACGCTTCCAATTTATAGAAAGAAGTACAAAGCAATGAAAACTGAAGTAGATAAATTAAAAACGGCAACCGTACAAGAAATTCAGGTAACATCGAATTCGCTTAAGGATGAGTATTATGAAACTGTTCAAAATTATGAAGATGCCCAGCGTAAAATTTCACTTTATGCGAAACAATATAGTTTGGCAAATCAATCGTTAAGGATTCTTATAAAAAGTTTTTCGGCTTCCAGTGTTGGTTTAACTGACATCTTAATTGTCCAACAACAAACACTTGATTACGAATTAAAACAAGTACAAGCTGTTGCAGATTTTAATACTGCAATTGCAAAATTGCAAAGATTAATGGCTAATTTACAAATTCAATAAAAACTAAAATGATGAAAATATTTTCAAAACAATATATCCGTTACAGCCTATTTGTGGTTATTGGCCTGTTTTTTGGATGGCTCTTTTTCCACTCATCCACTACTGCTGAGGATAAACAAAATCATTCGGCAGATGAACATAAAACGGAAATTTGGACCTGTTCTATGCACCCTCAAATTAGAATGGACAAACCGGGTAAATGTCCAATTTGTGGTATGGATTTAATTCTGCTTAACCAAAATTCATCCGTAGGAATGGATCCGGATGCCATTTATTTTACCAAAGAAGCTGCACAATTGGCCAATGTAATGACCTCCGTCGTTTCAAAGCAACAATCTATTAAAGAGATCCGTCTTTATGGAAAAGTACAGGCAGATGAACGATTATTGCAAAGTCAGGTTGCTTATATTTCTGGTCGAATTGAGAAATTATACATCAATTTTACAGGTGAAAGTGTGCGAAAAGGCCAAACACTGGCACTCATTTATTCTCCAGATTTAATTACGGCGCAACAAGAATTATTGGAAACGGCTAAAACCAAACAAGCATATCCTGAAATTTATGAGGCAGCCAAAGAAAAATTACTTCAATGGAAATTAAGTCCTAACCAAATTGCAACGATAGAAAGTTCTAAAAAAGTTAAAACCAATGTAGAAGTTTATGCTACTTCCAGCGGTATCATTACAGCCAAACAAGTTAATGTGGGAGATTATGTTGGACAAGGAACTGTACTGTTTGAAGTCACTGATCTTTCACGCATTTGGGTACTATTTGATGCTTATGAAAGCGATCTTCATTTTCTTAAAAAAGGAAATAAAATGGAATTTACAATTCAAGCAATACCGGACTCAAAATTTAATGGAATTATTAGTTTTATTGACCCCGTAATTGATCCTGTTAACCGTGTGGCAAAAGTTCGTATAGAAATGAACAACCAAGACGGAAAATTAAAACCGGAAATGTTTGCCACTGGTTTTGTAAAAGCCAATCTTGATCAATACCAAAACAAAATGGTCGTTCCAAAAACAGCTGTAATGTGGACTGGCAAACGCTCTATTGTATATGTAAAACAACCGGGAGATGATCCAATTTTTAAAATTCGTGAAATAGAATTGGGTCCATTGCTGGGAAATAGTTATGTCATTTTAAACGGTTTAACCGAGGGTGAGGAAATTGTTACTGAAGGTGCCTTTAGCGTTGATGCAGCGGCTCAACTGGAAGGGAAACCAAGTATGATGAATCCGGAAGGAGGTGCCGCTGTTACGGGCCATGAAGGTATGGATATGGGTGGTGACAATAAGAAAGGCAATACCGAAAAGAAGATGAGTGATGAAGAAATGAAAAATGTTGATGCTCTTAAAACAGAAAATGAACCCGACCATTCCAAAATGGAAAAAAGAATTACCGCTTCTAAAGTCTTTCAAATTCAATTAAAAAAAGTATTTGAGCAATACATCCTTTTAAAAGATGCCTTGACGAACGATGATAGTAAAACAACTCAAAAATTGGCCGCATTACTTTTGAATGGTATGTCAAAAATTGATATGAAACTGTTGACCAATCAAGAAGCACATAATCATTGGATGACAATTAGCAATGAAATTACCGCTTCCGCGACTTCTATTTCTAAAACTTCAGATATTGCAGTGCAACGGAATCATTTCAAACATTTGTCGGCTCATCTCATAAAAGCTGTAAAATTATTTGGTGTCAGCCAAGAAGTTTATGAACAATTTTGTCCGATGGCCAACGATAATAAAGGAGCTTATTGGCTAAGCCTTTCAAAAGAAATAAAAAACCCATATTTTGGTAAAGCTATGCTTACCTGCGGAGAAACCAAAACAACCATAAAATGAAACGAGCATAACAAATTTTGATACGCAATGGAATGATTAATTGCGCACCTGCCTGTCCAGCAGGCAGGCAGCAGCTGTTCCTGCTAAAAATTAAAATGTAAACAGATGAAGGAATGTTGCAAAACCGGAACAAAATCCCGCTCAAAAATAGAAATCTGGGGAAAAAGAGCACTTTGGGGGATTATTGCGCTCATCGTTATTGGAGCAGCAATTAACCAATTATTTAACACTTAAAATTAATAACTAAAAACAATATAAAAAATGGAAAAATCTCTTATCATAATATACCTTGGATTAATAAGCCTTGGTAGTTATGCACAACACAACCATCAATCGACCTCAAGTTTCAAAACAGAAACTGATAAACCTGCTAAAAGTTTAAGCCCGCACGCCACTGCAATGGCATTGATAGGCAATGCCCATATTCACATAGATTATTCTTCTCCTAGCGTAAGAAACAGGATTATTTTTGGTGGCTTAATCAGTTACAATACCGTATGGCAAGCTGGGGCACATAATGCTACCTGGATAAAGACCGATAAAGATTTGCTTATAGGAACTGAAATATTGCCGGCAGGCAAATATGGTTTTTTTGTTATTCCCGGAAAAGAAATATGGAAAGTGATGTTCAACAAACGATGGAATCAACACGGGAAGGACGAATTTAATGAAGCTGAAAATATAGTGAGTATTGAAATAGTTCCAAAAAAACTTAATGAAATTCAGGACTCGTTACTTTATAATTTAAAAAAAACAGATGAAAATAAAGGAATCATCTCTCTGGCCTGGGAAAAAATAAAAATTGAAATTCCATTTTCTGTGGCAAAATATTAGAAAATTTTTGGATTTTGGTGCTCTTGTATACAGTATACAAAAGTAGCCCTTAATCAATTATTTAACACTTAATAATTAATAAATAAAAACAATTTAAAAATGAAAAAATTAAAAGTAATCTTGGGAATAATGGCCATAGCGCTAGTAACCCTGACTGTATTTTCCTGTAAAGACACTAAAAAAAGTGACGATTCTAAAAATGAAAATCATATGGAAATGAACGACAGCACCATAAACCACTCAGACGATGAAAATATGGAGATGAATCATCAAAATATGCAAAATGATAACACGATGGATGGATCTCAAAAATCTTCAAAAATCTCTGCAATTTTGGATAATTATCTGCAGATCAAAAACGCTTTGGTGGCAGACGATACTGAAAAAGCCGCAACCGCCGGTAAAAATTTATATACCGCTTTTGACCAATTTGACAGTTCTTCCATTGTTGAAGCTCAAAAAAAAGAGGTTAATGAAATCCTTGACGCTGCACGCGAACACGCTGAGCATATTTCAGGGAACAGCGGAAAAATGGAACACCAAAGGGAGCATTTTGAAATACTGAGCAAGGATGTTGAAGATTTGATAGCCATTACCGGTACAGACAGGAAACTTTACCAAACCTTTTGCCCAATGTACAATAACAAAAAAGGTGCAATATGGTTGAGCGAATACAAAGAAGTCAAAAATCCTTATTATGGCAGCAAAATGATGACTTGTGGAACAGTTAAAAAAGAAATTTAATAATGCATGAAGGTTTTAAAAATCATATTATTAGTTGTGTTGTTGGCGTTATTGGGAATTCAATTTATTCCCACAACCCGCAACCAAATCGATATTGTTCCTTCTACAGATTTAATGGAAGTTTACAATGTTCCAGAACAAGTGGAAATAATTTTTAAAACATCCTGCTATGATTGCCATAGCAACAATACCTATTATCCGTGGTACAATAAAATCCAGCCTGCAAGTTGGATGATTCAAAACCATATAAAAAAAGGAAAGGCAGAATTAAATTTTAACGAATTTGGTTCTTATTCCGAAAGAAAGCGGAAAAGCAAATTTAAATCAATTTTAAGTCAGGTAAAAGATGGTGAAATGCCTCTAGCCTCTTATACTTGGATCCAAAGGGATGCAAAACTTTCAGAAAATGAAAAAAAAGCTATAGAAGATTGGATAAACAAAATGTTAGAAGATTTATAAATAATTTTAAAAACTACAAAAATGAAAACAAAAATTTTAATAGCAGTAATGTCAATAGGCGTTTTTACGATGTCAACCGTAAAATCCCAAGAAAAAGCAAAAATGAAACAAGACACTATGAAAATGGTTCATAGTAAAATGAAAATGATGGACAAAAGCAAAGAAATAGAAATAAAACGTGAACTTATGGAAATTGACAGTATGTACACTTGCCCAATGCACGCAGATGTAAAAAGTGCTAAGCCAGGAAAATGCCCAAAATGTGATATGGAGTTAAAAAAAATGGAAATGAAAATGAACAATACTTATACGTGCACAATGCATTCGGATGAAATAAGCGGCAAACCCGGCGAATGTTCAAAATGTGGAATGGCACTAGTCACAAAACAGATGAATTTGAAAAATAATTCAATAAAAGCGAAACATGCCAAAGTTGTTGAAACCTATTTTTGCGATATGCACCCTTCCGAAGTAAGCGACAATCAGGGTAAATGTCCAAAATGCGGAATGGAATTTAAAAAAATTGATGTAAAAGAAAAAGATACCCATAAAAATCATAGACATCAATAAATTAATAAAAAGTCCTGATGTTAAGAAAAAGGAATATGCCCCGTTAACAATGATTTTCCTAACTGATCATTTTGAATTTCATTCCTTTTTCTTACACAGGCACTACATAAAATATTAAAATATAAACATTATGAAAACAAAAATTTTAATCGCAGTATTGTCAATCGGACTATTTACAATGTCAACCGTAAAAGCCCAAGAAAAAGCAAAAATGAAAGTTGAAAAAACAGAAAAAGCCGCTTTCGCTTGTCCCATGAAATGTGAAGGAGAAAAAACTTATGACAAGGCAGGTTCTTGTCCGAAATGCAACATGGACTTAAAAAAAACGGAGACCACTAAAAAACCAGCATGTTGTGCGGGAATGAAATCGGATTCAGCAAAAATGGAATGCGGTATGAACCATGATAAAATGGCTGAAATGTACGCTTGTCCAATGAAATGCGAAGGTGAAAAAACTTACGACAAATCAGGTTCTTGTCCGAAATGCAAAATGGATCTAAAAAAAGTGGATATGAAAAAAGTTGAATAATAGTACTCGTAAATATTAATAATAACCTTAAAATCATGAAAACAAAAATTTAAAATTAATGGCATGGCTTACGAAAGCTGAAGGCAAACAGCGGAAAAAGCTTTACAGGGAATAAATGGGGTAACCTCTGCGCAAGTGAGCTAGAATCCTTCAGACACCATTATTAGAATTTCTGATTCAATTGTTTAAATCAACAAAATACCGCTTTATTTAAGGCCTGTAATTATATCTATGGAATGTGGGAATTTTATAACTTCTTAACTGAATGGTGTAACATAAATAACGATCAAAACCGGTACTTTTAAACGTTGAAATTATTAACTTTAATAACGCCTACAAGTTTAAAGTGAACAGCTAAACAGAAAGCACAAAAAAAGTTCCTGAAAAAGTTATAAAAGTAGAAATACTTAGAATCATCATAGAAATAGCAAGAGAATCCTGAAATGATGAAAGAATTAGAGTTTAAAGATAAAAAACATTCGATCCGTCAGTAATAACCAATAAAACAAAGTTAATAATATTAATAAAAACCCTAAAATTATGAAACAAACATTTAATATTAATGGTATGTCTTGCGGAAGCTGCAAGCAAACTGTAGAAAAAACTTTACAAGAAGTTCATGGCGTAACCTCAGTGCAAGTGAGTTTGAATCCACCAGAAGCAATTATTGAAAAAGCTGATTCTGTTTCTTTAGATCAACTTAATGCCGCTTTATCAAAGGCTGGTAATTATAGTATTGGTGAGGATAGATCAAAAACTCCCTCCCCAAAAAAAGGTGGATGTTGTTGTGGATAGCCTAAACCCTTTTACAACAATAAAATACTAATGAGGCAAATTATAACGCCACAACCAAAGCTGTCAAGTTTTGATTCTCAATAAATATTAACTTAAATTTAATTTATTATGAAAAACATTTTAAAACTTTCAATGATTGCAACACTGTTATTATTAATAGTCAGTTGCAAATCTACTTTTAATGCCTCTGAAACCTTACAAAATGATGAAAATCGTAAGCAACTATATCAAAACATAATTTCAGATCCTGTTAAATTCTCTGAATTTTTAGAAGTTGCAGGTGGCAATAAAGTTGCCCAAATGTTGATGATGAAGAATCATATGAAAATGATGGAGGATGGGAAAATGAAGGAAATGATGAAAGAAAATCCGGAGATGAAGGAAAAAATGGAGAAAATGATGCAGGAAAAAATGGAAAATAATCCTGAGATGCAAAAAAAGATGCAGGAAAAAATGAGAAAAAAAATGATGGAGGATCCTGCAGAAAAAGAAGCTATGATGGAGAAGATGCACAGTAAAATAATGGAGAATCCCGAAATGATGGAAAAGATGATGGATAAAATGATGATGATGATGCACGAGAATCCTAAGATGATGGAAATGATGAAGAAAAAAATGAAGGATCATCAATCAAAAATGGAAAAAAAATAAGACCTTTTTATACTTCCTGCAAATGCGGGAAGTATAATTTTGATGCTTCCCGGGAAACTGTCTTTAAGATCTTAAAATCGATAGCCAACAATAAAAATATAAGATTGGGAATGAACACAGTTATGATAAATGGTGATTAGGTTAAGGCAATATTAATACAAAACTATGAAATATTGCATCTATTAAAATTGCGCCTATAATATGAAAAGACATAAATATTAGATTAAACCATATAACAAATTATAATGAAACACACCTATAAAATTATCGGAATGACCTGCAATGGTTGCAGAACCAATGTTGAAGATACCTTAAACAATATAAAAGGTGTATTAAAAGCGACTGTTAATTTAGAGGAAGGAATCGCGGAAGTTGAAATGGAAAACCATATTTCAACAGAAACGTTTCAGCAAGAATTTTTGAAAGCAGGATTGCATTATTCCATTACAGATTTTGATCCAAATAGCGCCAACGAAAAAACAGAAAAAACTGTAGCCATAAAGCCAATAAAAGACGGAAACGGAATTTTTTATTGCCCAATGCACTGTGAAGGTGAAAAAACGTACGACAAGGCAGGTGATTGTCCCGTTTGCGGCATGGATTTAATTGAGCAGCCAAAAGCCGTTAGCGCAACACAGTATACTTGCCCGATGCATCCCGAAATTATTAGGGATGACCCAGGTTCATGCCCAATTTGCGGAATGGATTTGGTGCCAATAGAAGCTACGGAAAGTGAGGAGGGTAAAACCTATATGAGGTTGTTGAAAAAAATGAAAATATCCGTTGTTTTTGCTCTCCCTGTTCTTATTATTTCCATGGCCATGCATCTTCCTGCTAACCCGCTAATGAAAATCATGCCACAAATTTATTGGGATTGGTCGCAATTTGTACTAACACTTCCCATTGTTTTTTATACTTGTTGGATGTTTTACGTACGTGCCTGGAAATCGATCATTACCTGGAATTTGAATATGTTCACTTTGGTGGGTATTGGAACAGCAGCCGCATTCTTATTTAGCATTGTCGCACTCCTGTTCCCCAATGTTTTTCCGCAGGAATTTAAAAGTGACATGGGCGGCGTAGACTTATATTTTGAAGCAACGGCCGTTATTTTAGCTTTGGTGTTGTTGGGCCAATTGCTGGAAGCCCGTGCGCACAGCAAAACAAGTGGCGCCATCAAAGAATTGTTGAAATTGGCGCCATCTGAAGCCACTTTGGTGGTTGATGGCGAGGATAAAATTGTATCCATTCGATCAATCAAAAAAGATGATTTATTGCGCGTAAAACCGGGAGAAAAAATTCCTGTAGATGGTATTATTGTTGAAGGAAGCAGCAGCATTGATGAATCTATGATTTCGGGAGAACCCATTCCTGTTGACAAAACTGTTGATGATAAAGTAAGTTCGGGAACCATAAACGGTACAAAATCTTTTGTGATGAAAGCGGAACGCGTGGGATCGGAAACTTTGTTGTCACAAATTATTAAAATGGTAAGCGACGCAAGCAGGTCCAGAGCGCCTATCCAAAAATTGGCTGATACCATTTCAAAATATTTTGTGCCCATTGTTGTGGGAGTTTCCATCATCACCTTTATTGTTTGGGCTTATTTTGGGCCAGAGCCTGACGCCATGGTTTATGCTTTTGTGAATGCAGTAGCGGTACTGATTATCGCTTGTCCGTGTGCATTGGGACTGGCCACACCTATGTCAGTTATGGTTGGGGTTGGCAAGGGCGCCCAAAGCGGAATTTTAATCAAAAATGCCGAAGCGCTTGAAATGATGAACAAGGTAAATGTTTTGATTACCGATAAAACAGGGACGCTTACCGAAGGAAAACCATCTGTTGAAAAAGTGGTTGCCTTGGAAGGAGATTCAGAAATTTTATTGCATCAAATTGCTTCCTTAAACCAATACAGCGAACATCCATTGGCGCAAGCCGTAGTAAATTATGCCAAAGAAAACAAATCAAAACTTTCTAAAGTTGATGATTTTGAAGCGGTGGCAGGAATGGGCGTTATTGGCACTGTTGCCAAAAACAAAGTGGCTTTGGGTAACAAAAAACTGATGGAAAAAATAAAAGCAGTGATTCCAAATGATTTAGAAACCCAAATTTTAGCCGAACAAAAATTAGGAAAAACGGTTTCGTATATTTCAGTAGATCAAAAAGCCTTGGGTTACGTAAGTATCACAGATGCCATTAAAAAAACCAGTGCAGCCGCCATTAAAAATTTGATGGAGCAAGGAATTGAAGTCATAATGATAACGGGCGACAATGAAAATACTGCCAAAGCGGTTGCCGACGCGTTGCATTTAACCAATTTTAAAGCAGGTTTTTTACCTGAAGATAAATTGAAATTTATTAAAAATCTGCAAGCCAAAGGAAAAATTGTGGCTATGGCCGGTGATGGCATCAATGACGCGCCCGCTCTTGCCCAATCAAATGTTGGCATTGCGATGGGAACAGGAACCGATGTGGCTATTGAAAGCGCTGCAATTACCTTGGTAAAAGGCGATTTGCAAGGAATTGTAAAAGCAAAAAATTTAAGTCACGCCGTGATGAAAAACATCAAACAAAATCTGTTTTTCTCCTTTGTTTACAATGTATTGGGCGTACCGATTGCCGCAGGGGTTTTATTCCCAATATTTGGACTGTTATTGTCTCCTATTATTGCGGCTTTGGCGATGAGTTTTAGCTCTGTTTCAGTGATTGCAAATTCACTTCGATTAAGAAGTGTTTCTTTAGAAAAATAAAATTATTAACTATTAAAATGAAAAAAATGAAAAATTCAATTTATGCAGTCGCATTTGCGATACTATTTTTAAGTGCTTGTAAAAATGATGCAAAACAAGCAGAATCAAATGATGTGAATTCAAAAGAAATTCAGGCAGACGCCACTACTCAAAAAAGTGATTTAACATCAGCCATCATTGATGGTTATATGGTATTAAAGAATGCCTTGGTTAATGAGGATAGCGAGAAAGCTGCCGAAGGCGGAGAAATGATGCTTATCGCATTTTCAAATTTTGAAATGGATAAACTCACAGAGAGTCAGCACACAAAATATATGGAAATAGCTGAAAGTGCAAAGGAACACGCAGAGCATATCGTAAAAAATCCTATTGACCACCAAAGGGAACACTTTGAAGAATTAAGCAAAGATGTGAACGATATAATTGCTTTGGTTGGAACAGACAAAACGCTCTACCAAGATTTTTGCCCGATGGCGAGTAATAACAAAGGTGCCATATGGTTGAGTGAAACCGAAGAAATTAACAATCCTTATTTTGGAAGTAAAATGTTAAAATGCGGTTCTGTCCAAAAGCAAATAAACTAAGTGAGTCTTTTTAAAAAAGCGATTCTTTTATTATTGATTGCAGTTGTGGGTATTCAATTTATGCCCACAGCCCGCAATCAAAGCAATGAAGTACTTGAAACAGATTTTTTAAAAACTTTTACAGCACCAAATAATGTTCGAAATCTGCTCAAAACCTCATGTTACGATTGCCACAGCAATAACACCAACTATCCTTGGTACGATAAAATTCAACCTGTAAGTTGGCTATTGGAAAATCATATTAAAGAAGGCAAAAAACAGTTGAATTTTAGTGAATTCGGCATCTATTCAAAACGCAGGCAAAAAAGCAAATTAAAATCTATTATAAATCAGATTGAAGAGGATGAAATGCCACTTTGGTCTTACAAATTAATTCATAAAGATGCTAAACTTTCAGAAAAAAATAAGGAACTATTGGCCAAATGGTTTATTCAATTAAGAGACAGCCTTCCGTAACTTTAAAATTTTTTAAAATGGACAGAATTGTTGTTGAAACAATCCATCAAGGATAAATGACTCATTAACGGTCTGATATATATCATAAGATCTTAATCATAAATTGATTAATTTCGAATTAAAATAAATTTTAATTTGAAAAGTATTTTAACCAAAATATTAGCATTTTTTTTAACGGCATTGTTGCTGTTTTCATCTGTGTCATTTACCCTTGAAAAGCACTTCTGTGGTGGACAAATTTATTCTGAGTCCCTTTTAGGAAAAGCTGAAAAATGCGGAATGGAAGCGGAATGCTGTATGGCAGAAAATGACATCACTTCTTTTTCAAAAAAATCGTGTTGTAAAGATGAAATTCATCTCCTAAATGGGTCTATATTTGAAAAAGAATCTCCCATAAAATTATTTAATAAACAAAAAGATTTATCATTATTTGTTTTAATTTATGCTGCTTTTTTTTCCCAAAAAGAAAACAGATCAACGCATTTCAAAAATTACTTTCCTCCGCCAAATACACACAACTTCAATATTTTATATCAAATTTTTCGAATTTAACATTCAGCTATTTTTCATGCCAAACATCATAGAAACTATTATGCTTAGACTTTAGTTTAAATTATATTATAACCAACCAGACTTTAAAAAAAATTATTATAAATTTTATATACCCTAAAATGAAAAAAATAAAATATTTTTTTGTTGCAATTTCGATAATAGTTGCAGCAAGTTGCGCAAACGACAATACAACTGAACCGGTTGGAACACTTTCTTTAAAACTTACGGATGCGCCAATGCATTATGGTCAATTTATGTCGGCAAGCGTAACTATTGATAAAATTGAAATTGGAAACAGCGCTCACACCAATTCCTTTATAATTTTAACAAATACCCCAATGAAATACAATTTATTGGAATTGGTAAATGGCATAACTTCAACATTGGCAACTGCTGAAATTCCTGCAGGAGATTATAACCTTATGCGTTTGTATATTTCTTCTACTGAAATGAAAATGTTAAATGGCGATTCATTTACTTATAATATGGATCAAGAAGGCTATTCCGGAAGCGGAATGATGCAAAATGGAATGATGTTAAATAATCAAAACAGAAGTATTGACATTCCGTTAAATCAAGTTTTAACAATTTCAAATGGCAGCATAAGTGAATATCTATTAGATATGGATGTTGATCAATCATTTATGCTGGAAGGTGTTAATTACAACAATATGATGATGAGTATGACAGGTTTTACCTTTATGCCAACAATGCGTTTTGTGGATTTGGCAACTTCTGGAACAATAAACGGAACTGTAAATGGCTCAGATGGAAATCTTCCAAATGCCACCATCTCATTAATGCATAACGGAACGCTTTACACCACCACTCATTCAAATGAAAATGGAAATTATGCCTTTATTGGAATTCCGCAAGGAAACTATACCATAAAAGCTGTGTTAGATGGCTATATGATGAACCCAGTTGGAAATGAAGAAAATATGGGTGTTTTAAATATGATGTCTAAAGCCACTCTAAATGTCGATTTTAATATGATGCCTTCAAATTAATTCAACTTTTTAAATTATAATCAGAAAAATGCAGGATTAGTTCCCTGCATTTTTTATTTAATTTCTCACCGAACATCTATTGTTTTCCGCCATCTATCTTCACCTTCTAATCAAGCTAAAATGTCCTTTATATTCTGAAGTGACGCCACTATAATCGGTCATTTTTGCCAAATACCAATAATCTGTTGAAACTGCTTTATGGGAATTGTAAAATCCGTCCCAACCTTTTTGAGAAGCACTGAAATTTGTCATTAACTTTCCATACCGATCAAAAATATAAATAGATGAAGATTCAAAAACTGTAGGATCAACACCTAAAACATTCCAGGTATCATTTTGGCCATCATCATTCGGCGTAAAGAAATTTGGGAATCCAAATACATAGACCGTTACTTGCGCGATGCCGCAATTATTTTTATCATTTACGTATACAATATGTGTTCCCGGAATCACTTCCGCAAAAACCGGACTGTCCTGATAAGGTCCGGAAATATCATCCAACGCAAATTCATAATCTCCAATACCCAAATTTTGTGCGGTATTATTTATGGTGATGGAATTATTGCCCGAATTGTCAACGACTTGAATGTCTTCAGAAGAAATATCGGCAATAATAGATTCTGTCATAGAAATTTGTTTCGGAAAAGAGACACAACCTAAATTTGAAGTCGCCATAACCGTATAAACGCCTGCTTCAAAAATATCCACAAAAGGTTGATCACTTATTACGTCACCTGCAGCATTTGTCCATTCATAAGAATAAGTTCCTAGCGGATCATAGGTTGAAATTGTTTTTGGCAAATCGTTTAAACAAACAATTCCAGTTTCATCAAGCTCAAATTCAGGCCGCGGATTTACGGTTAATTTTAACACTGGCGCAATGCCAAAACAATTGCCGTTAATGGCACTTTCAACACGTACCCAAATGGTTTGGCTAAAAGGAACTTCACTGAAATAGGCGTTTGCCGGACTAATGATATTGGTTTCTAAAAGTGCATCGGCCTGATTTCGATAATAACCAACCCGTAAATTTGGGCTTGAGAATAAGGAAAGAATTTCTGAAGTGACTTGCGCCAAATTAAATTCGTGCAAACCGTCTATGGTGGCATCGTCGTCGCAAAATATTATTTCACGGCTATATGTTGGCGGAAATGAAGTAACCGAAACTGATAGATTTACCTGCACAATTCTGTAACATCCATTTGCTGCGGCAACTCGTGCAAAAACAGTGGAACTAATATTATTTGAAAAAGTGGATTTATTGACTGGATTTATTCCGGATGCTGCGTTTATTGCGGACAAATGATAGCTAACATTTAGGCTGTTGTCTCCTAATGTCACAAAGAAATCCGCTTCAGAGAGGTTAAAATTAGTTTTGCCATCCGGATTTCCGTCTTCATCACATTGCACCAATTCATAAGGAATTGTCATTGCAATTGGCAACGGTTTAACTTCAATATTAAAAGAGGTGTCTGCGAAACAATCCAAAATATTAATGGTTTTGTTTATTACCCGCACATAAATGGTTTGCAGGCTGGCAACGCTATTTGTAAAAGCAGTGGGAGTCGGAATATCCTTGGTATAGGCCGCATCTCGGTAATATTTTACTTCAAAAACATAGGGTGATTGTCCGTTCAAAATAATGCTTTCCCGTTCGGTTAAATCAAATTGATAAAAACCATTGGAGTCATTGCCATCAGAAGCGTCATCACAATAGGATAAGTTGGGAATATTTGCGGGAACGGCAGGATAGGCCATATCAAAAACCTTTAAAGTAAAACTGGTGGTGTCAAAACAATCAACAAATCCCTTATTTTGAATACGGGCATAAATCCGTTCTTCCGCATAAGGAGTCGCATTTTGGTATGGATTTATCAGAACATTAAGGTTGTTATTGGCATCGGCTTGCGAAGCAAAATAATTAATTTCAAAAGTTGTGGCACTTTGGGAACCTAAAATATCGGCATCTTTTAAGGCATTTAAATCAAATTGATACAAGCCGTCGTTGTCAAAATCACATTGAATAATATTTCCTGTTGGATTGGCGATTGCCTTTTCAAAGACTTCAAGTTTGAATGACGTTAATGCATAACAAGCGGAATTTACGCTCGGTTCAACCCTTACCCAAATTGTTGCTGTTTTAGAGGGATAATTCGCTGTATCAAGAATCCAACCTTTACGATCATTTGCATTGGCTTGATTTTCATAATATGTTACAATATCAGCTTGACCATTGAGTATTTTTGGTGTTTGTTGGTCAAGATTAAAAATCATAAGTCCGTCTTTATTATCATCGCAGGCCTTCAAATCTGGTGGTATATTTGCAATTGGAGGCGGTGCTGCCGAAATATCAAATGAAATGACATCAAAACAATTTGTATTCGCATCATTTTGAATTCGAGCCCAAATTGTTTTTCCACCACTGAGATAAGGACTTGTTATTGGGGCCGCACCAACCTGCGCGAAAAGTTGAAATTCGTGATAGGTTACGGTCATCCCTGGTTGTCCATTTAAAATTGCAACGGTATTACCTTCTAAATTAAAAGTCTCAACGCCATCTCCGTTTGTGTCACAAAGCACAATATCTATTGGATTTCCGGCAGTGGGTATGGTATGAAAAGTGACCAAAATATCATCAGACTTAACCAATCCCGATGTGTTATCTGTAACAGTAACCTGATAATTTCCCGTAGTGTTTACAGTAATTGCCTCTCCCGTTTTTGCAGGAGAGAACGGCACAAACAAGCCAGTGGCAGTATTCATATACTTCCATTCATAACTTATTGAAGGCCCAAACGTTTTGGCGTTTAAAAAGGTATTTTGTCCAACGCAAAGATTCCTGTCGGGTCCCAAATTCACCAAAATTGAACAGTCCAAATACGCGGCATTATTAGTAATTACGGCGCCTTTCCAATTGATTGAAAATCCGGAATTACTTCCTGAATACTGATTGATTAATATTACATATTCATCACCTGCGTTTACATTCATCCAAGGAGAATAGGCATCGGTTTGGGTATTGGTAACAGGATCTAATCCAACGCCAGTATACCCAGAAGGCGAAGCTTTACTATAATTACAGGCAATTGGCATTCCTAATGCCCCACAAGTAGGACTTGGGCCATAAACCGCAAAATCCCAGTCTTCACTTAAATTATTAGGGGTAATATTGAATCCAAATTGTCCGCCCGCAGCCAATTTAAAACGAAACCAATAGGAATTTGTTTCTATTGTGGTGACTCCCAAACCATTTCTTAAACAGCCTGAAACTGAATTTCCATTAAAATCATCAACACCAAAACCATTCACAACACCACCAGAATTGGCGTCGGAGCATATGGGCAATGCATTAGAACAGTCTTGTTGTCCATAACCATAAAAAAATCCAGCAACTAAACAAATGGCTAGTGTTATGAAGTGTTTTTTCATAAGTTACCTTTTGGGATTAACTATATTTCAGGCGTCAAATACCAATTTAATGACATTTAATTTGAACGATTAATTTTTAAATGTAGTATTTTTTAGCTGATTTTCAGGCAATCATTATTAATTTTTTACTAACATTATTTTTTGAATAAGTTTAACTAAAATTGAATTGCCTAAAAAAAACTATGATGATGGACTTATGAATAGACAAAAAATTTGTTCAAAAAAACACTTTCCAATATATTGGAAAGTGTTTTTTAAAATTATTTAAATAATTCTGAGAGTCCTGCTTTGCTAATTTATTGAAATAATAAAGATTTTAAATTTTTTTACAAATTCTCCACCAGCCAATTTCCTACTTCACTTGTTTTATAGGCTTTGTTTTTTCCTGATAAATCTTCCGTCACAATGCCCTGCTCAAGAGATTTATTGACCACTTCCCGAATTGCTTTTGCTTCTTCTTTGAGTTTGAAAGTATCTTCAAACATCATAGCGGCCGATAAAACGGTGGCCAGCGGATTTGCAATATCTTTTCCTGCAGCCTGCGGATAAGAGCCGTGGATTGGTTCATACAAAGCATTTTTTTCTCCCACGGAAGCCGATGGCATCAAGCCCATAGAGCCCGAAATTACAGAAGCTTCATCAGTTAAAATATCTCCAAACAGGTTTTCAGTAATCAACACGTCATAAGAATTTGGCCATTGCACCAAACGCATGGCAACCGCGTCAACAAACTCATAAGAAACGGTGACTTCGGGATAATCTTTTTCCATAGCCTGCACGGTTTCTCTCCACAATCTTGAAGTTTCCATCACATTTGCCTTGTCCACACAACACAATTTTTTGGTGCGTGTCATTGCCAATTCAAAACCTTTTTTTGCCAGTCTGATTACTTCTTCCCGGGTGTAAGTACAGGTATCGAAGGCAGTTTCCCCGCCGTCTTTTCTTCCTTTTTCCCCGAAATAAATACCGCCTGTCAATTCACGTAGAAAAACCAAATCGGTGCCTTCTATGCGTTCTCTTTTTAAAGGAGAATTGTCTATTAAAGAAGGAAAAGTAAATGTAGGTCTGATATTAGCGAACAATCCCAATTTTTTACGCATTTTGAGCAAACCTTGTTCCGGACGAACTTTTGCGGATGGATCATTGTCGTATTTCGGATGTCCGATGGCTCCAAATAAAACTGCATCGGCGTTTAGGCAGATTTCATGGGTTTCATCGGGATACGGATCACCAACGGCATCAATGGCCGCCGCGCCTGTAAGGGCAGGTTTCCAGATTATTTCGTGGTTAAATTTAACCGCAATGGCGTCACAAACCTTTACCGCTTGGGCGATTACTTCCGGACCAATTCCGTCGCCGGCTAAAAGTGCTATTGTCAATTTCATATTTAGATCTTTATTGTTTTCTGGAATAATTTCGGATTATTAAACGCAAAGTGCGCAAAGATAAAACCGTAAAGTGCGATAAAAAAGTTTTCAATATTCATTTTTAAATATTCAACATTTTTTGGGTGGCTTTAATTGCAGATACTGTTTGATCTGAGTCCAAGCCTCTTGTAATAAACCTTTTTTCGTTATTTTGCCAGGTGATAATGGTTTCGCACAAGGCATCGGAATTGCTTCCCGGCGGAATCCTGACCGCATAATCCACCAATTTTGGCAAGGCCTTTTTCTTCTTTTTGTATATTTTGTGAAGCGCATTCATAAAAGCATCAAACTGCCCGTCGCCATACGCGTGTTCTTCATACAACTGTCCGTCCATTTTTACGGCGATTGTTGTGGAAGGTTTTAGGCCCTTGGAATGCGTTAAAACGTAGGATTCAACAGTGATTTTTTCCTGATACAGATTGCTGTTGAGCACATCGGAAATGATGTAAGGCAAATCTTCCTTGGAAACCAACTCCTTTTGATCGCCCAATTCGATAATGCGCTGGGTCACTTTTTTTAAATCTTCCTGGTTGAGTTCTAGTCCCAATTCCTGCAGATTTTTTTCAATATTTGCTTTTCCCGAAGTTTTCCCCAAGGCATAAGAGCGTTTTCTTCCAAACCGTTCGGGCAATAAATCGTTGAAATATAAATTGTTTTTATTGTCGCCGTCGGCGTGAATTCCCGCTGTTTGGGTGAATACATTTTCACCGACTATCGGTTTGTTGGCCGGAACCCTGATGCCAGAAAATGCTTCAATCAGTTTACTGACAGAATACAAAGACGTTTCTTTCACCGAAATCTCGACTTCATTTTTGTAGAAGTCGTTGATGACCGCAACAACACTTGCCAAAGGCGCATTTCCGGCGCGTTCTCCCATTCCGTTCACGGTGATATGCAATCCTTTTGCCCCGGCGTCTATGGCCTGCATCACATTTGCCACACTCAAATCGTAATCATTATGCGCGTGAAAATCGAAATGCAAATGAGGATATTTCTCCGTTATTTTTGAAAAATACTGATAGGTTTCTTTTGGAGTTAATACGCCAAGTGTATCAGGCAACAAAATTCTGGCGATGGGTTGCGTCGCTAAAAAAGCCAAATATTGAAAAACATATTCTTGTGAATTTCGCATCCCGTTGCTCCAATCTTCCAAATACACATTGGTGGCGATTCCTTCTTTTTGCGCCGATTCAATCGTTTCTTTTATTTCAGCAAAATGTTGTTCGGGTGTTTTTTTGAGTTGGTGCGTTAAGTGGTTTAAAGAACCTTTGGTCAGTAAATTTTGAACCTTCGCGCCTGCTCTTTTCATCCAATCTATCGACTGCCCCCCATCAACAAAAGTGAGTATCTCCACCTGATTTAAATATCCATGTTTTTTTGCCCATTCCGTGATATTTTTTACCGCCTGAAATTCTCCTTCTGAAACTCTTGCCGAAGCAATTTCAATTCTGTCCACATGAAGTTCTTCCAGCAGAAGCTTTGCAATGGTCAGCTTTTCTGCTGCCGAAAAAGAAACTCCGGAGGTTTGTTCACCATCGCGAAGCGTGGTGTCCATAATTTCAATTTTTCTTTTTTTCATATCGAATCATATTTGTTGCAACTTTTCCTGCGGAAGAAAATTGACGGGAATTCTTTGGGTTATAAATTATGGATTTAAAAAGGCCTTGCTTCTGCAAATTCCTGAATTTCCGATTTCATTTTGGTTAAATAATCAATATCATCAAAGCCATTTAGCATATTTTCCTTTTTGTAGGAATTGATGTCAAAGGATTCCTGCTCGCCGCTTTCCAATAAAGTAACGGTTTGGTTTGGCAGATTTATTTCAATTTCCGTATCAGGATTTGCTTTAATGGCCTCAAAAATTTTGTCCAAAAATTCAGCACTCACCTGCACCGGCAATACGCCAATATTCAAACAATTTCCCCTGAAAATGTCGGCAAAAAAGCTGGAAACCACACATCTGAAACCGTAATCATAAACTGCCCAAACGGCGTGTTCCCTTGAAGAACCCGAACCGAAATTTTTACCGCCCACCAATATTTTTCCCTTATAAATGGGATTGTTCAACACAAATTCCGCTTTTGGCGTATTGTCTGAATTGTATCTCCAATCCCTGAAAAGATTATCTCCAAAACCCACACGCTCGGTCGCCTTTAAAAAACGCGCCGGAATAATTTGGTCGGTGTCCACATTTTCAACTGGTAAAGGCACAACGGTGCTTTTTAATATTTCAAATTTATCGTAAGCCATTGTTTTTTTGTTATATGTTGTACGTTATTAGTTATTTGTTGCTGATTGTTTGCGTTAAGCTTAATACTGTTTAACCTTTTGTTTCAAGTTTCAAGTTTCAGGTTTCAGGTTATCAACTTGTCGATGCCTAAACAACGTTGAATAAATTAGCCAATTTTTTAAATGATTACATTTATAATTATTAAATTTTTCAAAAAATCCTTTTCCGCTCCCTTAATAATTCCCCCTTCGGGGGTTAGAGGGCTTTATAATAAAGTTCTCGGATCGGTTAAAACACCGGTAACTGCGGTTGCAGCCGCCACTAACGGACTTGCTAGCATGGTTCTTGAGCCAGGACCTTGTCGCCCTTCAAAATTTCTGTTGGATGTGCTTACCGCCACTTTTCCGGCAGGAACTTTATCGTCATTCATCGCCAAACAGGCCGAACAGCCTGGCTCGCGCAATTCAAATCCGGCCTCGGTGAGAATATCCAAAATGCCTTCTTCTTCAATCTGGGCTTCAACAACGTGAGAACCCGGAACCAGCCACGCGGTAATATTGTCCGCTTTTTTTCTTCCTTTTACGATGGAAGCAAAATCCCTAAAATCTTCAATTCTTCCGTTGGTGCAACTTCCCAGAAACACAAAATCCACTTTTTTTCCAATCATTTTGTCTCCTTCATTAAATCCCATATATTCCAAGGATTTTCTGTACGTAGCAACGCCGCCTTCAACCGATTCCGCTTTTGGGATATAGTTTGAAATGCCTGTTCCCATTCCCGGATTTGTTCCGTAAGTAATCATCGGTTCAATATCGATTGCAAAAAAATTGATTTCTTTATCAAAAATGGCATCTTCATCGCTTTTTAGCGTTTTCCAATAATCCATTGATTTATCCCAAGATGCCCCTTTTGGCGTAAACAATCTTCCTTCCACATAACTGAAAGTTTTTTCATCGGGTGCAATAATTCCTCCGCGTGCACCCATTTCAATGCTTAAATTACATACCGTCATTCGCCCTTCCATACTCATATTTTTAAACACATCACCTGCATATTCCACAAAATATCCTGTGGCTCCTGAGGCTGAAAGTTTAGAAATAAGAAACAAAGCCACATCTTTTGGCGTAACTCCAAAACCAAGTTTTCCGTTTACATTAATCCGCATTTTTTTTGGCTTTGGCTGCATAATGCATTGTGAAGAAAGCACCATTTCAACTTCCGAAGTTCCAATACCAAAAGCCACTGCCCCAAAAGCACCGTGTGTAGAAGTGTGTGAATCTCCGCAAACAATGGTTGCTCCAGGAAGCGTAATTCCATTTTCCGGACCCACAACGTGGACAATTCCGTTTTTTTGATGACCCAATCCCCAGTGAACAATGCCGTATTCAGCAGCATTTTGTTCCAATGCTTTTAACTGATTTGCTGATAACGGGTCTTGAACCGGCAAATGTTGGTTGATGGTTGGTGTATTATGATCGGCGGTGGCGAAAGTTCTGTTAGGAAACAACACGCTGTTATTTCTGCTTTTTAATCCCAAAAATGCTACCGGACTTGTCACTTCATGAATCAAATGTCGGTCGATAAACAAAACATCCGGCCCGTCATTAATTTTTCGGATCACGTGAGAATCCCAAACTTTATCAAATAATGTATTACTCATTTTACTGTTTTTTTAGTCTATTGCTTGCTTGCATTCTTATGTTTGCAAGAACGGGTGCAAATTTATAAAAAACAATAAAAATGTCAATTTGATTAATTTTGATCTACGATACCCAAACTGCTTTTTAGATGGTTATACTATTGGTTTTAATAATTTATGATTTTACAGGAATGCTCTGATTTAATTTTAATTTTTTTTGAAGATTTTTTGCGCATCAGAAACAATGCTTTAAGAGATTATTTATTTGACAAATTTTATTGAATAATCATCAATATTTTTAGATATGAGTCATCAATAATCGCGTTTTTATAAATAATTCTCAGTGTTTATTTCTCTTTTGTTTTTTAAAAATGATTTTAATCATTCATCAATAAGACCAAAATCGGAGTAAATTTTCTTAATTCGATTCAATTATTAGGCTGAAATACTACGACATCCAAAAAAATAAGCGCTTGTTTATTTGTGTATTTTGTACAGATTATTGCTAAAAATAATGCAAAACATAAGCATATTTGTTCAGGTGTTTTATAATTTTTTAATCAAAAATCGATTCATCTAATTTTGCTAACGACGGGCGAAATCTTTATCTTTACTTAGAAACTCCTTAGAAGCGATGAAAATAATTTCTGTATTTTTTTTTATGCTCTTAATTTTAACTTCCTGCAAAGAGAAAGTGTCGCCTAAAGTGTCGCCAATTCCTAAAATTGAAATTACCGAAGCCGGAAAAATTATTCCCATTGACTCCTCAAAAATAAGTCGCATAAAAGATTCGAGTGTCATCGCCTTTTATAGCACCAACAAAAATTACACTTTTTGGATGCTTGATGCGCATCGAGAAAACATTAAGGCACTTTTCAATAATTTAGAACAAGATGGCTTATTTCCGAAGGATTTCGACCTAAAAAAAATTCAGCATTCAGAAGAAAATCTGACCAATCTATCGAATTCTGAATTGGTGGATTATGATATTTTGCTGACAGAAAATTTAAGCCGTTACATTCAAAAAGTTTCAAAAGGAAATTTAAATCCGAATAAACTTTACGACAATTGGGACTTAAAAGAAAACAACATCAACTTTAAACAATTGCTGCTCAATTTTCAAAAAAAAGATTCTTTTGACTATGCCGTAAATTCAGCATCGCAATACCATATTGTTTATAAACGATTAAAAACTGCCCTTAAAATTATAAATGCCCTGCCAAAATACAATTTTAAAAACACTGAAATTAAAAGTAAAATTGTTTTAAATGACACCAATGAGGCTATTATTGAAATTAAGAAAAAATTAATCTATTGGAAAGATTTAAAACCTATGGATAGCATTACCGCCATTTATGATGATGCAATGGAATTGGCTTTGAAAAAGTTTCAAATGCGCCACGGACTTGGCACAGACGGCGTTATTGGAGGCGGAACTGTACAAGCCTTAAACTTTACCAAAGCTGACCGAAAAAAACAAATTATTGCCAATATGGAACGCTGGAGATGGTACCCAAGAGAATTTGAGCCTGAATACATTATTATTAACATTCCTGATTATACTTTGCACGTTGTAAAAAACGCAGATACGATAAGAACCCACAGGGTAATTATAGGCAAACCCGCAAGGAAAACGCCGGTATTATCCTCAAAACTGACCCATATAATATTCAATCCGACCTGGACGGTTCCGCCAACCATTTTAAAAAATGATGTTGTGCCTGCCGCGGCCCAAAACCGAAATTATTTCAGCAGTAAAAATATCACCATTTACGACTCCAACAATCGGGTGGTAAGTGCTTGGGATTGGAATATTAACAGGTCCAGAAGTTACAGATATGTCCAAAGTCCGGGAGCCACAAATTCCCTTGGATTGGTAAAAATTGTGTTCCCGAATCGATTTACCGTTTACCTTCACGACACCAATTCCAGAGGGTTTTTTGATAAAGATATTCGCGCATTGAGTTCTGGCTGCATTCGTGTTCAGAATCCATTTGAACTTACAGAATATTTGTTGGATGATCCAGAAAAATGGAATGCGGAAAAAATTGACCAAGCCATAAACACCGGTAAAACATCACAACAGCAAATCAAAAAAGATGTGTATATTCATATTTTATACTGGACCGCCTGGAGTGAAAATGGCATTCTGCAATTTAGGGATGATCTTTACGATTTGGATATGGACTTGTATAAAAAGTTGGATTAAATTTTTATGAAGAATAATAAACAAATAAACAAGACTTGTCTTTAATGGTATCAATAACTTCTTTTGTAAGATCTTGTTTCAATGCCAAGCAGCCTAAGCTTCTGCCCAATCTTCCGTTTTGTTGGGCAAATTTTTCAGAGACATAATCAGCGCCGTGAACCACAATGGCTCTTGCTCTGGCATTGCTGTTAACGCCTTTTTCCAAACCGTCCAATCGCAAAGAATAGCCGTGTTTGCCATAATACGTTTCTCCGGTTACATAAAATCCCAAGCTGCTTTGATAAGATTCCGGTTTATCGGAAAAATTGGCCGCATATTCATTTCCCGAATTTCTGCCGTGAGAAACCAAAGACTGATATAAAATAATGTTGTTTTTTAGGTCGATGACCCATAACCTGTTTTCATTAGAAGACAAAGTGTAATCAACAAGGGTCAAAATATCTTTTTGAATAATTCCTTTTTCTTTCAACAGAAAGTAGCCTTTCATCGCTTTTGTGAAGCTTATTTTGTTGGGAAGCATAAAATTATTGGTCATCAAATGACTGTAAACGGCTTCTGCTTTAGCTTCAATACTGTTATTGACAACAGTTTCAGTTAATTTTATACTTTTTGGTTTAAATGAAAATGCGGAATTAATTGTATAGAAAAAAATTCCGATTAACAACAAGGATATTGTTTTATAAATCATTGTAAATCATTAGGTTTAATATCAAATTTTAGAATGGCGCAATTTAGGGCTTTAAAATTGCGCTGCCAATTTATCTCCTGTATTTAAAAAAATTTTAACATTTTATGTGTTTTAAAATAATTACTTAGAAATGGACAGTTATGAAATTTAGAAACTGTAATAAACGCGGTTTATTGTGTTATTTTAGATTAATTTCAACATAATTTTAAAAAAGTTTCAATTAATAAATCACTCTTTCGGGTCAGGAATTAAGGAATAACTTCTTAAAATATGCATTTGACTTCTATAACTTTCCTTATCGCCATTAATGGTTATTACCTCTTTATTTAAACCTATTAAAGCACCAACTCCAGCGCCAATCGGAGTAATAAAAATTGAATTTATAATAGCCTTTTCTCCCGGCGAAAATCCTAACCATTTGTCACTGTCATCTGGACTTACTAATCCTGAAAATATGCCTACACCAAGCCCAATTAAAGAGCCAATCAATACCCCATTTCCAACTTTTCCTTTTCTCCTTATTTTAATCTGTTCAATTTGCGATGAACTTATAATTTGTAAATTAGAAAGATCAAATGATTTATTGTCTATTATTTTAACAGCATTTTCATCGACAGCATATAAATTTCCTTTAATAATATTAGAGCTGTTGACCAATGAAATCCAAACTTTATGAACTTTAATGTCCTCTTTGGTATTTTGTGCAATTGTTAAATGAGTTGCACATAAAAAAATCACGAGTGAAAATTTAATTTTTTTCATAATTGAACTTTTTAGTTAGTAAACAGTAGCCTTATTCCATAACTTAACACAACTAATTATCAGTTAGTTATGACGATTTATAATCAAATATACAAAAAAAATTATGTGTTGTGAAAAAATAAAATATTTCGATTTTTTTTAGCTTAATTCTGTTGTGAAAATGGTTCAAAATAATTAATATGACAATCTACTATTTATCAAAAAATAATTATAATTTAGTCCAAATAAAATTTACTACTATGAATACACTAAGAATTAAACAGTTACTAACTGTTTGGCTTGTATTAAGTTTGATACAAACCCAGGCTCAGACCAACAAATCAAAAGATCAAAATCAGCGAAAACAAAGTACAACCGCTGGCGCGAGAATAAATGACATTAACACAGGAATGCCGAACAGAATTTCTATGAATGTTACGGTCCCAAAACAAACGCAAGGCGCAACATTTGGCGAAAAAGTAAAAGTTGGGCAGTCTGGTTATGAAAATACATCAAGTGAAAACGCTTCGCTTCGGGGAATTATTACCGGAAGAATCAACTGGAGTTCCGAAACTCCTAAAATCAAATCAAATAAAACGACAGTGAAATCGGTAGGCAATCTTGCCGGTGGTGCTGGTGGCGGTGCCGCAGCAGCTTCTTATGCTGCCACAGGCAAGGTGCTAAACCCCAATTCTCAAGGTGTCATTTCAACAATTTTTGCAAGAGAGGCCGGAAGCGGAATAGCTACAGGAAGACGACAATACCAACCAGTTTTTTTCGATGGACAGGAAAATGTATGCACCAATTGCCTTGCAAAAGTACATACAAATCCATATTTTAAGGACAATGGAATGTCCGGTGAAATGCCGATTGAAAAAAATAAAATGTCAAAAGGCGTTGATGACGATTGTGATGGTGTTGAAGGATTGACTGTTTCTTTGATAAATGAGCAAACCGGCACTGAAGAGGCCAGGATAAAAACCGCACGTTGTGGCGAATTCTTTTTTGAAAATCTTCCAATAGAGACTTATATTGTGAAAATTGGCGGAGAGTTTTTGTTAAAAAAATCTTATGATATTATTCTTGATAAAAATGGAACCTATGATATTGCTGGTGAATTGTTAAGCGGAAATAACCATTGGACCATTAAATTAGATACTGGTTTGACAGAAAACCCAAATGGCGGCGAGAAAGTAAATGCCGGATTGCATGCTGCCGGCGGCGCACTTAGTCAAGGAGCCTCACTTTTGGGTGGAGCTCTTCCCGGAGGCGCCGTTATTTCAGCAGCCGTTTCAAGTTATTCGCCTGGAGATCCAATTCCCGGACTTGACGTGAAGCTCGAAAAAAATTCAGGTGATCAAGAAAATACCTCAAAAACAAATGAAAAAGGCCAATTTGAATTTAATGAGTTAAGCCAAGGGAACTATACATTGTCATCAACTTTACATTTTAATATTGATGGAAGCATTCCTGTAAACTTGTGGTTGTCTAAAAAAGGTTATGATTATTATAAAGCGCAATCCGATATGAACAAAACCTCGGATGAATCCCCGATAAAAGAATCTTTAAAAAATGAGCAAAAAATTACCGAAAATTCAAAAGGCAAAAAAGGATTGAATGCCGTAAATGTTAAAACAAGCAAAATCGATGCAGAAAAAACCGACAAATCTACTGTAACAACAGCAATAAAAAACCTGCAAGATTTTAAAAATTCGTTTGTTGATTTAGAAAAATTATTGAATGAAAATAAACGCCAAACTTCAATTAGTGCAGCTCAAGTTAACAATGTTCGAAATCGCATCAACGAACTGGAAAATAGTTTAAATAATATGGGATTATTGGAAAAAACTGCTCCAGCCATATCAGATTTGGATACCAAATTGAATGCAATGAACAAAGATTTTTCTGTTTTATTGGAAAATTTGAGCCAATTGGGAAATGATTATGCTTCTATTTCAAATGTGCTTAAAACCAAACACGATACCGCAAAAAATTCAGTGGGAAATATTCGTTAAACAGATTTTATTAAAATATGGTAAAGCCAAAAGGAGATTTAATTTAAAAATTAAATCTCCTTTTTTTGTCGGCCCCGCGGGTTTCGAACCCGCGACCTACTGATTAAGAGTCAGTTGCTCTACCAACTGAGCTAGAGGCCGAATTGGCACCCTAAATTTAATGATAAATATATTATTCTAAGACGATATTATTGATAACTAGTTCAAAATTTTCATTCAGTTTGTTTCCAATCATAAACCCAACTTCTTCCAATTCTTCCGCAGGAAAATTTGGCATATTTAATTTTCGTCCCCTAAAAGTTGGTTCAAGCGCAGAAAGCATAATTTCAACAGTTTGCCATTCTCCAGTAGTTTCAAAATAGGAAATATATGCCTGCTGATCTTCCTTATTTGTCTTCGCCCTAAATTGATAGCGCTTTCCATCGCCTTTTAAACGTATTGATACTTTTCTGTAACCTGCTATTTTCTTCTGATTAAAACGATGTCTTAAAGATGAAAAGCCCCCATTATTTTCCAAGGAAACTTTTCCTATAAAAACGCCATTACCTTCCTCATTTAAATAAAACTTGCTACTTGAGCGGCCACCCATCACTGCATCATTCACTACTTTCCAATCGGAAATATCACTTTCTTTATTAAAATCAAAAATTACCATATTGCTGCTTATTACCAATGAAACCATAAAAATTAAATGCATCAAAACCATTGTTGCTGAAATTCATTTGAAAATTTAATTGTTCAGATAAACATAGGCGTTTAAAGAACTTGCCACAATAAGCCAAATAAAATAGGGAACAATGAACCACGTTTTTTGTTTCATAACATTTTTGAACTTCAGTAAAAAATAACCTACTAAAACGGTTAATAGCACAATTACCATCAATCCAACCAAAACCAAATGCTGATTAAAAAAGACGTAATTCCACGAAGTATTTAAAATAAATTGCACAAAAAACAGCATCCAAATATTAACGTTGGATTTTATCTGGATTAAATAAGCCATATAAATAGAAAAGCAAATCATGATAGTGGTCCAAGCCACGCCAAAAAACCAGCCCGGCGGTGTCCAGGGCGCCTTGTTGAGTGCGGCATACCAACTGTCTTGCGGTCCGTTATTCATCAACAAAGTACCAATTCCCAAAGCACCAAAATTAAGCACTAAAAAAACAAAGAACCAAAGCGCTTTTTTCATCTGTTTAATTTTATTTTTTAGCTGTACAACTGCTGTTCGCTATTAATCATTCCTTTGCGTATCAAAATTTGTTATGCTCGTTTCACTAGAGTTGTTTTGTGATTTTAGCACTCACAGGATTTGTTAAAGAGAAATAATAATCAATAAAATTTCCTCGTTCATCAATCAAATATTTTTGAAAATTCCATTTTACCGAACTGCTTTTAACGCCGTTCAATTCCTTTTTTGTGAGCCATTGGTATAAAGGATGTTGATTATCTCCTTTTACGTCAACTTTCTCGGTCATTAAAAAGGTAACACCATAATTAACCTGGCAAAACGATTGAATTTCCTGAGCATTTCCAGGTTCCTGTCCGCCAAATTGATTACACGGAACGCCAATAATGACCAATTTATCCTGATATTTTTCGTGCAATTTCTGCAAATCGGCAAATTGTTTTGTAAATCCGCATTCTGATGCTGTATTTACAATCAATATTTTTTTTCCTTTAAATGTTGATAAATCAATTTTTTCACCAGTTAAACTAGTTAAAGAAATATCATAAATAGATGGTTTAGAATTCATAATTTTTGAATTGGGAGTTACTAAAAATGTTGCGAAAAACAAACTAAATACAGTGGTTAAAATAGCTACTGCTTTCATTTTTTAAATTGTTAAACGCAATTTCAATCTTTTTTCAATTTTCTGTTTGATAACGGTTAATCTTTTCATCAAATCCATTAATTCCGGATTTTTAGTTGTTTTATAAACTTCATTCAAACTTAAAATTAACGATTTCACTTCTCTTGAAGCCAAAATACGGTCATTTGTGGTTTTTAATGTCATTTTACGTTGCTCAAATTCTAATGCATTTTGTACTAATTCCATATGTTTTTATTTTTAAATAATGTTGTAACTGACTAATTTTTAAGGATTTATTTGAACTTTACTATGAATTTTTCAAATGATTTGCCTCGTTAAAATGGCTGTTTTTATAAGCTCATCCATAAAATTTAATACTTCTGTTTAACTTTATAGCAGTAAATTTAAACAATTTTGATGATTGCATTAAAAATTAATGATTCTAAATATTTATAGTTAAATAAACATAATAGATACAGAAGCATGTAATTTCTTATTTGATATCAAGCTTATTTGATATCAAGCTTTAAGAACGATTTAAATCGTATGTAAATTCAAATTTGTATTCCAATTACTTTTGCTAAAAAAAATATGGCCATTTATTTAATAAAATATCAAAAGAACACCCAACTAAGACTGATTTTAACAAATTTATCATTCCCCTGGAATCAACTTTGGTCAATAAAATTTGATTTACATTATTTTTACAAAAAAACAATTTTACCAAAAACAAGAAGTTCTAATTTGTCAAGAGGCAGACTTTTTGTGTCAAATAATTTATGTTAATTTCAATAAAAAAATAATTTTAAATTACAAAAAAACACCCCATTTAATTTAAGCCTGAAATATTCCTAATCTCATTTTTATATATAAATAATATATTACAATCAAATATTTACAATTTTTCTGCCAAATCATATTAAAAGAAAATTCTAAGAACAACAACAAATTATGGCTTTACAATTTAAAGATAAATTGTATTTTTGAATACCTTAAAACCACATTTATGAAATTTAGATTATCATTGCTTCTAATGACGACTCTCTTTTTAGGCTGCAAATCTTCCCAGCATAAAACCGCTTACGACGGAAAATCGGGCGCCACAAAAATTGTGAACATACTGCATTATCCGCAGGAAAAACATTTGAAAAACATAAAACAAATTACTTTTGGCGGCGACAATGCGGAAGCTTACTGGAGTTTCGACAATACGAAACTCACTTTTCAGGCGAACACAAAAGCCTGGGGAATGGAATGTGACCAAATTTTCACGATGCATATTGATGATGATTTAAGCAAAGGGCAAATTCCACAAATGATCAGTACCGGAGAAGGAAGAACCACCTGCAGTTATTTTTTGCCGGGAGATTCCACCATCGTTTATTCCTCAACTCATTTGGCCGATAAAGCTTGTCCGCCCGTTCCAAAAAAGGAAGATTACGGCAACAAATATATTTGGCCGGTTTATGAAGATTTCGATATTTTTGTGGCAGACACCAAAGGAAATCAGTTAAAGCAACTCACTTTTGAACCTGGTTATGATGCCGAACCAACCGTTTCGCCAAAAGGCGATAAAATTGTCTTCACCTCCACAAGAACCGGTGATTTGGAATTGTTTACCATGAATATTGACGGATCTAACGTAAAACAAGTGACTTTTGAATTGGGTTACGACGGCGGCGCTTTCTTTTCGCCCGACGGCACCAAATTAATTTTCCGTTCGTCACGTCCGAAAACTGAAGATGAAATAAAAGAATACAAAGATTTATTGGCTGAGGGATTGGTTCAGCCTACGAATATGGAATTGTATACCTGCAATGTCGACGGCAGCAATTTAACCAAAATCACCAATTTAGGAAGTGCCAATTGGGCGCCGTTTTTTCATCCATCCGGCAAAAAAGTGATTTTCTCCTCCAACCATAAAACAAAATCGAGCTTTAATTTATTTATGATAAACGTGGACGGAACCGGCTTAGAACAAATTACTTTTGACACTGTTTTTGATGCATTTCCGATGTTTTCGCCCGATGGAAAAAAAATCGTTTTTTCTTCCAACAGAAATAATAACGGCACCCGCGACACCAATTTATTTACTGCCGACTGGGTGGATTAGCTAAAATTGGTTTTTTTCGATATTTAATTGGATTTGCGTTAAGGATTATAGCGGAAATACTTTTTAGAGGTTTTTCGCCGATAAAAAAGATTGCAGCGAAAAGCCTGACCCCGCCAGCTGGCGGGGAACGCCCTACAAAATCGCTGGAAAGATCACCAAAAATGCGGAAAGACCCAAAAAAACTAAAATTTATTTATTTCCAACTTGGCTGAATCGCAAACATTTAAACTTGTCGCATTTTCAAACCCTTATTTCGTTATATTTGCGCAACTAAAAGTAGAAAGGAAAACGACGTATGAAAAACATCAGAAATTTTTGCATCATTGCACATATTGACCACGGAAAAAGTACCTTAGCCGACAGGTTGTTAAGTTTTACCGGGACCACAACGGCGCGTGAAGAACAGGCTCAGCTGCTGGACAGTATGGATTTGGAGCGCGAACGCGGCATTACCATAAAAAGCCACGCCATTCAAATGGAATATATGTATGAGGGCGAAAATTATATTTTAAATTTAATTGACACGCCGGGCCACGTAGATTTTTCTTACGAAGTTTCCCGATCCATTGCCGCCTGTGAAGGCGCTTTGCTCATTGTTGATGCCGCACAAAGCATTCAGGCACAGACCATTTCCAATTTATATTTGGCCTTGGAACACGATTTGGAAATTATACCTATTTTAAACAAAGTCGATTTGCCAAGCGCCAATCCGGAAGAAGTGACCGATGACATTGTTGATTTGCTTGGTTGCGAACCTGAAGATGTGATTCACGCAAGTGGAAAAACGGGATTTGGCGTTGAAAATATTTTAAAAGCGATTATTGAAAAAATTCCTGCCCCTAAAGGTGATGTGAATGCGCCATTGCAGGCATTGATTTTTGACTCGGTTTACAATTCGTACCGTGGCGTTGAAACTTATTTCAGGGTTTTTAACGGAGAAATTAAAAAAGGACAACGCATAAAATTTATGGCAACGGGCAACGAATACAATGCCGATGAAGTTGGAACTTTAAAATTAACGCAAGTTGCAAAACAAAGCGTAAAAGCAGGTGATGTCGGGTATTTAATCACCGGAGTTAAAACCGCTGTTGAAATTAAAGTTGGTGATACGATTACTGACGCCTTAAATCCGACCCACAGCAGAATTGACGGTTTTGAAGATGTAAAACCAATGGTATTTGCAGGTATTTACCCTGTTGATACCGATGAATATGAAGAGCTTCGTTCTTCTATGGAAAAGCTTCAGTTAAATGATGCTTCTTTGGTGTTTGTGCCTGAAAGTTCTGCCGCCTTGGGATTTGGTTTTCGTTGCGGTTTTCTGGGAATGCTGCATTTGGAAATTATTCAGGAAAGATTGGAACGTGAGTTTGATATGACGGTAATTACCACCGTGCCAAACGTATCTTATCACGCTTTTAGCAACAAACATTCCGATGTTCCAATTTTAGTGAACAATCCGACCGATTTGCCCGAACCCTCAAAATTAAACAGGGTTGAAGAACCTTATATTAAAGCCAGCATTATTACCAAATCCGATTTTATTGGACAAGTGATGAGTTTGTGCATTGAAAAACGCGGACAAATCACCAACCAGACTTATTTAACGCCAGAGCGTGTTGAATTGACTTTTGAAATGCCTTTGGCTGAAATTGTTTTCGATTTTTACGACCGATTAAAAACAGTTTCAAAAGGATATGCCTCTTTTGATTATCATCCTATTGGAATGAGAGCCTCAAAATTGGTTAGGCTTGATATTTTATTGAACGGAACAGTTGTTGATGCACTTTCTTCCTTGATTCATACAGACAATGCCTATCATATAGGTAAAAAAATGTGTGAAAAACTGCGTCAGTTAATACCGCGCCAACAATTTGACATTCCGATTCAGGCCGCAATTGGCGCTAAAATTATTTCACGAGAAACGGTGAAAGCACTTCGGAAAGATGTGACCGCAAAATGTTATGGCGGTGATATTTCCCGTAAACGAAAACTGTTGGAAAAACAAAAGAAAGGTAAAAAACGGATGAGACAAGTTGGGAATGTTGAAATTCCGCAAGAGGCATTTATGGCCGTTTTAAAGTTAAACGACTAAATCCCATCCCCGGCTCCCGCAATAAAAGCGGGACAGGCCATTCCCCAAGGGAAGGGAGATTAAGCGCTTTCGCCGGCTCAAGCGTTTGTGCGGATGAAAAATTTACAAACTAAAAAAGCACCGTTTTCACGGTGCTTTTTTATGAATTTTGAAGAAATTACTCTCCGTGCATCCACTCTTTTTTTCCCATTAATTGGTCTTCAGTTTCTACATGTTCTTCATCTAGAATACAGCAATCAACCGGACAAACTGAAGCACATTGCGGTTCATCGTGAAAACCTTTACACTCTGTACATTTATCAGTTACAATAAAATAAAACTCATCAGATATAGGTTCATTTCTTTTATCGGCATCAGCTTGTTTACCATTAGGTAAAGTTACCATACCTTTTAAGGCAGTTCCATCTGAGTACGACCAATCTCCATCTGGTTCGTATATTGCATTATTTGGACATTCTGAAATACATGCATCACAATTAATGCATTCATCTGTTATTCTAATCGCCATGATTACTAATTTTTATTATTAAATATTCAACAAAATTATATAAAATTATTGCAAGTCTATGTGATAAAAGTCATTTCCCCTTTAAAAAAGTAAATATACCTTTGGCACTTTATGTTGAACATACAATAATTTTCAATAAATTTAAACAAATTTTTTTAATTTACATTAATTATGATTACAACTAAAACAATTCTTCAACCTGAGGTACTGGAAGCAGTAGTTGTTAGGTTTGTTGGGGATTCAGGAGACGGAATGCAGTTAACAGGAACCCAGTTTACTGATACTTCGGCAATGTTTGGCAATGATATTGCAACCTTCCCTAACTATCCTTCGGAAATTAGAGCGCCTCAAGGAAGTTTATATGGTGTTTCAGGATTTCAGGTTCATATTGGAAGCGTAGAAATAAGCACTCCCGGAGACAATGTGGATTTGTTGGTGGCTATGAACCCGGCTGCTTTAAAAACCAATTTATATGCCGTAAAGCCTGGTCACACAATCATTGTGGACACAGATTCCTTTACAAAGAAAAATTTAGACAAAGCGGAATATAAAACCAATCCGCTTGAGGATGGAAGCTTGGAAAACTACCGTGTTATTCAGGTTGATATGACAACAATGACCAAAGAAGCATTGAAAGATGTGGAAGGGTTGGACAACAAATCCATCACCCGAAGCAAAAATATGTTTTCTTTAGGAATGGTTTATTGGATGTATGATCGTTCTTTGGAACATACAGTTGATTTTTTCAATAAAAAATTTAAAGGAAAACAACATTTAATTGAAGCAAATACGAAAGTATTGAATGCCGGTTATTATTTTGCCGAAACTTTGGAATTGATTCCAAATGCCTATACAATTTCCCCTGCCAAAATGGTACCGGGAACTTATAGAATTATCGGCGGAAATACCGCTACAGCTTGGGGGCTTTTGGCCGCTGCAGAAAAATCGGGTTTAGAATTATTTTTAGGTTCATACCCCATTACGCCAGCTACCGATATTTTACACGAGTTGGTTAAACACAAACATTTTGGCGTAAAAGCTTTTCAGGCAGAAGACGAAATAGCTGGAGTTACTTCAGCCATTGGCGCTGCATTCGCCGGTGATTTAGCGATTACAACAACATCCGGGCCAGGATTGGCTTTAAAAGGCGAAGCAATAGGCTTGGCGATGATGGTTGAATTACCTTTGGTAGTTATCAATGTACAACGTGGCGGACCATCAACAGGATTACCAACAAAAACAGAACAATCGGATTTATTGCAAGCGATGTATGGAAGAAACGGTGAAAGTCCGGTTATTGTAATTGCCGCAAGCACGCCTGCAAACTGCTTTAATTTTGCTTATGAAGCGGCCCGACTTGCTTTGGAACATATGACTCCGGTAATATTATTGACTGACGGATACATCGCCAACGGTTCGGCTCCTTGGAAAATTAGATCCGTTGCAGATATGCCTGAAATTAAAAACCACAAGGTTACGGAAATCAAAGAGAATTGGAGTCCGTATGACCGTGATGAAAAAACCTTGGCCCGTAATTGGCCAGTCCCTGGAACACCGGGAATGGAACACAGAATTGGCGGATTGGAAAAAGATTTTGTTACAGGCAATATTTCTTATGAACCAATAAACCACGAGAAAATGACGCATATCAGAGCAGAAAAAGTCAGACTAGTTGAAAATAACATTCCTGAATTAAAAACTGAATTTGCGGAATCAGGAGATTTGTTGGTGATTGGATGGGGCGGAACTTATGGTTCTTTACATTCTGCTGTTAAACAAATAAGCGATGAAGGCTACAAAAATATTGGATTTGCACATTTTAACTATATCAATCCAATGCCAAAAAATACAGAAGAAATTTTATCTAAATACAAAAAAATAATTGTTTGTGAATTGAATGCCGGTCAATTTGTTTCTATTTTAAAAACCAGATTTCCAAAATTTGAATTTTCTCAACACAACAAAATTCAAGGATTGCCATTCTCTAACGACGAACTAGTTCAACAATTTAAATTATTGGTATAATTATGGAAACTACAACAGCTGTAAAAAAATATACATTCAAAGATTTTACAAGTGATCAGGAAGTTAGGTGGTGTCCTGGTTGCGACGATTACGTGGTTTTGCGATCTATGCAAAAAGCACTTCCAGAAATGGGCGTTAATAAAGAAGACGTCGTGTTTATTTCAGGGATTGGATGCTCATCACGTTTTCCTTATTATATGAGCACTTACGGAATGCACACCATTCACGGCAGAGCACCCGGAATTGCTTCAGGCGTAAAATTGGCAAATCCCAACTTAAGTGTTTGGGTGATGACCGGTGACGGTGATTCAATGGCCATTGGCGGAAACCATTTTATTCATTTATTAAGAAGAAACATCGATTTAAATATGGTGATGTTTAACAATGAAATCTATGGATTAACCAAAGGGCAATTTTCTCCAACTTCCTTAGTTGGACAAAAAACAAAATCATCTCCATACGGAAATACACAACCTCCTTTTTCTCCAGGTGAATTGGCATTGGGCGCCAATGCACGTTTCTTCGCAAGAATTGGCGGTAACAATCCGAAAGATATGACGCAGATTTTTATTGATGCACATAAATTTAAAGGAACTTCCTTAATTGAAGTACTTCAAAACTGTGTGATTTTCAATGATGGTTGTTTTGATGATGTAACTGACAAAGAGGTAAAAGAAGACAGACAAATTTTTCTTGAACACGGAAAACCAATGATTTTTGGTAAAAATAAAGACAAAGGATTGGTGTTAAATAAATTGAAATTAGAAGTGGTAACCATTGGTGAAAACGGCGTAACGCAGGAAGATATTTTGGTTCATAATGCCAAAGAAGAAGATAAAACGCTTCATCAAATGCTTGTAAGATTGGAGTATCCATTGGCAACAGGTATTATCAGAAGTTTTGCCGATGTTACTTTGGAAGAAAGAGAAGATGCGCTAACGGCTCAAGTTAAAGCAAATTCAAAATTCAAAAAAACAGATGACCTCTTCTTCTCAGGAGAAACATACGAGGTTAAGTAATAAAAAATATGAAAAATAGCTGATTTATGTCAGCTATTTTTTTCTTTAAAACCATAATTTTGTCCACCAATTAAAAAGTATATAAAAAATGGGTTCAGAAGCCATCATTGTATTTTTACTTGCAGCCATTGTACTGGTTGCCGGTGCAAACTTTTTATCAAATTTAATTTCACATAAATCTGATAATCTCCAAAAAAGAGAACCTTACGAATGCGGAATTCCAACCATTGGACCAACCTGGATTCAATTTAAAGTAGGGTATTATCTTTTTGCCATTCTTTTTTTAATATTTGACGTCGAAGTCGCCTTTTTAGTGCCTTGGGCTGTTGTTTACAAAGAAGTGGGTACCGTTGCTTTGGTAGAAATTATTATATTCCTGTTCATTTTAGGATTGGGATTGTTATACGCATACAAAAAACGAGCTTTACAATGGGAGTAGATAAAAAACGATATTTAAGCCAGCTAGAAGAAGAAGGATTAAAACAAGTTGTTCCTGCAGATTTTCCCGGAAAAATAATTCCTGGAGGCAATGGCGGAAACATTGTGGTAACCACTTTAGACAGCGTTATCAACTGGGGACGTGCAAACTCGCTTTGGTCCTTGTATTTTGGAACCAGCTGTTGCGCCATAGAAATGATGCAAACTGGTGCCGCAAAACACGATTATTCAAGATTTGGTTTTGANNTTAAGGCGTTTGTACGATCAAATGGCCGAACCAAAATACGTGATCGCGATGGGCGCTTGCGCTATTTCGGGCGGACCGTTTTACTACAATTCCTATTCGGTAATAAAAGGTGCCGACCACGTAATTCCTGTTGATGTTTATGTTCCTGGCTGTCCGCCAAGACCAGAAGCTTTATTGGAAGGAATGATTATGCTCCAACAAAAAATTAAGACTGAAAACATGGCCAAAAAGGTAAATCCTGTTGATGGTTTTGATGAAGGAAAATAATTTGTATTAAATCATAAAAGACCATGACAAACGAAGATTTACAAAATATAATTACAGGTTTGGGAACCGATTTGGAATTTACGACGGAAGCGTCTGAATTTCTGAATGTTATCGTTCCTAAAGAACAACTTCACAGTATTTGCAGTCAGCTAAAATCACATCCCGAATTAAAATTTGATTATGCATTTTGCATAACCGGTATGGATTGGGTTCCTGCTTTGGGTGTTATTTACCATTTGGAATCAACTGAATTGAAACATCAAATTGTAGTGAAAGTAATGACTGAAGACAGAGAAAATCCAACTTTGGACTCTGTTCATGACATTTGGCAAACAGCAGACTTTCACGAATTGGAAATATTCGATTTTTTCGGCATAAAATTCAACAACCATCCAAAATTAAGACGCATTTTTTTAACGCCTGAGTGGGAAGGTTTTCCTTTGCGGAAAGATTATGTTGATGAAGCAAATATGATTATTAAATAGCCTTATAATGACTGATCAAGAAGTACAAAATAAAATAAAAACTGAAGAGTATTTTATTAACATGGGTCCGCAACACCCGGCAGCTCATGGGGTGTTACGATTAATTTTAACCATTGACGGCGAGATTATAAAAAATGTGGAACCAGATTTGGGTTACATACACCGTTCTATCGAAAAAATGTGCGAACGCGACAGTTACCAGCAAATAGTTCATTTAACAGACAGGATGGATTATTTGTCGTCACACATTAACAATGAAGCCGTTTGTTTAACCGTTGAAAAAGGGCTTGAAATTGAAGTTTCTGACAGGGTTAAAGTGATAAGAAC
>DPCK01000109.1 GCA_003516285.1 Lutibacter sp. | reverse complement strand
AACTGTCGAACGCTGCCGAATGTCCACTGTATTCATAATTATTGGCATCAACGCCTACGCGGTTCACGCCAATGGTGTAACACATATTTTCAATGGCACGCGCTTTTAACAAAGTGTCCCAAGCCGCAATTCTTATTTTTGGCCAATTGGCAACATAAATCAACAAATCATAATCTTCCACATTTCTGGCCCAAACCGGAAAACGCAAATCGTAACACACCAGCGGACAAATTTTCCAGCCTTTATAATTTACGATGAGTTTTCCTTTACCGCTTTGATACACTTTATCTTCGCCGGCCAAGTTGAATAAATGCCGCTTGTCGTAAAAATTAATTTCTCCCGAAGGATGTATAAATAAAAATCGGTTATAGAATTTTGAATTCGCAAAAATAATGACGCTTCCGGCGATGGCGGCATTTTTTTCGGAAGCAATTTTTCGCATCCAGGCAATCGTTTCACCGTGCATTGTATCCCCAATTTTTTGAGGCTGCATACTAAAACCCGTGGTAAACATTTCGGGCAAAATAATAAGATCAACTTGTTCTTTGATATTATTTATTTTATCTGAAAAGTTTTTTCGATTTTGTTCCGCATTTTGCCAAACCAAATCGGCTTGCAATAATGCTATATGAATTTTTTCGGACATCAAAATTAATTTTATAACTAATAAAGTCGATTTAATTTATTTTTATTGTTTGAAATATCTTTTTGAAGTTTTTCAAGCTTTTCTTGCCATTTTAAGTCTTCATCAAGAGATAATTTACCGCGTTTTTTCAATTTCTCATATTTGTTTGAGTAACTTTTGAATTTTTTTTGGCTTTTAGTTAAATCATTCTGTGCTTTTACTTTTCTTTTTAACTCTTTTTCTGCTTTTTTTTGTGATTTTTCAGATTTTCTAAGTTCCTTTTCAGCCTTTTTTTGAGCCTTTTCCGCTTCCCTAATTTGTTCATTGGCAAGTTTTTCGATTAAGGCATTTTTAATGTTCATTTGATCTTCATAACTCAAAGAACTGGTGATGTCTTGTTTATTCAAAAAAATAGTTTCTCCTTTTACAAGATATTTTTTTCCTTGATATTCAATTTTTTGTGCTTGAACATAAGAAAAGGCTGATACTAAAAAAGCCAAAATGAGTGTACATATATTTTTTGAAATCATAATCGGTGTTTTTACAAAATTACAAATTAAATAGAAGATAAAATAGTTGCTGCTTTTTTTAAGGTTTCATCTGTTTTTGCAAAGCAAAAACGCAATACTTTGGTGTCTAAACCGGCTTCATTAAATACCGAAATTGGTATGGAAGCTATTTTTTGTTTCTTGGTCAATTTGATGGCAAAATCAACATCGCTTTCATCGGTTATTTTCGAGAAATTCAACAATTGGAAATAGGTTCCTTTTGAAGGAATAAAATCGAAGCGGGAATCTTTCAGCAGACTTAAAAATAAATCTCTTTTTTGCTGATAAAAACTGCCCAACTCCAAATAATGATTGGGATTTTTTAAATATTCAGCCAGCGCAATTTGCACAGGATGGTTTACGCTAAACACATTAAACTGATGCACTTTTCTAAATTCTTCGGTCAGTTTCGCCGGAGCAATGCAATAACCCACTTTCCATCCGGTATTGTGAAAAGTTTTTCCGAAGGAAGCCACAATAAATGCCCTTTCGGCCAAAGCAGGAAACAAAGCTGCAGACTGGTGTTTTTCTCCGTCGAAAATAATGTGCTCATAAACCTCATCGCTCAGCAATAAAATGTTGGTGTTTTTCAACAGCGCTTCCAATTGCTGCATATCACTTTTTGATAAAATTCTGCCGGAAGGATTGTGCGGAGAATTGATGATGACCATCTTGGTTTTATCCGTAATCAATCCTTTCACTTTTTGCCAATCGATGCTGAAATCCTCCGGATTTAATTGCACAGAAATTGCTTTTCCGCCAAAAAGTTCGATGGTTGGCTCGTAACAGTCGTAAGCCGGTTTAAATATAATGACTTCATCATCTTTATGGACTGTGGCCGAAATGGCTGTAAAAATCGCCTGGGTTGCGCCTGCCGTAATGGTAATTTCCGTTTCCGGATTATAAGACACTCCATATAAATTGAATATTTTTTCGGCAATGGCTTCACGCAAACTTAAAATTCCCGGCATTGGCGCATACTGATTTTTACCGTTTACCATCGCTTTATTCACCAATGCAATCAGCTTTAAATCACTTTCAAAATTTGGAAAACCCTGTGATAGGTTCAGCGCATTTTCTTCGACAGACAAACCGCTCATAATGCTAAAAATACTTGTTTTAACTTGAGGAATCTTAGAATTTATTGAAACGATATTATCTGACATTTTTCTAGATTTTGATAATCAAAAGTAGTGATTTCATTCAAATTAATAGTACTTTTAATGCTTAAACATTAGTCTAACAAACCTAGGAAGAAATGTTTAAAACATTAAAACTTGTTTAATTTAGTGGAACTAAAATATAGGTTTTTTAAAAAATCATCATGAAAAGACTTAAAGACCTTTGGAAAACATATTCCCCTTATTTTACAGATGTTTGGCAATATTTAATCATTATGGTAATTTTTGTTATTGCCGGCATTGTTTATTTGATTATCCAATAAAACAAAAAGTAAATACAATTGTTATAACCTTACCGGAAGATTATTGTTTTAGTTCTGCCGGAAGTTATGCAGGTATGGAAAACGAATTGGAAGTTGTTTCATTAGATTTATTTTAAGATAAAGTTAGCGTTTAAAAGAGGTCTATGAAAAGGACCAGTGATGCGGGGCACGGATTACAAATTCCGCGCTATAAAGTCTATAGCATTCACTCTTCCAGTAATGCACTGAATGTCTTTGGATATATGCAAGCTCTAATAATCTTCATTTGTTGAGAATTAAAAATTTATAAAATTATGGTCAGACAAAATGGTATTATCAAACTAAAAGGAACTATCGAAGGACTTGTGGTTTATTATGGAAAAGGTACAAAAAAGCGCAATGGCAAAAAGTAAGTACTGCCTGCAAGGAAGTTCTTACTGCGGAATTGGAAGCTGTATTTTGTGCCGGTTTACCGGAACTAAATACTGCTGGAAATGATGGGGTTTTTAATTTTTCAATTATCAAATTGCTAAAAACACAAAATATTTTATAGTCCCAAGACAATTAAAAATGATGAGTGTAATTTGTCGCTTCTTTTTTTGTTTTTTTATTTGATATGCATTTGTAGCTTTTAAATTCGTAGTAATGCTATTTTTATAATAATTTCAATCATTATCACATTCTATTATTTATTCCATTATCCATTAAATTAGCGGCAAAAGCAATTAACTTATCAAACTTCCTCAAATTCCAAATAATCTGACAAGGAATTGCGAACATACGATGACAATCTTTTAGTGCTTATTAATACTGAATTATTATATTTTGTAATTTTTTTAATGTCCTCAACCACTAAATCTAAATAATTTTCTTTTGGTAAAATTTTGGCAATCAAACCTAATTTTAAGGCTTCTTTTGACGAAATTTTTTCTGAAAAAATTAATTCTATAGCCTTGCTATAGCCTAATTGATTTACTAAAAAATAGGGCAAACCACCACTTGGATGCAATCCATATTTGTTATGGGCCAAAGAAAAATAGGTATCCGATGTTGCATAACGAATATCCGTTGCCAAAGACAATCCAAAAAACGGCGTTACAATATCACCGGAAAGAACTGTGAAACATAGTTTTTTGTAATTCGAAATATATTTTACAAAGCGATTTAGGATAATATTTTCTCTAGTAGATAACTTTCGTATATCAAAATTTAACATTTCAGAATCTTTGCTTTTAGTTTCAGTGTACATTAGTTTACCCAAAAAACTATCATAAACTTTTTCACCATAACACCCTGGTTCATTTAAGAATAATAGCGCCTTAATTTTGGGGTCATGTTGTAAGTTGTGCATTGTTTGAAAAAGTAAATCGCTATGATCTCTACTGCAAAGCAATCCAAATACATCATTTTTTAAAAAAATAATGGCAAGTTCATCTTTAATAGTAATTTCATAAAAACTGGTTGTAAGATTTTCCATATTGTTTTATTTAATGAAGTCATCTTGACTTTTTAATTCTTGTGAATTTTTTCAGTCCAATTACAATAAATGCCAGAAAGTTAAATCCTTTCCAGCTAGTTAAAGTTGTATCAAACCTATTAAGCAAAGAACGAAAACTATCCATCCAAGCATTGGTTCTCTCAATAGAATAGCGTTCTTTGTATAA